>JBLMWU010000040.1:0-3629 GCA_050257395.1 Gemmatimonadota bacterium | reverse complement strand
GGGCCGTTGCCGATCCACTTCTTGCCGCCGTCGATCACCCACTCGCCGCCATCGCGGCGCGCCGAGGTTTCCAGCGCGACAGAGTCGGAGCCGTGCAGCGGCTCAGTGAGCGCGAACGCGTCCAGCTTCTCGAGCCGGGCCATGGCGGGCAGCCAGCGTTGCTTCTGCTCTTGGCTGCCGAGCATGGCGATCGACTGCATCGCGAGCCCGGCCTGGATGCCGAGGAACGTGCCCAGGCTGCCGTCACCGCGGTTGAGCTCCATATGCACCAGCCCGGTCGCGATCGGGCTCATCGGCGGGCAGCCGTACCCGTCGATGCCGTCGCCGACGAGGTTCAGCTTGGCCATCTTTTCAACCAGTAGCCAGGGGAACTGCGCCGCTCCCAGTACTCGTTGATGACCGGCAGGACTTCCCCGTCGACGAAGTCGCGGGTGCGCCGCAGGCAGCCCAGCTCCTCGCGGGTGAGCTGGCCGGCGACCAGGAAGTAGTCGGTGCCCAGCGCGTGTCCGATGTTCTCGTGCATGGCGTGTCCTGTCAGGCGTCGAAGACGTACGTGCCCGGGGCGTCAATGACCGGCCGGAGCCCGCTGGTGCCCAGTTCCGCTGGTGCCGGCTTGTCCGCGCCGCACCGGTCCCCGAGCCACGCCAGCAGGTCGGGCCACCAGCTGCCCTGCTCGGATTGCGCGGTCTTCAGCCAGTCCGATGGGCTGGCCGGGTTGGTCTTGCTGGTCTGGTAGGTGGCCTTCGGGTTGCCCGGCGGGTTCACCAGCGCGGCGATGTGGCCGCTGGTGGACAGGATGAACCGGCTTCCGCCGCCTAGCAGCTGTGTGCTGCGGTAGCAGTTCTGCCATGGGGTGATGTGGTCGGCGATCCCGGCGACGATGTAGGAATCGACTGTGACCTGGGACAGGTCGACCGGGGTACCGAGGACCGTCAGCGCTCCGGGCGTGACGAGCTTGTTGTCCATTGCCAGGTCCACGAAGTCGGCATGCAGCCTGGCGCTCATCCGGGTGGTGTCGGCGTTCCAGAACAAGATGTCGAACGCCGGCGGCTTCTTGCCGAGCAGGTAATTGTTCACCCAGTAGTTCCATACCAGGTCACCGGGGCGCAGCCAGGCGAACGCCTCGGCCAGGGCACGCCCGTCGAGGTAGCCGCGGCGCGCCGACATCACCTTCGCCGCCGCCGCCAGCTGCCGGTCTGCCAGCGCGGCGACGGTGCCGGCGTCCGCGGTGTCGAGCACGGTGACCAGCAGGCAGAGGCAGGCGAGCCGGTCCTGCTGGCCGACGGCGGCCAGGTGCGCGGCCATGACACTGGCGATGATGCCGCCGGCGCAGACGCCCATCACCGCCGTGCGGCCGCTACCGCAGATCCGCTCGACCCCGTCGAGCGCATCGAGCACCGCCGTGACGTAGGTGTCCAGGCCCCAGCCGGCGTGATGACCGTCTGGGTTGCGCCAGGAGATCACGAACACCTGCTGGCCGTTTCGCACCAGGTACTCCGCCATGCTGCGGCCGGGGGCCAGGTCCAGGGCGTAGAACTTGTTGATCGTGGGCGGCACGATCAGCAGCGGGACCTCCCGGACCTGCCCGGTCTGCGGCCGGTACTGGATCAGCTCGAGCACCTCGGTGCGCAGCACCACCTCTCCCGGCGTGACCGCGATGTTCCGGCCGACCTCGAACGCCGACCTGTCCACCATCTGCGGTATCCGCGGCGGGCTGGCCATGTCCCGCAGCAGGCTCAGACCGCCGCGCGCCAGGCTGAGGCCGCCGGTGTCAATGACGGCCTTGGCCGAGGAGGGGTTCAGCAACGGCACGTTGCTCGGCGACAGTGCCTCGATGAGGTTCCCGACGGTGAACCGGACCCGCTTGTCGTCGCGCGGGCTGAGCCCGGCGTCGCCGACGAGCTGGCCTGCGGTCTGCGCCGCCGCCAGATAGGACTGCATGATCCGGCGCAGCAGGGCGTTGCCTGTCCAGGCCGGGTCGGCGAAACGACGGTCACCCCTGGCGGGCGCCAGCGCGGAAGTGCCAGCCCCGATGCGTGCCAGTTCGGCGGCGAGGCTGCCCAGCCTCCAGGCGGTGGTGTGCGGCCTGCGGGCCAGGGCGGCCGCGAACTTGGCGGCCGACGCGTCCGGGGTGAGCCGGCGGAAGGTGCCGAGCGCGGCGTCAGCGAGCAGCGCGTCCAGCGGGGCTGCCTGGCCGGCGGTGCCGGCGGATCCCGGCGGCGCGGCGCCGGGTGCTGTCTGAGTGGTCATTTAGTTCTCCGTTAGCTGGTGAGGGCGATGGCCAGGTAGGCGATGGTGAGGGCGAGGTCGATCAGGGCCGGTGCCATTTCCTTTCCGCTGTCCCCGGCGCGCCGGTGGGTGATCAGCGCGCCGGTGAGCAGCAGGAGCATCCCGGCCGCGGCGGCGATTCCGAGGGGATGCCACCACAGGCCGGCCAGGATGCCCGCGGCAGCGGCCAGTTCGGCGACTCCGATGAGCCTGTAGCGGGGCCAGAGGATGCCGAAGTGCTCGGCGGACTGCCGCATCCTGGGGTGGCCGAGCAGCTTGCCTGCCGCCGGGAGGAGGCAGGCCGCGGCCAGCAGCAGCGAGATGGTGACGAACATGGGACACTCCTAAAGCGCGGCCGGCAGCGGGCCGGCGGGGTCTGTGTTAGCTGGCGGGTGAGTACCCGCCGCGTGCCCGCGCGCGGGCGGTGGCCGTGATGTGCCAGGGCAAGCGCGGCAGCCGGTAGCGGGTCCCGGCCGCGGCGATCACGCGGTCGGGGCGGACGATGACGGTCAGCGCCGGCTTCGCCGTCAGGGCCCGCATCCCCGCGGACGGTGTGCCGCCGGCGAGACGGACGTCGGTCCACCCGGTGTCCTCCTGGGTTCCTGGTCCGCCGCGGGTGTGGGTGCCGGGTGCGCTGACCCGGACCAGGACCAGGCCGTGGCGGCGGCAGAACTCCACCAGTGCGGGGTCGGGGCGCCGTGCAGTGAGCACTGCCGTCCGCCCGGCGAGCACCGTGTCCAGGCGGACCGGCGGGCCGTCGCCGGCGGACACCAGGGGGTTGGCGATCAGGCCGCCGGGCCGCAGCGCGGCGGGGACTCCGGACGGCAGGAGGCGCGGGGCGGGCCGCAAAGCGCCGGCCTTCAGCCGGGGCGTCGCGGTGGAAGCCATGGCCTGGCGGACGTGTTCGCTGCGGACGGCCGCGGCCAGGGTGACCCGGCGGACTGCGGCGGCCCGGTCCTGGCCGCCGGTCATCGCCCAGCCGACCCGGACGGCCTTTTTCACCATGGCCCTGGCGTGCGGGCGGCGTTCGGTGTCGTAGGTGGCGAGCAGGTCCGCGCCGGCCCGGCCGGTCAGCACGTGCGCGAGCTTCCAGGCGAGGTTGTCGACGTCGCGCAGCCCGGCCGCCAGGCCCTGGCCGATGAACGGCGGGGTGAGGTGGGCGGCGTCGCCGAGCAGGAAGACGCACCCGTCGGTGAAGCGGGCCGCCAGCCGGGCGCGGAAGGTGTAGCTGGCGCTGCGGATGATCTCCAGGGCGGCCAGGTCGCCGCGGCCGGTCCACGGACGCAGCAGCGCGCCGAGAGCCTGCGGGGTGATCAGGCAGGCTTCGTCTTCGCCGTCGAGCAGCCGGAACTCCCAGCGGT
>JBLMWU010000039.1:0-7911 GCA_050257395.1 Gemmatimonadota bacterium | reverse complement strand
AACACCGGGCCGGGCGCGGCCGCGGGCGGCTCCGCTGCTCCCTCACCGGTGCCGTGCTCGCCGGCCCGGGGCTGGCGCTGCGCCAGCGGCCCGTCCGGCGCTCCGGCCGGCGGGGTGCCCGGCCCGGCTGTGCCGTCACCGTGTGCGCCGGGTGCGGTGGCGCCCGCCCGCTGCGGGTCGCGGTCCCGGCCCCGGCCGCTGTCCGGCTGGGCGCTGTCCCCAGCCCCGCCCGTCCGGCCACTGCGGTCACCGCCGGCGCTGCCGTCACCGTCGCCGGGACCGTCGTCGTCCGGGCCGTCGTCATCCATGGCGTCGGCCAGCGCCTGGTCCAGCTCGTCCTCGGGCAGGCCGGGGGCGTCGAACGGCTGCCGCCGGCGGCGGTGCGGCAGCGCCAGCCGGGCGGCGGCCCGGATGTCCGCCGCGGTGACCTCCGGCCGGCCCGCCCAGGCGGCGTGCGCCAGCGCGGCCCGCGCGGTGACCAGATCCGCGCGCAGCCCGTCCACGCCGAACGCCGCGCACACGGACGCGACCTGCCGCAGCGCGCTGTCCGGCAGGACCACCCCGGCCAGCCGCTGCCGGGCGGCGGCGATCCGGTCAGCGAGCGCGTTCTCCGCCTCCGCCCAGGCGGCGGTGAAGCCG
The DNA here is from genome assembly GCA_050257395.1 of Gemmatimonadota bacterium. Taxonomy (GTDB): domain Bacteria; phylum Actinomycetota; class Actinomycetes; order Streptosporangiales; family Streptosporangiaceae; genus JAIRTY01. The sequence goes on along the minus strand of JBLMWU010000039.1, from coordinate 7,272 downwards.
GCCGGGTCGGCGTCGTAGGCCAGCCGGCGCCGGATCACCTCCGCCCGCGGTCCCGCGTCCCGCGGCGCCGCCGCCTCCACGGTGAGGCCGAACCGGTCCAGCAGCTGCGGCCGCAGCTCGCCTTCTTCCGGGTTCATGGTGCCGACCAGCAGGAACCGCGCCGGGTGCCGGACCGACACGCCTTCCCGCTCGACGTAGCAGGTGCCCAGCGCGGCGGCGTCCAGCAGCAGGTCGACCAGGTGGTCGTGCAGCAGGTTGACCTCGTCCACGTACAGCACCCCGCGGTGGGCGGCCGCGAGCAGGCCCGGCTCGTACGCCTTGACCCCCTCGGTCAGCGCCCGCTCGATGTCCAGCGCCCCCACCAGCCGGTCCTCGCTCGCGCCGACGGGGAGCTCCACCAGCCGGGCCGGCCGGGCCGCCGCGGGCGCCGCCGGGCCGTGCGGCCCGTCCGGGCAGCCGGCGTCCGGCGCCGCCGGATCGCAGCTGAACCGGCACCCGGTCACCGCGGCCACCTCCGGCAGCACCGCGGCCAGCGCCCGGACCATGGTCGACTTGGCGGTGCCCTTCTCGCCGCGCACCAGCACCCCGCCGATCGCCGGGGACACGGCGTTGAGCACCAGCGCCAGCCGCAGGTCGTCCATGCCCACCACGGCGCTGAACGGGAACCCGCTCAATTGCCCGCCTCCCTCGCGGTGCGTCGTGCCGAAGGCACGCCAGTAAGCACTTCGCATGGTCGTGCCGGAGGCGCGCCAAATGGCGCGGTGGGAGGTATCACCCGCCTGCCCCTTCCAGCTCGCCTTCCAGTTCCAGGTACGCGGCCTGGAGCCGCTCGATGACGTCGGCCGGGGGCTCCGCCCACAGGCCGCGGCTGGCCGCCTCCAGCAGCCGCCCGGCGATGTCGCGCAGCGCCCACGGGTTGGACCGCCGCAGGAACGCGCTCACCTCCTCGCCGAACACGTACGACTCGGCGAGCTGGCGGTACATCCAGTCGTCCACCACGCCCGCGGTGGCGTCGTAGCCGAACAGGTAGTCGACGGTCGCGGCCAGCTCGAACCCGCCCTTGTAGCCGTGCCGGGCCATCGCGGCCAGCCACCGCGGGTTGACCACCCGGGAGCGGAAGACCCGTTTCGCCTCCTCGGCCAGGGTGCGGGTGCGCACCCGGTCGGGCACGGCCGAGTCGCCGATGTAGGCGGCCGGCGCGGTGCCGGTGAGGTGGCGGACCATGGCGACCATGCCGCCGTGGAACTGGAAGTAGTCGTCGGAGTCGGCGATGTCGTGCTCCCGGGTGTCGGTGTTCTTCGCGGCCACCGAGATGCGCCGGAAGCTCGTCTCCATGTCCGCGCGCGCCTCCCGGCCGTCCAGGCCGCGCCCGTAGGCGTAGCCGCCCCACACCGCGTACACCTCGGCCAGGTCGGCGTCGGTGCGCCAGTTGCCGGCGTCGATCAGCGGCAGCAGCCCGGCGCCGTACGCGCCGGGCCTGGACCCGAAGATCCGGGTGGTGGCCCGCCGCCGGTCGCCGTGGGCGCGGGTGTCCTCCTCGGCGTGCGCGCGCAGGTAGTTGACCTCCGGCGGCTCGTCCAGCCCGGCGACGGCGCTGATCGCGTCGTCCAGCAGGGCGATGACGTGCGGGAAGGCGTCCCGGAAGAAGCCGGAGATGCGCACCGTGACGTCGATCCGGGGCCGGCCCAGCTCGGCGGCCGGGATGACCTCAAAACCGGTGACCCGGCGGGACGCGTCGTCCCACACCGGGCGGCAGCCGATCAGCGCGAGCACCTCGGCGATGTCGTCGCCCTGGGTGCGCATCGCCGACGTGCCCCAGACGGTGAGGCCGACCGACCGGGGGTAGTCCCCGGTGCCGGCCAGGTGCCGGGCGACCAGCGACTCCGCCAGGGCCGAGCCGGTCTGCCACGCGTTGCGGGACGGGATGGCCTTCGGGTCCACCGAGTAGAAGTTGCGGCCGGTGGGCAGCGTGTTCACCAGCCCGCGGGTGGGCGACCCGGACGGCCCGGCCGGGATGTACCGGCCGTCCAGGGCGCGCAGCACGTTGGTGATCTCGTCGGTGGTGCGGGCCAGCCGGGGCACGACCTCGGCGGCGGCGAACTCCAGCACCGCGGCCACCTCCGGCGGCGCCCCGCCGAGCACCCCCGTCACCACGCCGGGCACCTTCGCCGGCTCCCAGCCCGCCGTGGCCAGCCCGCCGACCAGCCGGGCGGCCGCCGCCTCCAGCAGGTCCACCGCGTCGGCCCCGGTGCGGGCGGGCCCGTCCGGCCGGCCCGCCGCTGCCGCCAGCGCGGCGGGCACCGCGGCCGCGGCGCCCGGCTCGGCCAGCAGCCCCGCCTCGTCCAGCCCGAAGTGCGCGGCCAGCGCCGCGCGCAGCCCCGGCAGCGCCCGCCGGCCGCCCCACACCTGGGCGGCGCGCAGCACCGCCAGCACGGTGGCGGCCTGCTGGTCGCCGTGCGGCGGGCTGCCCAGCACGTGCAGCCCGTCCCGGATCACCGCGTCCTTGACCTCGCACAGGTAACCGTCCACGTGCAGCACGAAGTCGTCGAACCCGCCGGGGTCCGGCTCGGCGTCGACGTGCAGGTCGTGGTGGAGCTCGGCGGCCCGGACCAGCTCCCAGATCTGCGCCCGGACCGCGGGCAGCTTCGCCGGGTCCAGCGCGCTGACCGTCGCGTACTCGTCCAGCAGCTGCTCCAGCCGGGCCAGGTCGCCGTAGGTGTCGGCGCGCGCCATCGGCGGGATCAGGTGGTCGATGATGGTGGCGTGCCCGCGCCGCTTGGCCTGGGTGCCCTCGCCGGGGTCGTTCACGATGAACGGGTAGATCAGCGGCAGGCCGCCCAGCACCGCGTCGGGTGCGCAGCCCGCGGACAGCCCCAGCCCCTTGCCGGGCAGCCATTCCAGGGTCCCGTGCTTGCCGAGGTGCACGATGGCGTGCGCGCCGAAGGAGCGCTCCGCCCACCGGTAGGCCGCCAGGTAGTGGTGGGAGGGCGGCAGGTCCGGGTCGTGGTAGATGGCGACCGGGTTCTCGCCGAACCCGCGGGGCGGCTGGATCATCACCGCGACGTTGCCGAACCGCAGCCCGGCCAGCACGATGTCGCCGCCGTCGGTGTAGAGGCTGCCGGGCTCCTCACCCCAGTGCGCGCGGATGGCGGCGGCCAGCCCCGCGGGCAGCTCCCCGAGCCAGCCGGCGTACCGGCCGGCGGGCACCCGCATCGGCGCCGCCGCGAGCTGCTCCCCGGTCAGCCACTCGGTGTCGTAGCCGCCAGCGGCGATGAGCTGCCCGATCAGCGTGTCGCCGTCATCGGGGAAGCCGCCGCCCAGGTCGTACCCGGCCTCGCGCAGCGCCTCCAGCAGGGACACCGCGGACGCCGGGGTGTCCAGCCCGACGGCGTTGCCGACCCGCGCGTGCCGGGTCGGGTAGGACGACAGCATGATCACCAGCCGCCGCTCCGCGGGCGGGATCCGCCGCAGCCGGGCGTGGGCCACCGCGATCCCGGCCACCCGGGCGGCCCGCTCCGGATCGGCCGCGTACTCGGGCACGCCGTCCGCGCCGGACTCCTTGAACGAGAACGGCACGGTGATCAGCCGGCCGTCGAACTCCGGCACCGCGACCTGCATCGCCGCGTCCATCGGGGTGAGCGCGGCGCTGGAGTCCTGCCAGGCGGCGCGCGCCGAGGTGAGGCACAGGGCCTGCAGCACGGGCACGTCCAGGGCGGCGAGCGCGGCCACGTCCCAGCAGTCCTCGGCGCCGCCGGCGCTGGCATCCGCGGCGACCGCGCCGCCCGCCGCGAGCACGGTGACGACCAGCGCGTCCACGCCTGCGAGCTGGCCGTAGACCTCCTGGCCCGCCGACCGGAGCGAGCCGCAGTACACCGCCCTGGCGTTCGCCCCGTGCGCCTCGATGCCGTCCGCGAGCGCGTCCACGAACGCGGTGTTCCCCGACACGGCGTGCGCCCGGTAGAAGACGATGCCGACGGTGGGCCGGCCCGGCAGCTCCGCCCGCTGGCCGTGCACGCCGTGGGCGGGCAGCGCCGCCGGCGGGTCGGAGCCTTGCCCGGTGAGCAGGATCGTGTCCGACAGGAACCGGGCGAGCTGGGCGAGGTTGCCGGGCCCGCCCTCCCGCAGGTAGGCGAGCGCCTGGGCGGCCACCCCCGCGGGCACCGTGGACAGCGACATCAGCTCGGCGTCCGGCGCGGCCTCACCGCTGAGCACGACCGCGGGCAGGCCGCTGGCCAGCACCGCGGCCAGCCCGTCGGGCCAGCTGCGGCGGCCGCCGAGCAGCCGGGCCACCACGCAGAACACGCCATCCAGCAGGCCGGGCAGCTCGCCGGGGCCGGTGCGGGCCGGGTTGGCCAGCCGCCAGGGCCCGCCGCTGGCGCGGGCCGCCAGCAGGTCGGTGTCCGAGGCGGACAGCAGCAGGATGGCCGGGGCGGCGCCGGTGTCAGCGGGCTTCATGGGGCTCCCGGGGGGATGAACGGAAGGCCGGCGGGCGGCCCGCCCTCGATGAGGCGCAGCAGCGCCCCGGTGTCCAGGTGCCCGCCGATCAGGTCGCCGAGGGTGTCGAGCTGGCGTTCGCGCTCGGCCTGGAAGGACACGCCCGCGGGGGTGAAGCCGCGCCCGGCGGCGGCCGCGACCCGGGCCAGGGCCGCCTGCCGGAACCCGTCGCTCTCGAACAGCCCGTGCCAGGACGTGCCCCACACCGCGCCGGCCGCGCACCCGCCGGGGAACGGCTCACCGCCGGTCACCTCCGCCACGCCGTGGTGGATCTGGTAGCCGGTCACCTGCTCGCCGAAGCCCTCGCCCTGGCAGCGCCGCAGCGTCTTGCCGGCGGTGAACCGGACGTCCGCGGGCAGCAGGCCCAGGCCGCGGACCGCTCCGGCGCGGCTTTCCACCTCGTCCTGAATGCCGCGGGCCAGCATCTGGAAGCCCGCGCAGATGCCCAGCACCGGGCGGCCCGCCCGGGCGCGGGCGGTGATCGCCGCGGCGAGACCGCGCTCGTGCAGCCAGGCAAGGTCGGCGACGGTCGCCCGGCTGCCGGGCACGATCACCAGGTCCGCGCCGGCCAGCTCGCCGGGTGCCGTGGCGTAGTGGACCACCACCGACGGCTCGGCCGCCAGCGGGTCCACGTCGGTGAAATTGCTGATCCGCGGCAGCCGGACCACCGCCACCCGCAGCGGATCGCCGCCCGCGGCCGCCCCGGGGCCGTGGTGGGCCTGGCGTGCGTCCAGCGCGAGCGAGTCCTCGGCGTCGATCCACAGCCCGCCGATCATCGGCAGCACCCCGAGCACCGGCCGCGACGTGAGACCGGCCAGCATGTCCAGCCCCGGCTGCAGCAGCCTTGTGTCGCCGCGGAACTTGTTCACCACGAACCCGGCGACCAGCGCCTGGTCCTCCCGGCTGAGCAGGGCGAGGGTGCCGAACATGGCGGCGAGCACGCCGCCCCGGTCGATGTCGCCCGCCACGATGACCGGCAGCCCGGCCGCGCGGGCCAGCCCCATGTTCGCGAGGTCGTCCGCCCGCAGGTTGATCTCGGCGGGGCTGCCCGCCCCCTCGCAGACCACCACGTCGAACCGCTCCCGCAGGCCGGCCAGGCAGTCCAGCACGGCCTCGCGCAGCCGCGGCTTCACCTGCCGGTAGGACAGCGCGTCGGTCTCGGCGACCGGCTCGCCCAGCAGCATCACCTGGCTGCTGCCGTGCCCGCCCGGCTTGAGCAGCACCGGGTTCATCGCGCCTTCCGGCTCGATGCCCGCCGCCGCGGCCTGCATGGCCTGGGCCCGGCCGATCTCGCAGCCGTCCGCGGTGACGAACGAGTTCAGGGACATGTTCTGCGCCTTGAACGGCGCCACCTTGAGGCCCTGGCGGGCCAGCCAGCGGCAGATGCCCGCCGTGATCACGCTCTTCCCAGCGTCGGAGGTGGTGCCCGCCACCAGCAGCCCGGTCACCGGCGGTCACCGCCGGCCAGCGCGCAGGCCGCCGACGCGGCCAGCACGGCCGACGCGGCGCCGGTGAGCCGGGACAGCAGCACCGCCCGGCGGATGTCGCGCGGGCCCGGCGGCGGCCCGTCGCCGAGCAGGCCGCGCTGCTCGGCCCGGCCCGCGTACACGTTGGTGCCGCCGAGCCGCACGCCCAGCGCGCCCGCGAACGCGGCCTCGCAGCGGCCGGCGTTCGGGCTCGGGTGGCGGCCGCCGTCGCGGCGCAGGGCCCGCAGCGCGCCGCGGGAACTGCCGCCCGCGGCCGGCGCCAGCGCCGCCGCCAGCAGCGCGGTCAGCCGGGCCGGCGCCAGGCCGGCCAGGTCGTCGAGGCGGGCTGCTGCCCAGCCGAACCGCTCATAGCGCGGGCTGCGGTGGCCGACCATGGCGTCCAGCGTGTTCACGGCCCGGTAGCCGAGCAGGCCCGGGATGCCGCAGGCAGCGCCCCACAGCAGCGGCGCCACCACGGCGTCGCAGGTGTTCTCGGCGACCGACTCCACCGTGGCCCGGGCGATGCCCGCGGCGTCCAGGCCGGCCGGGTCGCGCCCGCACAGGGCGGGCAGCCGCCCGCGCGCCGCGGCGAGGTCACCAGCCTCGAGCGCGGCCGCGACGGCCGCGGCCTCGGCGGCCAGCGACGCACCGCCCAGCACGGTCCAGGTCGCGGCCGCGGTCACGGCGGCGCCGCGCCGGGTCCGCCGCTGGACCGCGAGCCCGGCGGCGGTCACCGGGCCGGCGCACAGCAGCACGAACAGGGCCCCGCGCAGGCGGCTGTCTGCCCAGATCCGGCTCTCGGCCCAGGACGCGGCGGTGCCGAAGCCCGCCACCGGATGACCCGTTGCCGGATCAGCCAGCCAGACGTCGAGAACGGTTCCGAGCAGCAGCCCGGGCGCGAGCCCGGGCCTGCGCATTACGAGCGGCTGGTGCTGAGAGAACGCGGCGTGCGTGCTGGCGCCCGGCGGGGCGCTCCTGACTGCGGCATCATGTGGCCCGCACCTTCCTCGGGGTGACCACGCCCCGGTTGTGAAGGAAACGGACGGCCGGAGTCTCCTGGCTCCCGGATCAGGGCTCCCCTCAGCCTTCCCGCCGCGGTGCGGCGGTGGCTGGAGCGAGGGTCGCTCCCCGGTGACAGTGGCGGGACCGCGCCGGATTCACACCGGCTTCCTCCGCTGCCGTCCTTGGAACGCCGCTGAGTAGACCACGGGCCTGGCAGGGCCGTCAACCGGCGCGCCGTCAGCGGGCCCGGCCAGGGCGCGGGCCCGCGCAAAGGAGCGGCGGCCCCCGCCCCCCCGGGGGAAGGCGGCCC
>JBLMWU010000038.1:0-12309 GCA_050257395.1 Gemmatimonadota bacterium | reverse complement strand
GGCGTTCGCCGACACGATTGTGCCCGGCCAGCAGCGGTTTCCCGGGGACCGGGTGGTCGCCGGGGCCGCTGCCGGGCCCGGCGCCGTCCAGGCCGGCGCGGTCGCGGTGCTGACCATGCCGGAACTGCCGCTGGCCCCGCTGCTGCCCGGCCTGGCCGGAGGGCTGAACGCGGCGGCCGTCACGTACGCCGCCGCCCATCTCCTGCTGCTCGACCCGGCCCTGCCGCCGTTCGTCGCGCTGCCCTTCCGGCACCGCACCGCGCTCGCCAGCCAGCTGCTCGGCCCGGGCACCGCGGACCGGCTGTGGACGCTGCTGGCCGCGATCGCCTCGCTGGCCTTCGACACCGCCGCCAGCCTGCACACCGCGGACGCCGCCGGGCGCCATCCCGGCCTCGTCTACCTGCGCTTCCCGCTGCCGGACACCGACGGATTCTGGCGGTTCCCGCGGTTCTCCTACCGGCGCGACCTGGCGAAGCCGCACCCGGGCACCACCCCGTCCGGGAGCCCGGCGTGAGCGCCGCCGGCCCCGCCGGAGCTGCTGCCGAGCGGGCCGACGTCGTCGTGATCGGCAGCAGCTTCGGCGGCGCCATCCCCGCCTATCACCTGGCCGCCGCCGGGGCGAAGGTCGTCATCCTCGAACGGGGACCGGACCTGGGCGCGCAGGACTTCACCCACGACATGCGGATCGGCACCTACACCCGCAGCGTGGACCTGGTCTACGGGCAGGGCGTCACCGTCATCGCCGGCAACTGCGTCGGCGGGGGAAGCGTGGTCTACTTCGCCGCCTCGCTGCGGGCGCCCAGCTTCGTCTTCGGCCGCCAGGGCAGCACGGGCCGCCGGCTCTGGCCGGCCTCCCTCACCCGGGCGAGCCTGGACCCCTGGTACGACCGGGTGTCCGCAGCCATCCCCGTCGCCACCCAGACCTGGGACGACGTCGCCTACGCCGGCGGGCTCTTCGCCGCCGCCTGCACCCACGCCGGCCGCACCTGCAACCCGGTGCCGCAGGCGGTCGACCTGGCCGCCTGCACCAACTGCAACTGGATGCTGAACGGCTGCCACTTCGGTGCCAAGCGCTCCATGCTGCTCAACTACCTGCCCGCGGCCACCTCGCACGGCGCGCAGATCCGGGCGCTGCACGAGGTGCAGGCCATCTCCCCCGCGCTCACGCCGGGCTACCGGTACCGGGTGAGCTACACCGTGCTGGACGGCAGCGACTACCGGGTGCCGGTGGGCACCGGGGCGATCGAGGCCAGGCTGGTGGTGGTGGCGGCCGGGGCGGCCGGCACCCCGGTGATCCTGGCCAGGTCGGCCCCGCTGCTCGGCGGGGTGCCAGCGGCGGTCGGCCGGAACTTCTCCGGCAACGGCGACCACGTGAGCGTCGCGGTGATGAACGAGGAGCGGGTCCGGCAGGTGCTGGGGCTGCAGCGCGCGCCGGGCGTGGCCTACCAGGCGCTGCCCATCGGCCGCCCGATCGGGTCGATGTCCTACGACCGGCTGGATCCGGCCGCGCCCGAGTTCACCCGGTTCTCCCTGCAGCAGATCTACTTCCCGGCCATCACCAACGTGCTCGGCCAGGCCCGCGGTGCCAGCCCTTCCTGGTTCGGGGTGGCCAAGAAGGAGATGCGCCGCCAGTGGCTGTCCTGGCTCACCGTGCTGGCGATGACCGAGGACGACAACGAGGGCGTGTTCGGCCCGCCGCCGCCGGCCGGGTCGTTCACCCGGCTCGCCGCCAGCGGGATCGGGCTGTCCACGCTGAGCCTGACCCCCACCGCGAACACCCGCCGGGGCTGGGATCTCGCCGACGCCGAGGCGCGCGGCATCCTGGAGCGGGACGGGCTCGGCCGGTTCATGCCGTGGACGGAGGACCCGGCGGGCACGGTCACCGCCCACCCGCTCGGCTCCTGCCGGATGGGCGACGACCCGGCCAGCTCCGCCCTGGACGGCCAGCACCAGCTGCGCGGCCACCCCGGGCTGTACGTCACGGACGGCTCAGCCGTGCCCACCTCGCTGTGCGTGAACCCCTCGCTGACCATCGCCGCGCTCGCCGAGCGGGCCAGCCTGGGCATCCTGCGGGCGGCCCCCGGGCTCGGCCTGCCGGTCGACCAGCGGGCGTTCGGCTCCCCCGAGGTGGCCAGCCGGTAGCCCGGCGCCCGCCCGGCGCCTGGCGCCGGGCGGGCGGAAAGGGACGGTGTCACACGTTGGCCAGGGTCGTCTCCTGGAAGCCGGCCGGGACGGTGACCAGGGTCCTGGCGATGTTGCCGGCGGTCGGCGGCAGCCACCGCACGTCGGTCACGCTGCTGTAGCGGGTGCGGCCTCCGGAGCCGCCGAAGGTCTCCGTGGAGCCGGTGATCCGCACCGGCAGGTACGTGTGCGGGTCCACGTACAGGGTCCACTCGGCCCGGGCCCACTTCTCGTGCACAGCCTTGCTGTAGGCGCCCGACAGCCGGACCGTGATCGGCTTCCCGGTGATCTGCGTGGTCTCCACGCCGTCGATGAGGACGTGCCCGGTGACGCTGGCGGCGCCGCAGGCGAGGGTCGCGCTGATGAAGTCCGACCAGTGGCTGGCCGGGACCGGGATGCCGCCCATCCCGAGCGCGCCGGTCCGTGAGCACGCGCTCGGCGGCGTGCTACCCCACCCCGGGCTGCCCGTCCACTTGCGGTCGGGGTAGAGGACGTAGACGCTGTAGTGCCTGCCGTTGACGATGGCCGTGCCCTCGGCCGAGTACGGCGTCCCGTCCGGCTTGTACTCGATCCACTGGTTCTGCGGGCCGTACACCCAGGTGGTGCTGGGCGTCCCGTCGCTGCTCATGGTCTGGCCGCGGTAGACCATGTTCTCGGTGGCGAGCGCGTGCCTGACCCGCCCGACCACGTAGGCAACCGTCCGGGCGCTGACGGTGCCGCTGGCCGGGCGCGCGGCCGCGCTGGTCACCACGACGGCTGCCACCGCGGTGGCCGCGGCGGCCGTGCAGGCGACGGTGGTGCGGATGACCAGCCGCCGCCGGCGGCGGTGCTGCCGGGCCGCCTGCACCAGCCCGGCGGGTGCCGTGACGCCCGCGGTGAACCGCTCCATGCCCTCGCGCAGCAGTTCCTCGACGTTGGTGTTCATGCCTGCCTCTCCCCCAGTAGCTGTGCCGTGTGCTGCTGTGCCCTGTGCTGATCTGCCGGGTCGTCCCGGGTGCCGTTGCCGTCCGCCTCGTGCCAGCTGGCGGCGAGCCCCCGCAGCCGCCGCAGCCCGCGGGCGGCGGCGGATTTCACGGTGCCTTCCGGCCAGCCGGGCACCGCCGCTGTTTCGGCCTCCGTCAGCTGCTCCCAGTACCGGAGCACCAGGACCGCCCGCTGCCGGGGCGGCAGCTGGAGCAGCAGCCGTACCAGCGCGTCCCGCAGGTCCACCTCGGCGGTGGCGTCCGCTGACGGCGGGGTCCCGGCCCGCAGCAGCAGCAGCTTGCGCTGCAGCCGGCCGCGGCGCCGGGCGCCGTCGGCGGCCAGGTTGCACAGGGTGCGGCGCAGGTAGGCCTCGGGGTCGCCCTCGAGCGTGCGCCAGTGGCGCAGCAGCCGTTCGATGGCGGCCTGCAGCAGGTCCTGGCCGGCCTCCCGGCTGCCGGTGAGCAGGACCGCCGTCCGCATCAGCCGGTCGCCCCGCTCGGCGAGGAACCGTTCCAGCTCCCCGGCCGTGTGGTCTTGTGCCATGGGCCATCCTCCTTTCGCCCACCAAGCACGAAGAACCCACGCCCGGCGTTCCGCCGCCGCGGGAAAATCACCGGCCCGCAGGCCGCCTCCGACGATCGCATGGCCTTTCGCCCCTTCGCCAGCGGCCTTTCTGCCATACCTGGGCCGGGTGCGCCGATGGCACTGTTAATGAGGGGAAGTGTCGATCGGCTTCGCATCGGCACAGGGTGCCGGTTGATCATTTCCCCGTTGTGAGGCGGATCATGAATATTGTCATGCGCCGTCGGGGGATATTGGCGGCAGCCACCATGGTGATCATGCTGTCCGCCGTGGGCTGCGGGACGGCTGTTGCTCCCGGCGGCCCGGCGACGACGCCCCCGGCACAGGCGACCACGACCGTGAAGGTCTATTTCCATCAGGGCACGGGCGACGGCCGGCTCGCGGCGGTGACCCGCGCCGTGCCGCGCACCAGCGCCGTGGCCACCGCGGCCCTCAGCCAGCTGCTGGCGGGCCCGACGGCCGCCGAGCGCAGCGCGGGATACTGGTCCTGGTTCTCCGGCAAGACCGCCGGGATGCTCAACAGCGTCCGGATAGCGAACGGCGTCGGCTACGCCGACTTCCGGGACTTCCGGGCCGTCATTCCCAATGCCAGCTCGAGCGCGGGCAGCGCCGCGCTGCTGGCGCAGCTGGATCACACGTTCATGCAGTTCCCCAGCGTGACGAAGACGGTGTACTCGTTCAACGGCGACGTGGCCGCCTTCTACGAATGGCTGCAGCTCACCCCGCCAGCGCCGGGGCTGACCACGTCCGTCAAGGTGTTCTTCCACAAGAACATCGACAGCCCGCCGGTCGCGGTGACCCGGACCGTGCCGCGCACCAGCGCCGTGGCCACCGCGGCCCTGAGCCAGCTGCTGGCGGGCCCGACGGCCGCCGAGCGGAGCGCCGGGTACAGCTCCTGGTTCTCCGGCAAGACCGCCGGGATGCTCAAGAGCGTCCGGATAGCGGATGGCGTCGGCTACGCCGACTTCCGGGACTTCCGGCTGATCATCTCCGGGGCCAGCTCCAGCGCGGGCAGCGGGATGCTGCTGGGGCAGCTGGACCACACGTTCATGCAGTTCCCGAACGTGACGGAGACGGTGTACTCGTTCAACGGCAACGTGGGCGACTTCTACTACTGGCTGCAGCGGACGCCGCCCAACCTCACCCCGCCGGGCACCGCGCGCGCGGTTGACGCCGCGCGCTCGTTCCTGCTCGGCGCCGGCATGCGGGGCTTGATCACCGGCACCGTGCAATGGGCCGGCACGGGCGTGGTGGACGCGCAGTTCCGGTCGGACATCGGCTCCGGCCCGGTCACCACGGTGACGGTGCAGCGGCAGGCCGACGGCACCTGGCTGCCGCTGGCCGCGCGGACGCCGCTCATCGAGGTGGCGCAGCCCACCCGGCAGCAGGCGATCACCTCGCCGGTCACGGTCGCCGGGCGGTCGGGGACCTTCGAAGGCCAGCTGCTGGCCAGCATCCAGCAGTTCACCGCGGGCACGGTCACCGAGCTCGGCCGCAACAACTCCATCATCGGCGGGTCCACCGGCATGGCGCCGTTCAGCGGCCAGGTCAGCTTCCGGCAGCCGGCCGCCAGCGGCACGACGTGGCTGATCGTCACCTACCAGTCGGCGAAGACCGGCGCGCTGGCCGGCGTGACCGCGGTGCAGGTCACCACGGCCCGGTAAGCCCGCCCAGCGCCCCGCTCATCCGGCCCCGGCAGCACCCCGGGGCCGGACGCAGGCGGCGGCCGCCGCCCGGCGGAAAGCCGCTGGGGGGTCAGCGGCTCCAGGCCCTGCGCACCACGATCCCGCCGGCGGCAACGGCGGCGGCCGCGGTGCCCAGCAGCACCCACATGTCCACCCCGAAGCCGGACAGGCCGGGATAGAACAGGCCCTGGCGGAGCCCGCCGATGGCATAGCTGGTGGGCACGAACGCTGTGGTGCGGCGGAGCCAGCCCGGCAGGAACTGGATCGTGGTGAAGCCGCCACCGAGGAAGAACAGGTACGTGCAGATGACCGCCGCCGCCATGGAGACGGTGCGGGTGCCGCGCAGGATGGCGCCGAGCACCGCGCCCAGCCCGGCCGCGCAGACCGCGGTGGCGAGAAAGACGAGCGCGAGCGCGGGCCAGTGCCCCGCTGGCGGTGCGATCAGCCCGGTCAAGGTGGCGATGGCCAGGACCGGCACGACGACCACGAGCGAGACCAGCACTCCGCCCAGAAGACGGCCCGCGACGAGTACCAGGGGCGAGACCGGCGCCAGCGCGAGGTGCCGGGCGGTGCCCCGTTCGATGTCCCGGGCGCACAGCAGGGCGGTCCCCGTCACCCCGACGCTCAGGATGAGCAGCACCAGGCAGGGGATCACCGCGTAGTGGACGTAGTCGACCGTGCTGGCGCGCATCAGGGCGGTCATCACGTTCACCCGGTAAGGGTTGAGGTCGCTCATGTCGAGCTGGGTCTCCGAGACCGGCGTGATGACGTCGGGCGCATCGAAAAAGGTCACCGTCTCGGAGAGCGCGCGCCGGATGCCGGCAGCCAGGTTGTGGTTGGCGTTGTCGAGGGTCACCTGCAGCCGGCCGGCCGGGCAGCCAGACTTGGCGTATGTGTAGTCGTGAATGATCTGGCTCGGTTTGAGCGCCGGGCAGCGTGCGATCTCGCTGTCGAAGTTCCTGGGTATCACGACCACGGCCGCCACCTGCTGGCTGCGCAGCATGCCCATCGCGCTGGCCCGGCTGGCGGTGGTGAGCGAGTACAGGTCGCCGCCCTGGGCATGGAATATGCCCGCGATGTGGTTGGAGTAGCGGCCGTGGCCTTGCTGCACCAGGGCGATGGGCTGGTGGCCGAGATTGAAGGTCAGCACGTACAGCAGCAGGGCCAGCGCCACCGGCGGGATGAGGGCCGCGGCGATCGCCCATGGCGCGCGCCGCCACAGCCCCACGTCGTGGACCGCCAGTATCCACGTCTGCCGCAGCGCCCGGGCTGGCCCCCTGATCACGCGACCACCGCCCGGCGCAGCCCGAGCCACGCCGCGCCGAGGGCCAGCAGCGCCCAGCCGATCAGCGCGGCGAAGTTGACCGGGATGGTCTCCGGGGTGACCTGGAGACCATGGACCGCGTCCTGGAGGATCCCGACCGCGTAGTACACCGGCGAGGTGTGCGCGATGAGCCAGAGGCCGTTGCCGTAGAAGCGGGCCGGCTCCAGGGACCCGCTGTCGAGGTACAGGGCCAGGGCCAGCCCGAAGATCAGGGCTGACAGCGGCAGGGTACGCCGGACCAGGGTGCCGATGCCTGCCCCGATGCAGGAGAAAATGATCACGCATAGCAGCAGGCCGGCGGCCAGTTCCGCCGGATGCTCCGGTGCCACCCCATAGCCGGCTCCCACCAGCAGGACGGCAACGGCCACCGCGGCGAAAGACACCGCCGCGGTGGCGAGCAGGCGCCCGCCGAGGGGGACCAGCAAATGGGCTGGGGACAGCTTGAGGTACGCGAGCGTGCGGGTTTCGAACTCCCGGGCCACCGCGCTGGCAGCCAGCGTCCCCGCCACCACGAACGCGGCCAGCGCCAGCGCGCTGACCACCAGATACGGAATGAAACCGACCTCACGGCGCACCAGGTCCCGCTCGGCGCTGACGACCCGCACCCCGGGAAAGTGGTTCGCCACGGCGAAGGCTCTGGCCACCGGGGGAATCCCCAGTTCGACTTCGTTGGTCAGATCGGCGTTCACGTTGTCCACCCGGAAGTGAATCCGGATCATGCGGTGCTGGGCCATGTGCTGGGAGAAGCCAGCGGGGATGTAGAGGATGTCCGCCACGTCACCCCGGCCCAGTGCCTGCTGGGCGGAGGGGGCATCCATGTAGCGCACCCCGTAGGTGTGGTAGGTGGACGACATGACCTGGGCCCACTGATGTGCCAGCCGCCCGCCGTCGCGATTGACGACCGCGGTCGGGACATGGCTGCCGGTCAGGCCGAAGATGCTCACCAGCACCAGGAACGTCACCGCCTCGACCACGGTGAGCGCGACGAGCAGCCGGGACCGCCGCAGTTGCTGGATCTCGGCGCGGAACCCGCCGCCCAGGGCGCTCAGCACCGGCGTCATTCCGCCGCCGCCTCCGGCCCCGCCGGGCTGAGCGCCCGGAACACCTCAGCCAGGTCCGCGGCGCGCACCCGGAACCCGCTGATGTGCGCCTGCTGCAGCACCTCCCGCACGATGCCGTCGGGGTCGGTGTCCCCGCTCAGGAACACGGTGAGCCCGCTGGCACACGGTTCCGTGCGGCTCACCCCCGGCAGGGTCATGACCAGGCCGGTGATCTGGCCCGCGATGCCGGCCGTGCAGTCCAGGTCCAGGCACCGGCCCGCCCGGGCCACCAGGGACTGGGGGGTGCCGTAGGCGGCCAGCCGACCCTCGTTCAGCACCGCGGTGGTGTCGCACAGCGCCTGTACCTCGTCGAGATAGTTCGACGCCACGATGACGGTGGTGCCACGGGCCCGCAGCAGGCGGACGTGCTCCCAGATCGCGTGCCGCGCCTCGGCGTCGATTCCCAGCGTCGGCTCGTCGATGATCAGCAGCTCCGGCTCATGCAGCAGCGCCCGGGCCAGGGTCACCCGGCGGCGGAGGCCGCCAGAGAGGCTGGACACCCGGTCGCCCGCCCGGTCGGCCAGTTCGAGCAGCGCCAGCACTTCGGCGATCCGCCCGGCTGGCCGGGCCAGCGAGTACAGCGCAGCGGTGAGCCGCAGATTCTCGGTAACCGTCAGCTCCCCATACAGCGCGGTCTCCCGCAGGACCACGCCGATGCGGCGCCGCAGCCCGGCACCCCGGGCAGGCAGCCGTTCCCCGAGCACCCAGGCGCTCCCCCCGAACGGGCGGTACAGCCCGGCCACCACTCCGAGCAGCGTGCTCTTGCCCGCGCCGTTGGGGCCCATCACCCCGGTCACCTGAGCCGGCTGCACTGTCACGCTGACGTTCTGCAGCGCCACCCGCCGTCCGCGCCGGCACGAGACGGCCTCCAGCCGGACTACCGGCGCACCGCCGGGGCGCTGCCCATCAGACTCCAGTACAGCGGCGGCCCTGGACCCTGCGAACTGGGCTGGCGCAAGACGCTCGCCGAAGCCGCCCCGGGCCGGGGTTCCGGGCTTCTCCGTCACAGCTTCCCCCCTGGTCTGTCACAGCTTCCCGTTCTTCCCGGCCGTGACCCCGATGAGCCCGTACGAGTACGTGTCGCCCGCGAGTGTGTCTTCGCTGATCAGCCCCACGCCCCGGGCGTAGAACTTCGCGGACACCACGCCGGGGCTGAGCACGGTGGTCTCGTTCGCCTGCACCACGTTGTGGTAGCAGCGCTGCGGCACGCATACCGTCTTCGAGGTGCTGACGATGTGCTCCACGTCGGCCGCCACGTCGGGGGCGAACTCCTGCTGGAACCGCGGCTCCCCCAGCGCGGGGTGGGCCGGCATGAAAATGCCCGGCAGGGCGCCCTGTTGCCCGCCGATCCACGAGTCGGCGTGATCGGTCAGTTTCCCGTTGACGTAATGGGCCGTCGCCTCGCCCAGGTACCAGACGTTGCCCTGGTCATCCTGGGCGTAGTAATCGATGGATCCGGAGATTGTCTTCCCCCGCACGACGTCGGTGTCGCTCACGGCCTGGGTTACCACGCCGTCGATCCGCCGGGTGGCTTTCAGTACCACGTCCTCCTGCACATACGGCAGCCCCCGGAATTCTCCCTTCCAGTGCCACCTGGCTCCCTGTGCCAGCGGAAAGTAGGGGTTGGTGATCACCGTGGGATGGTGGAAGTCCGCCGGATGAAACGGGGCCAGGTAGGCACGGTGGTGGGCCGTGGAGAAGAAGTCCTCGCCCAGCCCGGCCTGCCGGGCGCACCCGCCGGCCACGAGCAGGGCGAACCCGAGGGCGACAGCGCCAGCCGCGCGCCACTTTCGCGGGGCAGGCAGGCGAACCGGAATTCGGATTAGCACAGTTTTCATATCGATGTATGAGTGCTGTCTCACCAGTTACTGCAGCAGCATACGCCGGGTTATCCCGTGTTTGAGAACCCGCCTCCCCCGCTTGCCGGCAGACTCGGGGCACGCCCAGCAAAAGGACGAAGATAAAAATTCGGGCGGGCCCGCGAGAGTTTTTAATATGGTGACATAGCTCCTCATTAGCGGGAGCAACCGTGATGAATCTCTGCGGGGAAGCACAGCGGGTACGCCCCGCCGGCGGGCTTACCGGGTGAGGGCGCTGTCCGCGGCGCCCGCGTACAGCTCGGCGGCGCGCCAGCAGTACCAGGCGACCACCGAACGGTAGGGGCGGAAGGGGTCCCCGAGCGGCTCGAGCTGCTTGGCTGTCGGGGTCGCTATCCCCCACGCCAGCCCGAAGCCCTTCCTGACCCCGAGATCGCCGGTCGGCCACACGTCCAGCCGCCGCAGCTGGAACATCAGGAACATCTCGGCCGTCCACTTGCCGATCCCCCGCACCGTCGTCAGCCGCGCCACCACCTCGGCGTCGCTCTCGGCCCGCAGCCGCCGGTCGAGCACCACGGTCCCGTCCAGCACCTTGGCGGCCAGGTCCCGCAGGGACGCCGCCTTGCTGGCGGACAGCCCGGCGGCGCGGAGTGCTCCGTCCGGCAGCGCCAGCAGCTGCTCGGGGGCGGCCTCCCCGCCCATCGCGGCGACCAGCCGGCCGTGGATGGCGGCGGCCGCCGCGCCGGCCAGCTGCTGGTAGACGATCGCGCGGACCAGCGCGGCGAAGTGGGTCTCCGCGGGCGGGCGGACCCGGGCAGGGCCCGCCTCGGCGGCAAGACGGCGGAAGACCGGGTCCCGCTCGGCCAGGATGCCGGCCGCCGCCTGGTAGCTGCGCGCCGGACGGGCTGATGCTGACACGGGCTCATCGTGCCACGCACCTGCGACAGAACCAGCCGCGCGGCGCCCGGGCCGGCCCCCGGCCCGGGTTTACGGCTCCGGCGGGCTGGTGGCCGGCCCGGGCGGGCCGGGCCGGCGCAGCAGCGCCTGCTCCTGCTCCGGGGTGAAGCCGCAGGCCAGCGGCGGCTCGCCGCGCTCGCGGTCCCAGGCCAGCACGTCGGCTGCGGTCACCGCCAGCGGCGTGGCTGGCAGGCCAGCCGCCCGGGCCCGCGCCGGGTCGCGCTGCTGCGTGGGCCAGTTCGCGCGGATCAGCGGGAAGGACGGCGGCGCCGTTTCCGGCGGCACCGGCACGACCTCGGCGCTGGTCCCGGCGGCCCGGGCGCAGGTCTCAATCAGCCCGCCGAGCGTGACCGGCTCGGCCGGGCCGACGGCGTGGAACGCGCCGGGCCGGCCGTCCGCGAGCAGCTGCACGACCAGCCGGGCCAGGTCACGCGAGTCGATCACCTGGACCGGCTGCCGCGGGTCGCCAGGCAGCGCCACCCGGCCGCCGCGGGCGGCCCGCCGCACCCAGTAGGTGAACGCGTCCGACGGGTCGTGCGGGCCGGCCACCTTTCCCGGCCGCACGATCGTCGCCCGCTGGCCGTACCGGGCCAGCACGTCGTCCTCGCAGGCGACCTTGAGCGGGCCGTAGGTCTCCTCGCCGAGTTCCTCGGTGTCCCGGACCGGGGGCCGGCGCGGCGTGTCCTCGGTCGCGCCCGGCCCCACCCCCGTGCGCTGGTAGACCGCGTTGGTCGAGATGAACAGGTACCGCCCGGCCCGGTCCGCCAGCGCGTCCATGGCCTGGCCGACGTGGCGGGGGACGTAGCCGCTGACGTCCACCACCGCGTCCCAGCCGCCCGTGCGCAGCGACGCGTAGTCGCCGGTGTCCCGGTCACCGGTCAGCCGGGTCAGGCCGGGGAACAGCTCAGGCCCGGTCCTGCCCCGGCTGAACAGGGTCACCTCAGCACCGGCGCGCAGGGCGTCTTCCACGATGGCGCGGCCCACGAATGACGTGCCGCCGAGAACCAGGATCCGCACAGCCTGAACCTAACGCCCCCGGCCAGCCGGAAGATCCGTCAGGGCGTGGTCAGGGTGGCCAGCGCACGCTCGGGTTCCCAGTGGGCGCGGATCGAGGTGATGAGCCCGTCCTCGTTCACGGTGTAGACGATCAGGCAGTCGACGGTCATGGTCGAGCCGCCGCCGAACGTCATGACCAGGTTGAGCACGTTGGCGCAGCACGGCCCGTTGGCGAAGGAGTCGGTGACCAGGAAGTCGTACCGGCTGACCGAGCTGACGTGCTCGTCCCAGAACTTCGTGATCCCGTCCTGCCCGCGGTGGCCCGTGCCCTCCGGGTCGATCATCGACGGCCCGACCGGGTCCTCCACGAGCGCGTCCGGCGCGAACAGCGCCAGCCAGTCCTCCTTGCACCCGGCCGCGACCGCGCCCATGGAGCGCTGCGCCGCCCGGCGCGCCGGATGGCCGGCGTCAGGGGCTTCCCAGGTGACAGAGCCGGCGGCAGCAGAGTCGATCACACCGAAAACTGTAACGTGTTCTACTTGGCGGCGAAAGACCTCGCCCGGCCCGCCTAGCCCAGGTCAGCGCAGCGGGCTCACGGGCAGCGGCAGACGGCAGAACTCGCACTTCGGGTCGGGATCCCGCGATGCCGTCGCCTGGTCGACGGGCGCGCCGCAGTCCGGGCAGTGCGCCGGCACCACCCAGGG
>JBLMWU010000037.1:0-18659 GCA_050257395.1 Gemmatimonadota bacterium | reverse complement strand
GAGACCCCGGTCGGGTTGCGGACGAAGAGCATGGCGGTGGGCAGCCGGGCCGCCAGCACCCCCGCGTCGTGACCGGCGCCGGTGGCCAGCAGGGGCGCGGTGATGCCCCGGTCGGCCAGCGCGACCGCCAGCCGGTCCCGCAGGCCGGGGTCGAAGTCCACCGTGGGGGTGGCCGACTCCTGCCGGCTGCCGACGCTGACGTGGTGCGCGTGCCCCGCCTCGGCGGCGGCGGTCAGGATCGCGCTGACCGTGCCCTGCAGGGCAGCCTCGTCCGGCGCCCGGGCGTCCAGCCAGGCGGTGACGGTGGCGCTGATCGCGTTCACCCCGCCCGGCTCGGCCACCACCTTGCCGATGGTGGCCAGCGCCCCGTGCGCGGCCGCGGCGTGCCGGGCAGCCAGCACCGTCGCCGCGAAAGGCAGCATCGGGTCCCGGCGCCCGGTCAGCACGGCGGTGCCGGCGTGGTCGGGGCGGCCCGCGAACTCCAGCCGCCACCGGCCGTGCGGCCAGATGCCGGTCGCCAGGCCGACCGCCGCCCCCAGCCCGGCCAGCGCGCTGCCCTGCTCGATGTGCAGCTCCACGTAAGCGTCGAGGCTGGCCAGCCGGTCGTCGTCCGGGCCGAGCAGGCCGGGGTCGTAGCCCGCGGCCGCCATCGCCTCGGCGAGGGTGATCCCGCTGGCGTCCCGCAGCGCCCGGGCCTGCTCCGGTTCGACCGCCCCGGCCGCCAGCCGGCTGCCCAGGCACGCCACCCCGAACCGGGCGCCCTCCTCCTCGGTGAACGCCGCCACCCCGAGCGGCCGCACCGGGCCCAGCCCGCGCTCGCGCAGCAGGTCGATCGCGGCAAACGCGGACACGATGCCCAGCGGCCCGTCGAACGCGCCGCCGCCCGGGACCGAGTCCAGGTGACTGCCGGCCACCACCGCGCCGCCCCTGGCCGCCCCGGCGCCGCTGCCGTCCCCGGACGCCCCCGCGGCGCCGGGCGCGGGCTGGGCCGGGTCCCACCAGGCCCACAGGTTGCCGTTGCGGTCGGCGTCCACGCGCAGCTGCCGCTCGGCCGCGGCGCGGGTGAACCAGGCGCGGCACTCGGCGTCCGCGGGGGTCCAGGAGAACCGCTGGTATCCCCCGGTGGCCGGGTCACGCCCGGCGGGCAGCAGGGAGTCCCACAGCTGCGCGAAGCTCACGGCGGTGTCCGGGCGCACCGGCTCAGCCAGCCGTTTCGCGCATCGGCACCCGCACCCCCCGGTCCCTGGCCACCGTCACCGCCTCGTCATACCCGGCATCGGCGTGCCTGATCACCCCGGTGCCCGGGTCGTTGGTCAGGACCCGCTCCAGCTTCTGCGCGGCCAGCGGGGTGCCGTCCGCGACGCATACCTGGCCCGCGTGGATGGAGCGGCCGATGCCGACCCCGCCGCCGTGGTGCACGCTCACCCAGGACGCCCCGGACGCGGTGTTCACCAGCGCGTTCAGGATCGGCCAGTCGGCGATCGCGTCCGACCCGTCGGCCATGCCCTCGGTCTCCCGGTACGGCGAGGCGACCGAGCCGCAGTCCAGGTGGTCGCGGCCGAGCACGATCGGGGCCCGCACCTCGCCCCGGGCCACCAGCTCGTTGAACCGCAGCCCGGCCAGGTGCCGCTCGCCGTAGCCGAGCCAGCAGATGCGGGCGGGCAGGCCCTGGAAGTGGACCTTCTCGCGGGCCAGCCGGATCCACCGGCCCAGCGACTCGTTGCCCGGGAACAGGTCCAGGATGGCGTCGTCGGTGGCGGCGATGTCGGCCGGGTCGCCTGACAGCGCCGCCCACCGGAACGGGCCCTTGCCCTCGCAGAACAGCGGCCGGATGTAGGCGGGCACGAACCCGGGGAAAGCGAAGGCACGCCCATAGCCCGCCAGCTCGGCCTCACCCCGGATCGAGTTCCCGTAGTCGAAGACCTCCGCGCCCCGGTCCATGAACCCCACCATGGCGGCCACGTGGGCGGCCATGGACTCCCGGGCCCGGGCGGTGAACCCGGCCGGGTCCTCGGCCCGCAGCGCGGCCATGTCCCCGAAGTCCACCCCCCGCGGCAGGTAGGTGAGCGGGTCGTGCGCCGAGGTCTGGTCGGTGACCACGTCGATGGCGGCGCCGCGCGCCAGCATCGCGGGCAGCACGTCGGCGGCGTTGCCGAGCAGGCCGATCGACAGCGGCTGCCCGGCGTCGCGGGCGGCCTCCGCGCGGCGCAGCGCGTCGTCGACGTCGTCGGCGGCCACATCCAGGTAGCCGTGCTCGATCCGGCGGGCGATCCGCGACGGGTCGCACTCCACCACGATGGCGACCCCGCCGTTCATGGTGACGGCCAGCGGCTGCGCGCCCCCCATGCCGCCCAGCCCGGCGGTCAGCGTGATGGTCCCGGCCAGGCTGCCGCCGAACCGCTTGGCCGCCACCGCGGCGAAGGTCTCATAGGTGCCCTGGAGGATCCCCTGGGTGCCGATGTAGATCCACGACCCGGCGGTCATCTGCCCGAACATGGTCAGCCCGAGCGACTCCAGCCGCCGGAACTCGTCCCAGGTGGCCCACTGGGGCACCAGCAGCGAGTTGGCGATGAGCACCCGCGGCGCCCACTCGTGCGTCCGCAGCACCCCCACCGGCTTGCCGGACTGGACCAGCATGGTCTCGTCGTCAGCCAGGCCCCGCAGGGTGGCCGCGATCGCGTCGAACGCCTGCCAGCTCCGCGCCGCCCGGCCGGACCCCCCGTAGACGATGAGCTGGTCAGGATGCTCAGCCACCTCCGGGTCGAGATTGTTCATGAGCATCCGCAGCGCCGCCTCCTGCTGCCACCCCCGGCAGCTGAGAGCGGTGCCCCGCGGCGCCCGCACCGGGCGGGGCCCGGCGGGCGGGCGGGCTGAGCTGTCGGCTGTCATCGGCGGCCTCCCCAGCTGGCGAAAAGGGCGGATTCGCCCTGCGGCCATCTTCTCGCGCCTGCAGGCTCCCGGTCAGCAGCGGGCTGGCCCGGGGATCCCGGAGCGTATAAAGAGCGAGCGCAGCGAGCGGAGCGGAGGGATCCGCGGGCCAGCCCGCCCACCCCCCGCCAGGCACCCGGGCGCGAGAATTGACACCGTGGGCACCGTCCGGCGGATCTGGCTGGCTCTGCTGGCCCTGCTGGCCATCGTGGTCGCGGGCTCCGTCGGGTATGTCATCCTCGGCTTCGGCTGGCTGGACGCGCTCTACCAGACGGTGACCACGATCACGACGGTCGGGTTCCGCGAGGTCCGCCCGCTGCACACCGCGGGGATCGTCTTCACCATCATCCTGATCGTCGCCGGGGTCGGGACGGCGCTCTACACGTTCGGGGTGGTCCTGGAAGGGCTGGTGGAGGGGCACCTCCGCCTGTACCTGGAAAGGCGGCGCATGGACCGGGAGATCGGCCGGATGTCCGGGCACGCCATCGTCTGCGGCTGGGGCCGGGTGGGCCGCTCGGTGGGCACCTACTTCGCGGCCATGGGCACCCAGGTGGTCGTGGTCGACAAGAACCGGGACCGGCTGGCGACCGTCCCGCCCACCATGCGCTGGCTCGCCGGCGACGTCACCAACGACGAGATCCTGCGGGCGGCCGGCATCATGCGGGCCCGCGCGCTCATCGCCGCCATCGACACCGACGCCGACAACGTGTTCGTGACCCTGTCCGCCCGGGCGCTGCGGCCCGGCCTGGTCATCGTGGCCCGGGCGCGGAACGAGTCGTCGGAGTCCAAGCTGCTGCGAGCCGGGGCGACCCGGGTGGTGAACCCGCAGCGGATCGGCGGCCAGCGGATGGGCGCGGCCGCGCTGCAGCCGAACGTGGTGGAATTCCTCGAGGTCGTGATGCACGACGTGGACCTGGAGTTCCGGCTGGAGGAAGTGCAGGTCGCCGAGGGTTCCCGGCTGACCGGCCGGGCCCTGCGGGAAACCGGCCAGGGCGACGGCGGCGCGCTGGTGCTCGCGCTGCGCCACCCGGGCAGGCCGTTCCAGACCAACCCGCCGCCGGACACCGCCGTGGAAGCCGGGGCCGTGCTCATCGCGATCGGCACCCAGCCCCAGCTGGCGGCGCTGCGCGAAGCGGCGGGCCAGCCGCCGCGCTGACCCCCCGGCACGGGTGCGGGCCGCCCCCTGCCGGGGAGCGGCCCGCACCGGTCACGGCCTTACCGGCGGATCAGCCCAGGCCCTCCTGCTTGAGCCACTGCTGGGCGACGGCGGAGTAGTCGGCGTGGTCCATGATGATCTGCTTGTCCATGGCCAGCAGGCTGGCCGTGGTCAGCTTGGCGGAGATCGCGTTGAGCGTGCTGGTGATGGTGGAGTTGACGCCCTTCTTGTAGACCAGCGGGACCACGTTCTGGGCCGCGAAGTTGAACTTCGGGTCCGCCAGCGCGACCAGGTGGTCGGTGATGATCTGCGGGGTGGTCGTGAACACGTCCGCGGCCTGCACCTTGCCGCTGGTGAGCGCCTTGAGGGTGACCGGCCCGGACTCGTCCAGCGGCGCGAAGCCCTTGAACGTCAGCCCGTAGGTGCTCTTGAGCCCGACCAGGCCGTCCGTGCGGGTCTTGAACTCCGGCGGCCCGCCGATCACCATCTTCGCCGCCACCGCCTTGAGGCCGGCGATCGACGTGAGGTGGTACTTGGACGCGATCGCCTGGGTCACCGTCACCGAGTCCTTGTCCTGCGCCGCGGACGGGTTGAGGATCTCCAGCGTCGACGGCAGCTTGGCGCTGAGCGCCGAGTCGACCTGGGCGGTGGTGGCCGCCGTGCTCTTCGGGTCAACGGACGTGGTCAGCAGCGCGCCGTTGTACTCGGGGATGATGGTGATCGCGCCGCTCTTGACCTGCGGGTAGTACACCTCGCGGGCGCCGATGTTGAGCTTGGGCGTGACCTTGATGCCCTTGGCCTGCAGCGCCTGGATGTAGATCTCCGCGAGCAGCTCGTCCTCGGGGAAGTTGGCCGACCCGACGACGACGCTGCCCTTGGACCCGCCGCCGGCCAGCGGGTTGGAGCTGGCCCCGCTGCCGCCGCAGGCGGCGAGCACGAGGCTGGCGGCGGCGGCCAGGCCGCCGAGCACGGTTCTCATCACGCCGGGGCCGCGCAGGGCCCGTGGGCTCGGAAACATGAATAGCTCCTCACTTGGTGTCGGCGGATCGGGACTGCTGAGACCTGCTATGACGTCCTGGCCCGGCCGCGCAGGCCTGCCGGGACCACGAGCCAGCGCAGGCCGACGAACAGGGCCTGCACCACCAGGGCGAGCACCACCACGACCGCGGCACCCCCGGCGACCTCGGCGTAGTTGTTCGTGGCGAGGCCGTCGATGATGTAGCGGCCGAGCCCGCCCCCGCCGATGTAGGCGACGATGGTGGCGGTCGCCACCACGAAGATCGCACCGGTCCGCAGGCCGAGCACGATCAGCGGCAGCGACACCGGCACCTCCACCTTGCGCACGAGCTGCCGGCCGGTCATGCCCATGCCGCGGGCCGCGTCCTTGAGCCCGGGATCGACCCCGGCCACCCCTTCGTAGGTGTTGACCAGGATCGGCGGGATGGCCAGCACCACCAGCGGGATCAGCCAGGCCAGCGGGGAGAAGCCGAGGGTGATGACGGCCAGCACCAGCAGGCCCAGGGTGGGGATCGACCGCCACGCGTTGGCCAGGTTGACCACCAGGAACGCGCCCCGGCCGGTGTGCCCGATCAGCACCCCGAGCGGGATCGCGATGAGGGCGGCGACCAGCAGGGCGGCGCCGCTGTAGCCGAGCTGCTGCACGATCCGGGCGGGGATGCCGCCCGCTCCGTGCCACTGCGCCGGCGCGTTGAGCCACTGCCAGGCGAAGCTCAGGAAGGTCACGTCAGCGCCTCCGCGGGCTCCGCGGCCCATGCCCGGCTCCGGCGCTCCGGCTGGCTGCGCGACCAGGGCGTGAGCACCCGGCGGGCCAGCACCAGCAGCAGGTCGCAGGCCACGGCGAGCGCGATGATCAGCACCAGCCCGGCGACGATCTCGGTGGGGAAGTCGCGCTGGTACCCGTCGATGAACAGGTAGCCCAGGCTGCTCACGCCGATGAGCTGGCCGACGCTGGCGAGGCTGATGCTGGAGACCGCCGCGATCCGCAGGCCGGCGATCACGATGGGCACCGCGAGCGGCAGCTCGATCTGGACCAGGCGGCGCAGCGCGCCGAACCCCATCGCGGTGGCGGACTGCCGGACCGGGTCCGGGACCGTGCGCAGCCCGTCCACCACGTTGGGGACCAGCACGCACAGCGAGAACAGCGTGAGCGGGATGATCACCGTGGTGTCGGTCAGGCCGGTGTAGGGGATCAGCACCACGAACAGCGCCAGCGACGGCAGCGCGTACAGCACGCTGGTGGCCGACAGCACCGGCGGGTACAGCAGCCCCCAGCGCACGCAGGCGATGCCCAGCGGCACCGCGATCACGAGCCCGAGCAGCGCCGGGACCACCCCCAGGTAGATGTTCTCCAGCATGAGGCGCCCGATCATGCCGGTGTGCTGCGGGATCCAGGACCAGTCCACGGCTACCCGGCCGCCCCCGGCCGCCCGGCGGCCTCGTCGGCGGCGTGGATCGCGATCCGCAGCCGGTCGTAGGAGGTGACGCCGACCGCGCGGCCCTCCGGATCCACCCCCACCGCCCGGCCGGCCGGGGACAGCACGGTCGCATCCAGGGCCGCCCGCAGCGAGTCGGTGCTCACCCCGAACGTGTGCCCGTACGGGGCAAGCTCCGCCTGGCCGACGGTGGCCTGGGCGGGCAGCGCCTCCAGGCCCTCGGTGGACACCCAGCCGAGCGGCGCCCGCTGCGCGTCCACCACCAGCAGCCACTGCTCGGCGGCCTGCTTGGCCACGGTGAGCGCCTCGGCGGCGGGCAGGTCCTCGGTCACCAGGGCGTCGTCGTGGAGGTTCAGGCCGGACGCGGCGAGGAAGGACAGCCGCCGGATACCCCGGTCGAAGCCGAGGAAGTTCTCCACGTAGCTGTCCGCTGGCGCGCCCAGCAGCCGCTCCGGGGTGTCCACCTGGGCGAGCCGGCCGCCGGGCCGGAAGATCGCCACCCGGTCCCCGACCTTGATCGCTTCCTCGATGTCGTGGGTGACCAGCACCACGGTCTTGTGCAGCTCGTCCTGCAGCCGGATCAGCTCGTCCTGCAGCGCGGCCCGGACGATCGGGTCCACCGCGCTGAACGGCTCGTCCATGAGCAGTACCGGCGGGTCGGCCGCCAGCGCACGGGCCACCCCGACCCGCTGCTGCTGACCGCCGGACAGCTGGTGCGGGTACCGGCGCGCCAGCTCCGGCTCCAGCCCGGCCAGCCCCATCAGCTCGTGCGCCCGGGCCCGGGCCCGGGCCCGTGACCAGCCGGTCAGCAGCGGGACGGTGGCGATGTTGTCCTCGATGGTCCGGTGCGGGAACAGCCCGGACTGCTGGATGACGTAGCCGATGCGCCGCCGCAGCGCGGCCGGCTTGCCCTCGGTGACGTCCCTGCCGTCGAGCAGGATGCGCCCGCTGGTCGGCTCGACCATCCGGTTGATCATGCGCAGGGAGGTGGTCTTGCCGCAGCCGCTGGGCCCGACCAGCACCATGGTGTTGCCCGCGGGCACCTCGAGATCGAGGTTGTCGACCGCGACCGTCCCACCCGGATAACGTTTGGTCACCCCTTCAAAGGTGATCACGACGTGTCCTCCGGTGTTCCCCCGTCTGAACCATCGGGAGGATATCGGCACTTGACGTAGGACTTTACCCTGGTGGTGGCATTCACAAGCCCCTACGGCAGTCAGGCCCGGTTTACCCTATCCTGGTCCTGGCTGCCGGGCCCCGCCGGGCTCGCCGGGGTGAGCGGGGGCCAGAAAGAGAGACCATGACGCTCGATCTGACCGCGCCCGGCGACGCCCCCACCCACGAGCACCGGGACGTGTCCGGCGGCTGGCTGCGCCCGGCCGTGTTCGGCGCCATGGACGGTCTGGTCACGAACGTGTCGCTGATCGCCGGCGTCGGCGCGGGCGGCGGGTCGGCGCGCGTCATCGTGCTGACCGGCCTGGCCGGCCTGGCCGCGGGCGCGTTCTCCATGGCCACGGGCGAATACGTGTCGGTCACCTCGCAGAACGAGCTGGTCCACGCCGAGGTGCGGAAAGAGCGCTACGAGCTGGAGCATCACCCCGAGATCGAGCGCCGGGAGCTGGCCGCCACCTTCCGCCAGCGCGGCGTGGACGCCGAGCTCGCCGACAAGGTCGCCGCCCAGCTGTCCGCCCACCCCGAGCACGCCCTGGCCCTGCACGTGCGGGAGGAGCTCGGGGTGGACCACGACGAGCTGCCGTCCCCGGTCACGGCCGCGGCCGCCTCGCTGCTGATGTTCGCGGCCGGGGCGCTCATCCCGCTGCTGCCCTACCTGGCCGGGCGGCCCTCGCTGGGCCTGGCGCTGGCGCTGGCGGCGGTGGCCGCCTTCTTCGGCGGCGGGCTGGTGTCCCGGCTCACCGGGCGGGCGTTCTGGTACGGCGGTGCCCGGCAGCTGCTGCTGGGCGTGCTGGCCGCCAGCGTCACCTACGGCATCGGCGCCCTGATCGGCACGGTCGTCTAGGGGAGCTCACCAGCCGTCGTGGCCGAACGAGCCGTCCTGGTAGGCCCCGGGCGTGGACAGCAGCCGGATGTCGGACTCCACCATCATCGTGATCAGCTCGTCGAAGTTGGTCTTCGGCTCCCAGCCCAGCTTCTTGACCGCCCTGGACGGGTCGGCGCACAGCTGGTCCACTTCGGCGGGCCGGACGAAGGCCGCGTCGCACACCACGTGGTCCCGCCAGTCCAGCCCGGCGATCCCGAACGCCGCCTCGACCAGTTCCTCGACGCTGTGGGTCACCCCGGTGCCGATCACGAAGTCCTCGGGCTCGTCCTGGGTGAGCATCAGGTGCATGGCGCGGGCATAGTCGCCGGCGAAGCCCCAGTCGCGGCGCACCGACAGGGTGCCCAGCCGGAGCTGGCGCTCCAGGCCGAGCCGGATCCTGGCCACCCCCAGCGACACCTTGCGGGTGACGAACTCGCTGCCCCGCCGGGGCGACTCGTGGTTGAACAGGATCCCCGACACCGCGAACATGCCGTAGGACTCGCGGTAGTTCTGGGTGAGGAAGTGGCCGTAGGCCTTGGCCACGCCGTAGGGGCTGCGCGGGTGGAAGGGGGTCCGCTCGGTCTGCGGTGACTCCACCACCTTGCCGAACATCTCCGACGAGGAGGCCTGGTAGAAGCGGATCTGGCCGCGGCCCGGGGTGCGCGAGGCGCTGATCCCGCTGCAGACCCGGATCGCCTCCAGCACCCGCAGCACGCCCAGCCCGGTCACCTCGCCGGTGAGCTCGGCCTGCTGCCAGGACATCGGCACGTAGGAGATCGCGGCCAGGTTGTAGACCTCGTCCGGCTGGACCCGCTCCACCGCGGAGATCAGGCTGCCCTGGTCCAGCAGATCCCCGCGGACCAGCCGGACCTCGCCGAGCAGCTCCCGGACCTGCCGCACCCGCGGATTGGCCTGCCCGCGGACCAGGCCCCACAC
Source organism: Gemmatimonadota bacterium (assembly GCA_050257395.1). Classification (GTDB taxonomy): domain Bacteria; phylum Actinomycetota; class Actinomycetes; order Streptosporangiales; family Streptosporangiaceae; genus JAIRTY01. Next base: position 9,148 of record JBLMWU010000037.1, on the reverse strand, counting down.
CTCGTAGCCTTCCGCCAGCAGGTGCTCCGCAAGATAGGACCCGTCCTGCCCGGTGATCCCGGTGATCAGCGCGCGTCTCGTCATCAGGGCTGCCCCGCTTCTGTGATCTGCCCGGACGCACCTGCGCCGGGGACCGCGTCATTCAGCGTACGACCGGGCCCGGCTGGTTCCGGCAGCACAGGGCACGAAGCGTACTCAGTGGTAATGTTCGCTGCCTAAGGGGCAGCAGGTCCGGCCCCGGGGCTTCATCAAATATGTCAAACCCGGACGAGAGGTGCGACCTGCGTGCTTACTGCCGACCGCGCGCTCCGCATCGCCCTCGTGTCCTACCGGAGCAAGCCGCATTGCGGCGGGCAGGGCGTCTACCTGCGTCACCTGTCGAGGGAACTGGCCGCGCTCGGCCATCACGTGGAGGTCTTCTCCGGGCAGCCCTACCCCGAGCTGGAGCCGGGGCCGGTGCTGCGGGAGATCCCCAGCCTCGACCTGTACCGGGAGCCTGACCCCTTCCGCAACCCGCGGCCCTCGGAGTTCCGGGACTGGATCGACGGCGTGGAGTGGCTGATGATGCGCTCCGGCGCGTTCCCTGAGCCCTTCACGTTCAGCCTCCGGGTGCTGCGGGAGCTCAGGACGCGCCGGGACGGCTTCGACCTCGTGCACGACAACCAGGTGCTCGCCTACGGCCTGCTCCGGCTGCCCCGGGCCGGGCTGCCGCTGGTCACCAGCATCCACCACCCGATCAGCGTGGACCGCCGCATCGAGCTGGCGGAGGCGCTCGAGCTGCCGGTGCTGTCCCGCAAGCGCTGGTCCACCCTGATCGGCAAGTGGCGGTGGTACTCCTTCGTCCGGATGCAGGCCCGGGTGGCCCGCCACTGCGGCCCGATCATGACCGCGTCGGAGTCCTCCGCGGCTGACATCGTCCGCGACTTCCGGGTGGACCGCGCGTCGATCCGGGTGATCCCGCTGGGGGTGGACACCCGGCTGTTCCACCCCCGCCCCGCGCCCCGGGTGCCCGGCCGGATCGTCGCCGTGGCCAGCGCGGACTCGCCGGTCAAGGGGATCTCCACGCTGCTGCGGGCGGTGGCCAAGCTCACCGCCGAGCGCGACGCGCAGCTCACCGTCGTCGGCAGGCCCTCCCGCGGCGGCCCCACCGAGCGGCTGGTGAACGAGCTGTCGCTGGGCGACCGGGTGCGGTTCATCACCGGCATCAGCGACCGGGAACTTGCCGAACTGTGCGCCAGCGCGGAGATCGCGGTGGTGCCGTCCCTGTACGAGGGCTTCTCGCTGCCAGCGGTGGAGCACATGGCGTCCGGCACGCCGCTGGTGGCCAGCCGGACCGGGGCGCTGCCCGAGGTGACCGGGGACGCCGCCGTCCTCGTCGAGCCGGGCGACCCGGAGGAGCTCGCGGCCACCCTGCGGGACCTGCTGGACTCGCCGCGGCGCCGGGCGGAGCTCAGCGCGCTGGCCTGGCAGCGGGTGCAGGAGCGGTTCGCCTGGCCCGCGGTGGCCCGCGCCACCGTGGACGAATACCACCGCGCGCTGGCCGCGGCCGGCCCGCTGCCCGCCGCCGGCGTCCCGGCCGGCGCGACGAAAGGAGCAGGGCCCTGCTGACCGTGGACTTCCGCCGGTTCCCCGTCGGGCCCGGTGACCGCCTGCTCGACCTGGGCTGCGGCGGCGGGCGGCACGCGTTCGAGGCGTACCGCCGCGGCGCCGAGGTGGTCGCGTTCGACGCCGCCCACGGCGAGCTCACGCAGGTCGCCAGCCTGACCGCGGCCATGGCGGAGGCCGGGGAGGTACCGCCGGCCGCCCGCGCCGCGGTGACCAGGGGCGACGCCACCGCGATGCCGTTCGGTGACGCCAGCTTCGACCGGGTGATCGCCGCCGAGGTGCTCGAGCACATCCCGGCCGACCAGCGGGCCATGGACGAGATCGCCCGGGTGCTGCGGCCGGGCGGCCTGGCCGCGATCACCGTGCCGGCCTGGCTGCCGGAGCGGATCTGCTGGCGGCTGTCCGACGACTACCACAACACCCCGGGCGGGCACGTGCGCATCTACACCCGGGCGGAGATGCAGGCCAAGCTGACCCGGGCGGGCCTGCGGGTGGCCGGCCACCACCACGCGCACGGCCTGCACTCCCCGTACTGGTGGCTCAAGTGCGCGGTCGGCGTGCACGACGACGCCCACCCGGCCGCCCGGGCCTACCACCGGCTGCTGGTGTGGGACATCATGAAGCGGCCCGCCGCCACCCGGCTGGCGGAGCAGGCGCTGAACCCGCTCATCGGCAAGAGCCTGGTCCTGTATGCGGCCAAGCCGGCGGTGCCGGCCGCCCCCGCCGCCCCGGCCAGCACCGCACGGGCCCATGCGGCAGCCTGAGCCGCGGGCGGGCGCCATGAGCGCGTCGCCCCGCCTCACGGACGGCTCCCCGCTCGCCAGCGGCGCCCTGGTGCCCGGCGGCACCGGCCCCGCGGCGGTTCGTTCCCTCATCCCGGAGGTCCCGGGGATCCTGGCGGCCAGCGACGTGCTGGCCACCGCCGAGCACATCGCCTCGGTGCAGGAACCGTCCGGGGCGATCGGCTGGCCGGACGGGCACACCGACGCCTGGAACCACATCGAGTGCGCCATGGCGCTGTCGGTGTGCGGTCTGCCCGGCCCGGCCCGGCGGGCCTACGACTGGCTGGCCGCCACCCAGCGGCCCGACGGGTCCTGGCCCAAGAAGAGCGTGGGCGGCAGGGCGGCCGACGCCTCGGGCGAGAGCAACCAGACGGCGTACGTGGCCGTGGGTGTCTGGCATGAGCTGCTGGTCACCGGGGACGAGGCGTTCGCCCGGCGGATGTGGCCGGTGGTGCGCCGGGCGATCGGGTTCGTGCTGGGCCTGCAGACCCGCCGCGGCGAGATCGTCTGGAAGCGGGACCCGGACGGCAGGCCGGCCAGCTACGCGCTGCTCACCGGCTGCTCCAGCACCTACCAGAGCCTGCGCTGCGCGGTCGCGCTGGCCGAGCACATGGGCGAGCCGCAGCCGGACTGGGAGCTGGCCGCCAGCCAGCTCGGCCACGTGGTCGCGGCGCACCCGGAGGCCTTCGCGGACAAGAGCGAGTTCTCGATGGACTGGTACTACCCGGTGCTGGCGGGCCCGGTGCGCGGCCAGGCGGCGGCGGACCGGCTGGCGGACGGCTGGGACACTTACGTCGTGCCGGGCCTGGGGGTCCGGTGCGTGCGCGGCCAGCCGTGGGTGACCGGCGCGGAAACCTGCGAGCTGGTGATGGCCCTGGACGCCATCGGCGACAGCGCCCGCGGGCAGCTGCTGTTCGCCGAGATGCAGCACCTGCGCGACAGCGACGGCGGCTACTGGACCGGCTGGCAGTACACCAACCGGAACCACTACCCGCCCGAGCGGAGCAGCTGGACGGCGGCGGCGGTGATCCTGGCCGCGGACGCGCTCAGCGGGACCACCGCGGCGGCGGGGCTGTTCCACGAGGCGGGCCTGGGCGGCTCGCTGCTCGCCCCGCCCGAGCCGGACGCGTGCGGCTGCCCCGCCGGCTGAGCCGGCCCGCTGGCCGCGGGCGTGGCGCGGGCCTGCCGTCAGCCGATGCCGGGGCCGGTGCGCTCCAGCACCCGCAGCGAGCCCTCCACGGCCACCTCGGTGAACGCGCCGGAGGCCAGCGCCCGGCAGTAGATCCGGTAGGGCGCCTGGCCGCCGTCGGCAGGATCGGGGAACACGTCATGGATCGCCAGCGCGCCTCCCTCGGCCACCCACGGCGCCCAGCTCTCGTAGTCGGTGCTGGCCGCGGCGTCGGTGTGGCCGCCGTCGATGAACAGCAGGCCCAGCGGCGCCCCCCACAGCCGGGCCACCTCGGCGGAGCGGCCGACCACGGCGATCACCTCGTCGTCCAGGCCCGCCGCTGCCAGCGTGGCCCGGAAGTGCGGCAGCGTGTCCAGCCGGCCGGTGCGCGGGTCGACCAGCGTGGTGTCGTGGTACTCCCAGCCGGGCTGGTTCTCCTCCGAGCCGTGGTGATGGTCCACGGTGATCACCCGCTGGCCCGCCGGGCGGACGGCGGCCGCCAGGTAGATCGTGGACTTGCCGCAGTAGGTGCCGACCTCCAGCACCGGGCCCACGCCGGCGTACGCCGCGGCCGCCCGGTACAGGGCCAGGCCCTCGGCGGGCGGCATGAAGCCGGTGGCCGCCTCGGCCGCCTGCCGGAGCGCGGCGGGCATCGGCGGGGCCTGGGTGTCGGGCATCGCGTCCCCCGGGAATCGGTGATGGTGCGGGCGGTGGGCCTGACCGATCATTGCAGGGCCGGCCTGCATGCGCACGCCCGCCCGGGTGTACTCATGACGTGGAAGCGGTAACGGACAAAGCTGGCGGAGGAAGTGCCATGAAGGTGATCGTCGACCGTGACCTGTGCGAGGCCAACGCGATCTGCGCGGGCCTGGTGCCCGAGGTCTTCGACGTCGATGACAACGACGAGCTGCACATCCTGGTGGACGAGGTGCCGCCGGGGCTGGAGGACGGGGTCCGCCGGGCCGTGAATTCCTGCCCGAAGACGGCGCTGCGGCTCGCGGAGTAGGCGCGGCTGGCAAAGCAGTCGCGCGGTCAGCCCGCGGAAGGGTCGGCGACCCGGCCGAGGAACAGCGGCAGCCCGCTGGCGGTGTCGGTGATCGCGAACAGGAACGGGCGGTCGACCGTGAGCTCGACCGTCCGGCCGGTGGTCATGGCGGCGGCGACCATGGTCACCCCGGTGGCGGCGGCGGCCTCCGTGCCCTGCTCGTCGGTGTCGATGAAGGCCGAGTGCACCACCTCGCCGACCGCCAGCGGCTCAGCGGTGGTGATGCCGCTGAAGTCGGCGTCGCCGGTGAACGCGGCCGCCACGCCCAGCCACTGCAGCGCGGGCCGGAGCGCGAACCGGCCCCGCAGCCGGAACCGGGGCAGGCCGAGCCGGACCCGCTGCGGCTGCGCCCCGGCCAGCAGGCCGGTCACGCCGTCGCTGGCCAGCCGCCCGGTGAGGCCGGGCAGGCCGGGCGGGCTGTCCGGCAGGATCACCGCCATGGCGAGCCGGCCGCCCCGGTACGGCAGCACGACCGCCTGGTAGCCGCTGCCGCGCAGGTACCGCAGCCGGGCGGTGACCCGCATCATCGCCGCCGTGACCGTGCGCCCGGGCCCGGTGCGGAACGGATGCTCCCCGGTGGCCCCGGCCGGGAACGGGTGCTCCCACGCGGCCTTGAGGTACACCGCGCTGGCGAGCACGAGCCTGGTCGCCGGGCCGATGCTGCCCGGGCCGAGCAGGTCCGTGATCCTGCCCGCGGTCTGCCCGGCGATGACCTCGTTGATGGCCCGCCGGGCCTGGTCCGGGGCGGCCGCGAAGTCGGCGTCGCGCACCGTGACCGACGCCAGCCCGGCCACCGCGGCGGTGTAGTCCGGCCGCACCGGCAGCCCTGCCTGCAGCCACGCGGCGGCGGGCGCCCGCAGCACGGCCTCCGCGCCGCCGCCCGCGGCCGCGCTGTCCAGCAGCGGCAGCCCGGCCGCGGCCTCCTGCGGCCCGGCCAGGTGCAGCACGGCGGCCAGCTCGGCGGCGGTGGCGCCGCGGGCGCCGAGCAGGGCGAGCCGCAGCGCCGCCGCGATGCTGGCCGGGGAGAAGACCAGGCCGCCGTCACGTGCGCCGAGCACCCGGTACAGGCTGGCGCCGAACTCCTCGTCCGCGAGCTGGCTAGCCACCGCTCCGCTCGCTGCCGCTCCACCGGGACAGCCGCGCCAGCGCGTCCCGGAGGACCTCCTCCTTCTTGCAGAACGCGAACCGCACCTGGCTCAGGCCCTCCTCCCGGTTGTCGTAGAACACCGCGCTCGGGATGGCGACCACCCCGGCCCGCTGCGGCAGCTCGCGGCAGAACCTGATCCCGTCCGGCTCGCCCAGCGGCCGCACATCGGTGGTGATGAAGTAGGTGCCCGCGGGCGGGTACACCGCGAACCCGGCCTTGGCCAGCCCGTCGCCCAGCAGGTCACGCTTGGCCCGCAGGTCCGCCGCGGTGTCGCGGAAGTACCGGTCGGGCAGGGCGAGCGCCTCGGCCACCGCGTACTGGAACGGCCCGCCGCTGACGTAGGTGAGGAACTGCTTGGCGGTGCGGACCGCCGCCACCAGCTCCGGGCTGCCGGTGGCCCAGCCGATCTTCCAGCCGGTGAACGAGAAGCTCTTGGCCGCTGAGCTGATCGTCACCGTGCGGCCCGCCATGCCGGGCAACGTGACGATCGGCACGTGCTCGCCGTCGAACACGAGGTGCTCGTACACCTCGTCGGACACCACCAGCAGGTCATGCTCGCACGCCACCGCGGCCAGCGCGGACAGCTCGGCCCGGCTGAACACCGCCCCGGTCGGGTTGTGCGGGCTGTTCAGCAGGATCATCCGGGTGCGGGGGGTGACGGCGGCCCGCACCGCGGCCAGGTCCGGCCGGAAGCCCGGCGGCCGCAGCGTGACCGGGACCCGGGTGGCGCCCGCCATGGCGATGCAGGCCGCGTAGGAGTCGTAGTAGGGCTCGAACGCGATGACCTCGTCCCCGGGCTCCAGCAGCGCGAGCAGCGCCGCCGCGATCGCCTCGGTGGCGCCCGCGGTGACCAGCACCTCGGTGTCCGGGTTGAGGTCCAGGCCGTACCAGCGCTTCTGGTGGGCGGCGACCGCGTGCCGCAGCTCGGGGATGCCGGGGCCGGGCGGGTACTGGTTGCCGCGGCCCTCCATGATGGCGGCCGCGGCGGCCGCGGCGATCTCCCGCGGGCCGTCGGTGTCGGGGAAGCCCTGGCCGAGGTTGACCGAGCCGGTGGCCAGCGCCAGCGCGGACATCTCGGCGAAGATCGTCGTTCCCATCCCGGCCAGCCGGGAGTTCAGCAGAGGTCGGTGCACCGTCCCATTCTGCCCTCGCTCGCCGCCGGGCCGCTCGAGCCCGCCGTCTTCCCTCCTCGCTCCTCGCTGCGCTCGTCGCTCGTCAGTCCAGACGGCGGCGCGGCCCTTTGGCTCGCTCGGGCCGGGGCGCACCGCGCCCCCTCCCGCTAGCCCGGGCGTGAATTACGCTCCTCACATGCGGGTTGCTTTGTGTCAGCTGCCGGTCAGTCCGGAGCCGGATGTCAATCTCGGGCGGGTGCGGGAGGCGCTGGCCAGCGCCGCGGCCGGCGGGGCCGCCCTGGCCGTGTTCCCCGAGGCCACCCAGGTCAGGTTCGGCAGCGATCTGCGGGCGGCGGCCGAGCCGCTGGACGGGCCGTTCGGCAAAGGGCTGGCCGGGGCCGCCAGGGACACCGGCGTCGCGCTGGTCGCCGGGGTGTTCGAGCCAGCGCCGGGCGGGCGCGTCTACAACACCGCCGTGGCCTACGACGCGGCCGGCACGCTGACCGCCGCCTACCGCAAGATCCACCTGTTCGACTCCCTGGGCGAGCGGGAGTCGGCCGTGGTGGCGCCCGGGTCCGAGCCGGTGGTCGCGGACCTCGCCGGCCTGCGCACCGGCTTCCTCACCTGCTACGACATCCGCTTCCCCGAGCAGGCCCGGGCCCTGGCCGCGCGCGGCGCCGAGCTGATCGTGGTGCCCTCGGCCTGGGCCGCCGGGCTGTTCAAGGAGGAGCACTGGGTGACCCTGGTGCGGGCGCGGGCGATCGAGAACACCGTGTGGGTGGCGGCGGCCGGGCAGGTGCCGGACACCGCCGCGCCGCCCACCCGCGCGCCCACCGGCGTCGGCCGCAGCATGCTCGTCGACCCGATGGGCACGGTCCGCGCCGACGCCGGGTCCCGGCCGGGCGTCACCGTCGCCGACCTGGACCCCGCGCTCACCGCGCAGGTCCGGCAGGCACTGCCCTGCCTGGAGCACCGGCGGGCCGACATCTTCGGCCCGCCGGTGCTCAGCGGGCCCTGAGCCGCCACAGGGTGGGGTGGCTGCCCGCCAGCGTGGCGGTGTAGCCGGCCCCGGTCACCGCGGTCCCGGCCGCGGTCAGCGCGGTGATCTGCTGCGCGCCCGGCCCGCTGAGGCCCGGCACGGGCGGGCTGGCCGCCGTCCAGGTGCGCCCGTCCGCGGACGACCAGACGACCACGTCCAGCCGGCCGGGGCCGCCGCAGCCGCCGGTGGCGACGAAACCGCTGGCGGCCGCCGTGATGGCGGACACGGTCGCGCCGCCCTGGCTGGCGGCGGCCACCGCGCCCGCACCGGCCCGGCAGGCGGGCATGGGCAGCCGGAACTCCCGCCAGGTCCGGCCCGCGTCACGGGACACGGCGGCGAAGGGCAGCTGGCCGGCCGCGGTCAGCTCGGTGCCGATGGCGGCCACCCGCGGCCCGCGGGCCGCGATGCGGGCCAGAACGGCGCTCCGCGCCCCGGCCGGGACGGGCAGGACCGTGGCGGCCCACGAGCGGCCGTCCGCCGAGGACCAGGTGACCGGGTGGCTGCCGAGCGCGCCCGCCGCGACGAACCCGGGGCCGCCCGCGGCCACCGCCAGCATCTGTGACGGCTGGCGGACCGGGTGCGCGCCGGGCCGGCCGGGCGGGGGCGTGACCGCGGCCTGGCTCCAGGCGCCGGAAGTGGCCGACCACCAGGCCACGGCGGCGGGCCGGCCGGTCACCGTGTCCTGTCCCACCAGCACGTAGCCGTCCCGGCCAGCGGCCGCCTGGGTGAGCTGGGTGCCCGGGGCGGCGAGCCGGCGCAGGCCGGTGACCGCCTGCCAGGTGACCGCGTCCCGCGAGGCGAGCAGCACGAGCTGGGCCTGCCGGCGGATGATGAGCTGGCCCACGGCCAGCCAGCCGCCGTCGCCGTGGGTGACGGACGTCAGGCTCAGCCCCGGGGTGGCCCAGGTCCCGGGCGGGTCGGCGGACCAGCGGCCGCCGGCCGGGGCGGTCCAGATCGCCGGTCCGCCGTTGGCCGAGCCGACCGCCACCTGCCGCCCGGCGGCGGTGGCCATGGCGGTGACGGCCACCCCGGCGGTGGCCGCGCGCGCCAGGGCCTGCTGGCCGGTGAACGCGTACCTGGGCCCGGCCAGCAGCAGGACCGGCTGCCGCCGGGGTGCCGCGGCGGCGCCGGCGGCGGCGCGGGCGGGCATGGCCGTGCCGGCGGCCAGCACCGAGCCGCCCGGCCCGGCGGTGGCGCCGGCGACGCGGCCGCCGGCCGCGCTGCCCAGCAGCAGCACCCGCCGCCAGGAC
>JBLMWU010000036.1:0-54224 GCA_050257395.1 Gemmatimonadota bacterium | reverse complement strand
CCGCCGCCTCGGCGACAGCGCCGCGGACAGCGGCCATGAGATCGTCCTCGGCCAGGTGGGCGTACCACACATCCAGCGTCCGCATATCCGCGAACGCAGCCATGGCCTCCCGGTAGGAGGCCACACACGCCAGCGTGACGGCCTGAACATCGGCCCTGGCGAACCCGTTGTTGCGGGCAGCGATCGTGACGCTCGCCGCCAGCCGCTTCACGTCATACTCAAACGGCCCTGGCAGGGTCTCATCGAAGTCGTTCAGGTCGAACAGCAGGTGCCGTTCCGGGGAAGCGAACAGGCCGAAGTTCGACAGGTGAGCATCCCCGCACAACTGGACTTTCAGCCCGGCCCGGGGCGTGTCTTTGAGATCCGCGGCCATGATCTTCGCCGCGCCCCGGTAGAAGGTGAACGGGGACACCATCATCCGGCCATGCCGGACCGGCACGAGGTCGGGTTCGCGGGTCTGGTTCTGCTCCTCCAGCAGAGCCACCGGATCGGCCCGGCCTTCCGCTGCACGCCAGCCGGCGTGACTCCCCGGTGGCGTCCGCTGCGCCGCTTCCTTTCCCCTGGCCCTGCGCTCGTCCAGTCCTGGATGCGCGACCTCCTTGATGGCCATGCTGCCCACCCCTGCCCGTTCTCTCGTCCTTTCCGCAGCCTGAGGCGCCGGGCCGAGAACGGCATCACCCGCCTGGAAGGATTCCGGTGCGAAGAACAGCGGCGACCACCTGCACCTCAACCCGGCGGGATACCAAGCGCTCGCGGCCGCCGTCCCGGCCCGGCTGCTGCGCCCGGTGCCGCTCCCGCAGGGCTTCGGCTTCCGCTGACCCGCGAATATCCCGCTGGGGATCTTGCCGCCGGGGCCGGGTCCGGTGGAGCATTCCATGACAAACCGGATCCCGTCCCCGGGGGGCTGCGATGACGAGCACGGGCACCACCTATAGCGATCTGCGGGCGCTGTACTTCAACTGCACCCTGAAACCATCCCCGGAGCTCAGCCACACCCAGGGGCTCATCGACGTCAGCGCCGCCATCATGCGCAAGCAGGGCGTGCGGGTGGAGACGATCCGCGCCATCGACCACGACATCGCCACCGGGGTGTGGCCGGACATGACCGAGCACGGCGCCGCCTCCGACGCGTGGCCCGGCCTGTATGAGAAAGTGCTCGCCGCCGACATCCTCGTGCTGGCGGGCCCGATCTGGCTGGGTGACAACAGCTCGGTCACCAAGCGGGTCATCGAGCGCCTGTACGGCTGCTCCCACCTGCTGAACGACGCCGGGCAGTACGCCTACTACGGCCGGGTGGCCGGCTGCCTGATCACCGGGAACGAAGACGGCATCAAGCACTGCGCGATGAACGTCCTCTACAGCCTCCAGCACCTCGGCTACACCATCCCGCCGCAGGCCGACGCCGGCTGGATCGGCGAGGCCGGCCCCGGCCCCTCTTACCTCGACCCCGGCTCCGGCGGCCCGGGCAACGACTTCACCAACCGCAACACCACATTCATGACCTGGAACCTGCTGCACCTGGCGCGGATCCTCAAAGACGCCGGCGGCATCCCCGCCCATGGCAACCAGCGCTCCGAATGGGACGCCGGCTGCCGCTTCGACTTCGAGAACCCCGAATACCGCTGAGGCGAGCACCGCGCGCTCGGCGGCCGGAGACCGCCGGCGGTCAGCCGGGCCTGCGGCCGACCCCGACCAGCCGTCTGCGTTCGGTGGCGCATGTGGGGATCGTCTAGCGGTTCTCCGCCACGAACTGGCTGGCGGTGAAGGACGCGCCAGCCGGGTCGGCAAGGATGGCGAATCGCACCCACGGCGCATTCTGCGGCTCGGCGAGGACCGAGCCTCCGAGTTCGCGCGCTCGCGCAGCGATCGCGTCCACGTCGTCGACGGCGAAGGTCACGCTCCAGCGCGCCGGGCCGCCATCGCGGGGCAAGATCGTCGCTACCACGTCCTCGAAACCCTCGGGTGCGCCCATCTGCTTCATCCCGGCGCGCATGCCCGGGTTGAGCTCCTCGAGATGATCGCCGTAGCCGGGCAGAGCCCACATCGGCGAGCCGGCATCGATCGTCGTCCAGCCGAACACGGCGCCGTAGAAGGCCCGCGCTGCTTCGACATCGTCGGTGTGCAGGTTGTTGAAGTTCACCGCGCCATGCTCGTTGACCGCCGCCGAGCCGCGGTGCGATCCGGCCTCCCACACGCAGAAGACCGCGCCCTCGGGATCGGCGAACACGCCCATCCGCCCCGCGTCAAACACGTCGAACGGCTCGGAGAGCACCCGCCCGCCAGCCGCGCGCACCCGCGCCGCGGCATCGTCGGCGGACTCAACGCGGATATAGGTGTTCCACACCGCTTGCGGTGGTGCACCAGGGGGCTGCGAAGAGATCGCGGCCGCGTCCCGGCCGTCGATGCGGGCCATGTAGTAGTGAGTCCCGGCGTCGGGAGGCATCGAGTCCTCGGTCTGCCAGCCGAAGAGCCCGGAGTAGAACCGGGCGGCCTCCACAGGGTCGGGCTGGTTAGTGTCGACCCAGCACGGCACCCCGGCTGGGTAGTCCTCGCGCGTGCTCATAATGGCAGGCTACAGCGGCCCTCGCCGCGGAACCCGGCAGCGCGCTGGGCGCGCCGGACGTCTCACCGCCGCAGTTCCAGGCAGTTCCGGCAACCGGAGTAGTTACGATCAGGGACCAGTCGCTTTGTGGAAGGGAATCATGGCTGATCAGCACGAGACGGTGTTCGCTCGATACGACACCGATGGGGATGGGCGGCTTGCTGTGGACGAGGTGACCGCGGCGATCGCGGGGATGTTCCCACCGGGCGAGGTGAATGACCTGTCAGGGGTCGTCAAAGCGCTGTTCGAGCACTATGACACTGATCATGACGGCCTGCTGTCGGTGGCTGAGTTCGTACCACTCGCTGAGAACCTTCCCGAGCTGGGCTCAAGAGACTAAACGCCCTGGTCACGCGGATGCGGTGGGCCGCCGTATGTCAGCGTTCAGCGAGGAACGCGGCGATCGCGGCGGTGAGCTCGGGCGCGGCGAACGCGCTGCCATGATCGCCTGGCACGCGGATGAGCCGGGCATCGCGCAAGAGCGCGGCCAGCTCGCCGGCATCAGAGCGCTCATCCTTCTCGCCGATCGCGACGAGCGCCGGGATCGTGATCTGGCGCAGGGCGTCCTCGGGCGTCGGGACGAGCGAGTTCAGCACGTGCAACAGCGCCACGGGATCGGCACCGAGCTCTGAGATCCAGTGCGCCATCCGCGCGTCGGGCGAGCCGGGCTCGATCGCGACCCCGCCGGCGAGCGCGGTCAGCACGCGGTGGTTCAACCCGCCGCCCTGCGGGCCGCTCACCTTCGCCAGTCCCTGCCCGGCCACGATCGCGCGGCCCGGCCTGGCGCCTCGCACCAGCATGCGCACCACGATCCGCCCGCCGAGCGAGTAGCCGCCAAGGTCGTAATCCCCGTCGCCGAGCCCGAGATGCTCGAGGAGCGCGAGTCCGTCGTCGGCCAGCACGTCCGGCGGATACGCGGCGGGATCGTGCGGCTTCGCGCTGTGCCCGTGGCCGCGGTAGTCCGGCACTATGACGCGATACCCCTGCTCGGCGAGCGCGCCGGCCCAGCCACGGCCGAGCATGTGCGAGCCCGCACCCGTGAAACCGTGCAGCAGCACCAGCGGACGCCCGGACCCCGTCTCACGGTAAGCCAGCTCCGCGCCGTCGCGGCCCGCGAACCAGTTAACGCCCATACCGCGCCCGATCATAGGTCACCCAGATCAGGCCCTCGCCGCCACGCCCGGCAACCCACCGGGCCCCGCCGCCCAGCGCCGATGTTGACGGTCAAGCTCGCCTGCCGGAGCCTGCCGGGGCAGAATAGCGGTTGCAGGCTGTGAACATCTTCTGGGGGAGGGCTACCGTGAGCGCGACGGCACCAGAGCATCCCTTAACCCTGTCCGAGCGGGCCCGCGACGCGGCCGTCGATGCCGGGCAGCTACTGATGTCGGGGTTCGAGTGGTGGCTGCTGCGCTCATCGCAGATCCCCACCACCCCGTTCCTGAACCGTGCGGACTTCGCCTGGGCTCCGGCCCTGGAGGCCGGCTGGCGGGACATCCGCGCCGAACTGGACGAAGTCCTGAGCCAGCGGGATGACCTGCCGAACCTCCAGGACATCGTGGCCGACGTGAAGCCGATCAGCCGCGATGACCGCTGGAAGGCGTTCTTCTTCCTCGCCTACGGCTACCGGTCGGAGGCGAACCGTGCCCGCTGCCCCGCCACGACCGCGCTGATCGACCAGATCCCCGGGCTGGTCACCGCGTTCTTCTCGATCCTCGCCCCGGGCAAGCACATCCCGCCGCACCGCGGCCCCTACCGCGGTGTGGTCCGCTGCCACCTCGGCCTGAAGATCCCCGACCCGCCGGATTCCTGCGGGATCAAGGTGGGCGGCGAGACGCGGCACTGGGCCGAGGGCGCGACCATGTTCTTCGACGACGGGTACGAACACTCCGCCTGGAACGACTCCGACCAGACGCGCGTGGTGATGTGGCTGGACGTGATCCGGCCGCTGCGGCGGCCGGCCGCCAGCGTCAACCGCGCCCTGCTCAAGGGCATATCCACCTCCCCGTTCCTGCGTGACGCCCGGCGCAGGCACGAGGCATGGGAGAAGCGTTTCGAGCACCTGGCACGGTAGGGCCGCCCGCGCTCCCCTTCGGGATCGGCGTGGGCAAGGTCCCGGTGACTCGTCGCTAGGTCACCCGGTAGCGGCGGATGGCGGCTTCGTCCAGCACGATGCCCAGACCGGGCCGCCCGCCGGCGGAGAGGCAGCCATCGCCGCTGATTCCGACCGGCTCGGCCAGCATGAAGTCCCTCCGCGCTGGCGTCCAGCCCGGCGGGTCGAAGGGGTACTCCAGGTAAGGGCCGCCGCCGACACCGGCGGTGAGGTGCAGGTTCGCCAGCAGCCCGATGCCGTTGGTCCACGTGTGCGGGCTGAACAGCCGGCCTTTGGCGAGCACGTGCTCCGCGAGCGTGCGCGCACGCGAGATACCCACTGCCAGCACCGCGTCCGGCTGATATACGTCGAGCGCGTCGGCCTCCACAAGCGCTGTCAGCTCGGCGTAGCTGCGGACCATCTCGCCCCCCGCCACCCGTACCTGGCAGGCGGCTCGCAGCGCCGCCAGCCCCCGGACGTCGGTGGCCGCGAGAGGTTCTTCCATCCAGTAGACATCGAGTTCAGCGAGCCGGCCAGCGATGCGGCGGGCTGCCACCGGGTCGAGTGATCCCCTGCTGTCCCCCGCCATCCGCCAGCCCTGGTTGAGGTCGACCATGAGCGTGAAGCCGGGCAGCGCCTCGCGGACAGCGGCGACCGACGCCAGTCCCCTCGTGAGCTGGGCCGGGTCTACCCGGATCTTCATCGCCCGGAAGCCCATGCCAGCGGCCGCGAGCGCCATCTCCACCCGGGAGTCCGGATCCATCAGAGCCCCGGTCGAGGCGTACGCGGGCACCCGGTCGGTAAATCCCCCGAGCAACCGGGCGACAGGCTGGCCGGCAACCTGGCCGGCGATGTCCCAGAGCGCTGCTTCCAGCGGCCAGGGCCGGGGCCCGTGAAACGCGATGGTTTCCAGTGCCCGTACCTGCCGGGCGATGGCAAGCGGATCGGTTCCGATGAACAGCTCCGCATAACTGTCGAAGCCGTCCATCGAATCGCCGGAGCCGATCCCCCGCACACCCTCGTCGGTGTCCACGATTACCAGGGTGGCTGGGAAGCGGCGGCGCGGCTCGGGGTCCCAGGCTGCCAGCAGCGGCGGCTGGAGCGGCAGCGACAGGCGGACGAGCTCGATGCCCGTGATCTTCATAGGGACGTGCCGCCCAATGCTGCTCCCGCGCGCACGGTCATGCCCAGGACCGCCGCTTCCAGTCGCCGCGTACTGCCGCGGCTGTAGCGGCCAGCACCACAACGCACGCTGCCGCGGTGAGCCCGAAGACCGCCTGTGCGCTGACGAATCCCGCGACGAATCCCGCCGCCAGCGGGCTGAGCAGTACGGTCACTGCCCATACGCCGTTGAGCAGCCCCATCACCACGCCGACACCGGCGCCGCTGCGTTCCGCGCCGGCCGCGGCCAGGGGGTAGCTGACCGTCCACAGCACCGACCGGGCGACAGTGGTTGCGCACAGCATGGCGATGATGGCGAACGAGGCCGCGCTCACGGTGGCTGGCGAAAACGCGAGAGCGAGCGCCAGCATGGCCGTCATGATCACGGGCATGCACACAGCACGGCGGCCCAGCGCGGCGGTGAGCGAGCTTCCCAGTACGAACAGCACCCCTGCCACCGCGAAGACCAGGCCGATCCGGCCGGGCGGCAACCCTGCCGCGTGCAGCCGGGCGGGCACCAGCAGCGCCGAGACTCCCGTCGTCCCCCCTGCGATGACGATGGCGGCGGCAGCCCCGATGGTGCCGCGATCGGCGGCAGCGGCCCGCACCCTCCCGCCCAAGCGGGCGGAGGGCGCTGGCGGGGCGGCCGGCATGCGCAGCAGGATAAGGGCGGTGGTGAGCATGGCCAGGACCGCCGCCACGGCGAGGAACGTGGTCACCAGGCCGAAGTACTGGACCATGAGCCCGGAAAACGCCGGGCCGACCACGCCGCCCGCACCGGCACTGGCCACCGAACCGCCGAGACCTGTGCCACCCGGCACGACATGGGCCAGCCATGCCAGCCCGGCCGTCCAGACCACGGCGTAGCCGACCCCGAACACCAGCCGCGACACCAGCAGGAGCGGGAACGACGTGGCGAGCGCCTGGGCGAAGACCCCGGCTGTCATCAGGACGCCGGCCCAGAGGGTGAGCCTGCGGGCGCCGAACCGGTCCGCCAGCGCCCCGGCCGGCAAGGAGACGGCCAGCGCGGCCAGCCCGGTCGCGCCGAGCACCGCACCCTGCTGAACGCTGGACAGGCCGAACTGATGAGCATAGGCGGGCAGGACCGGCACGACCGCGAACTGCGTACCGGCAGTCGCCAGCACGAGGCCATACACACAGAACCGGAAAAGCCGCAGCCTGCCGGCCCCGGCAATGTGGGCTCCGATCACTGGCTCTCCTCGGACACCGGCAAGCCGTTTCATCAGTAACCAAGCTTAAAATGAATAGAACAGCAACTAAAGTGAAGAAATGCGGCAAATACGATCGGCAGAATCGATCAAAAATCCGTTCGACCTGCGTGGTCTCCGGGCGGTGCTCGCCGTGTCAGAACTCGGTTCGTTCCGCCGCGCGGCCGCGGAGCTCGGGTACACCCAGTCAGCGCTGTCACACCAGGTTTCCTCGCTGGAAAAAGCGCTGGGCTGGTCACTGTTCCACCGGCCCGGCGGCCGGGGCCAGGTGAGGCTGACCCCGGCCGGCGAGGCGGTGTGCCGCCGGGCGAGACGCGCCATAGCCGAGGTCGAGGCCATCGCCGCCGATGCCGAGGAAGCCGAGCGGGGCGAGAGCCTGCGGGTGCGGGTGGGGGTGTCCCAGACCGCGGCGGCCGAGATCATGCCGCCGGCGCTGCAGGCGTTCCGCGAGGCGCATCCCGCGGTCGAGGTAGTCCTGACCGAGCTCGACGATTACACGGACGTGGCAGGGGTGCTGCTGCGGGGCCAGCTGGACCTGGCCTTCGCTGTCAGCCCGGTGCCGCACGAGTCCATCGAGACGGTGCGGATGCTGGAAGACTCGTGGGTGATCCTGACGCGCCGCGACAGCGCCATCGCGGAGCTGGAGCGGCCGGGCTTCGAAGCCCTGGACGGCCTGGACCTGGTCGCCTGGACCCACCGGTGGCGGGGGCAGGCCAAACTCGAGCGGGCGTGGAGCGAGCGGGGTATCGCGCCGAGGATCGTCTACCGGACCGATGACAACCTGTCGCTGCAGCGGCTCGTCGCAGCCGGGCTCGGGCACGCATGCATAGGGCGGCTGGCGGCCAGGCGGGCCGTGGATCCGTCACTCACCTGGCTGCCACCCCGGGAAACCCTGATCCCGCGCGAAATCGCCCTCTGCTATCCCCGGCACCGCCGCATGACAGCCACCTCACTCGCGCTCATCGCCGCGATCCGGGCGCAGACGGCCCTTTGACGGGGCCCCGCTGCCGAGGTAGGAACCGGCCGGAGCTGCCGCCGCGAAACGGCCCTGGCGGACCAGCAGCCTGCCGCCGAGCAGCACATCCCGTACCTGCCCGGACAGCTTCTCACCCGCGTAGACACTGTCATGTGTGCCATCGTCGAACGTCGCCGCCTCGATGGTCATCTCGGCGCCCGGGTCCCAGATCACCAGATCGGCGTCCGAACCGGGGGCGAGAACACCCTTGCGCGGGTAATGCCCGAACGCCCGCGCCGGGTTCGCGGATGCGACCTCGCTGAGCCGCTGGATCGGCACGCCCCTCGCCAGTCCCCGTGACAGCAGCAGCGGAAGCCGCGCCCCCACCCCGGCGATCCCATAGGAGTAACCCCGTCCGCCCGGGTCCAGTTCGCCGATGGTCTGCGAGCGCGCCTGGCTGTGGTCCGACCCCACCGTGTCAAGTGTCCCGTCCGCGAGCGCCTGCCAGAGGGCGTCCTGATGGCCAGGCGGCCGCAGCGGCGGGGCGACGAGAAACCGCTCCGCGTCGTCCCGCTGGTAGCTGCCGTCATCCAGCAGCAGGTGATGCAGGCACACCTCCGCGTGCAGGGCGGGTTTGCCGCGCCGGCGCGCCAGCCGGACCTGGTCGAGCGCCTCTGCGCAGGACAGGTGGGTGAGATAGCAGGTAGCTCCCGTGATTCCCGCCGTCTCCAGCGCGACGGCTACCGCAGCCGCCTCTGCCTCCGGCGGCCGGGTCTGCGCGAACACGCGCACCCCGGTGCGGCCTGCCGCGACCGCCCCGGCGACCAGCCCTTCGATCAGCTGGCCTTCCTCGCAGTGGACCTGGACCACCTGCCGCTCCCGCGCGGCAGCCGTCATCAGCTCCAGCAGCCCGCGCGCGGACCACATGATCCCCAGCTCGTGGTAGGCGAGGAAGACCTTGATGCCGGACACCCCAGCCGCCCGGAGCGCCTGCAGGCCGGCCACCCGGACCTGGTCCGGCTGGTAGAGCATGGCGTGCAGCCCGACGTCCACCGCCGGGCGGGCGCGCGCGAGTTCCCGCTGGCGGCGCAGCAGGCACTCGACGGCGTCTTCACCCGGCTCAGGATTGGTGAACGACAGGACGGTGGTCGTGCCGCCCAGCGCGGCTGCCCGGGTGGCGGCGGCCACGTCCGGCATGATGTGGCAGTGCGGGTCCACCCCGCCCGGCAGGACGAGACAGCCGGTAGCGTCGATCCGCTCCCCCCGGGCCGGCGCCGTCCCCGCGGCTGCCAGCGCGGCGATGATGCCGCCTTCGACGACCACATCGGCGGGCAGCGGGCCGGCGGGCGTCACCACGGTGCCGCCCGTGACCACCACGTCGCCACCTGGCAGGGAAGCGGCCGGATCAGTCGCCATGGCGGTAGTGTGCCGTCGCCCGGCCGGCCGCGCCCGGCTCCGCGAAATCCAGCCTGCCAGTGACCGCGCCTGCCTGGAACACCCCGGCCAGCCGGCCGGCCTCGGCTCCCAGGTCACGTCCGTAGGCGGTCTCGACCGGGGGGAAGACCGACCGGATGCCGGCGACCAGATCTGTGAGGGCGGGGGCCGGCTGGCGGCCGGTGACGAACAGAGCCTGGCTGGCGACGAGCGCCAGGATCGCCTGCGTACCGCCGAAGGCTTCGGCGGCCAGCCGCTCCCGCTGGTGGGCGAGAGAGGTGGCCGTAGCGAGGTCGTTCTGGGCGTCGGCGACCACCGCCGGCATCAGCGCCGGTGCGGCAGCGGCGCGGGCCGTCTCCACGTAGCTGGTCACCACCCAGCCGAAGAGGTTGGTCGCACCGGCGAGCGGGCTTGCCCACCCCGGTGGGCTGAGCAGGTGCGGGAGGCCGTAACCGGGGCCCCGGTGGAAGCAGGCGATCTGGCGCTCGGCGGTCAGGGCGAGCTCCGCCCAGCAGGACGACAGGGACTGGAGAACCGGAGAGGCCGCCGCATTGTGGAATCCGCCGTTGGAGGCGATCCGCCCGAGCGGGTGGCGGCGGTCGGGCGGAAGGTAGACGGGGTTGACCGTCACCGATCTCAGCGCGACGGCCGCCGCCCGCTCGGCTTCCGCGACGGCCCGGCGCGCCTCGCCGAGCAGCCGCGGCACGATGCGGAAGCTGACCGGTGCCTGGTGGCCCAGGCGGCCGGTGCCGTCAGCACCCGCCAGCAGCAGCCGTAGGGAACGCAGCGCCCCAGCCTGGTGGTGATCGGCCCAGAGGTCCTCCAGCGCCTCGTCATACGCCTCGGCCGGGGCCCGCAGCGCGTCCATTGCCAGCGCGAACAGCAGTTCCGCATGAGCCAGCCGGTTCCTGGCCCGGATCGCGGTATCGGCCAGGACGGCGGTGGAGTAGGGGCTGCCGTTGATCAGCGCCATGCCCTCGCCTTCTTCCAGGGCGAGGTCTCCGATCGCGCGCGTCAGGTACAGCATCGGCAGCACTTCACCGGGCCCTGCCTGCCCTCCGAGCGGTACCCGGGGCATAGGCGAGCGCAGCATCGCCGCCACGCGCTCGGCGACCTGCGGGCGCACTTTGGCGTGGCCTTCCACGAAGTCGGCGAGCCGGGCGAAGGCCATGCCCCGCACCACCTGTTCATCGTGAAATCCCATGCCGAAGCCGTATCCCGGGTGCTCCCGGAATGAGTGCGCGTACTCGCGCTGGCCCTCCGGCGGGATGGCCGTCTGCACCTCGATGCCCGGCCGGGTCGTTACCCCGTAGATGAACGCGGTCCGGTCGGAGTCGAGGAGAGCGACGAAGCCGCGGCGGGCAGCGGCCATCGCCTCACGCGCCGCCGCGCCGATTTCTGCCTGCTCCCCCGCGAAGGCGACTCTGCGGAAGCTGTCCAGCGTGAAATCGGCCCGGCGGTCTACCACGACCGTCATCTTCGCCTCCCCCGGTGCGGCAGGCGGGAGGCTGGTGCGGCGGCCGTCAGCTCTTGGCGGCGTTCCACAGGAAGAATTGGCTCTGCGCCGTGGGATAGATCCCGGTGACGTTCTTCTGGGAGGCGCTCAGGTAGTTGTAGAAGTAGGCGAAGATAATCGGGGTCTCATCCAGCAGCAGCCGCTCGATCTGCCCTGCCAGCTGCCGCTGGGTGGACAAGTCCACTGCCGCGATGAACTGCTTGGACAGCTTGTCGTACTCGGGGCTCGCGAAGTGGGCGGCATTCCAGGAACCCTGGCCCGTCTTGGCGTTGATGGACTGCAGCGGCGCTTCCAGATAAACGTTCGGGACGGCCCGCGCGCCATAGTCGACAAGGCTCATCTCGCCATCGAGCCAGTCCGACTTGCCGAACACCGCCTGGCCGTAGTACTTCGTGGGCGTCTCGATCGTCAGGCTGATGTCGACGCCGATCTGGGCCGCGGACTGCTTGACGATCTGCGCGAAGTGCGGGATTTCCTGGGTGGTCTCGGTCAGCAGCGGCGTCGAGAATCCCCGCGGGACGCCGGCCTGCGCGAGCAGCTTCTTGGCCAGCGCCAGGTTCTTCGTCCGCTGCGCCACGCTGGTGTCGGTGGAGCGGAAGGTCGGGGCGAACGGGCTGTCGTTCCCCACCACGCCCTGGCCCTTGAACAGCGCCGCCACGATGGCCGGGCGGTCCAGGGTGTAGGCGATCGCCTGGCGCACCAGCTTGTTGCGGAACGGCCCGGTGTCACAGCGCATCGAGAGCTGGCGGTGGGTGGCCGCCTTCAGGCTGATCACGTTGAAGCCGCCGGTGAGCAGCTGCGGGCTGGTGGCGACGGAGAACTGGTCCATGCAGTCGATGGAACCGGCCTGGAGGGCGGCCGCCATCGGCGCCTCATCGGGGTAGAAGGTGAAGTCGATCCGGGAGGGCAGCGCCGGGGTCCCCCAGTAGTGCGGGTTCCGGACGTAGGTCGCCCCGACGTTGGGCGTGTAGGCCGTCTTCATGAACCGGCCGGTGCCGATGAAGTCCTTCTGGTAGTTGCCGTAGTCGTAGCCGTTCGGCACGATGATCATGTTGTAGTTGTCTTCGGACACCGCATCCACGAAGCCGCCGTCCGGGGCGTCGAGGTGGAAGGCGACGGTGGTGTCGTCGACCTTCTGGACCCCGTCCGGGGACAGCGTGCCGCCGAAGACCGACAGCGCGTTGGCGGAGCTCTTCGGGTCGGACTGGGTCTTGAAGCTGTACACGACGTCGTCGACCGTCATCGGCTTGCCGTTGTTGAATTTGACGCCCTGACGGATCTTGAATGTCCAGACCGACGCATCGGCGTTCGAGCTCCAGCTCGTCGCCAGCCAGGGGTGATAGACGTTGTGCTGGTCGGTGAAGACCAGGAATTCGCCTACGTTGCCCAGCAGCTGCAGGCCGCCCTGGTCGGCGATCGTGATCGGGTTGATGGCGGCGGCCGGGACATAGAGCCCGGCCTTGATGACCGCGCCTGGCTTGCCCTTGGCTGTGGTGCCCGAGGTGCTGGGGCTGCCGGAGCCGCCGCAGGCGGCCAGGATCCCGCCCAGCACCGGCATCGACAGCCCGACCAGGCTGCCCTTGCGGAGGAAGTCGCGCCTGGACAGCCGCCCGGCGGCGAACTCGTCGATGACATGCTCCTGGACCGGTCCCCGGCCCCTGCGAAGGGCGTCGAGTCGCCCGTGGTCGATTTTGGGGGACCGGCTGGCGTCCATGGCATCCTCCGCGGGAACTCGCCGTCGCACGTGCATGGCATCCCGAAAAGGCCTGAAACTACAGGCCACTTCTGGATCGCAAGGTACCTGAGAGTTTGGCGATACTCAATGACCGTTATTCAGTATCAACATCACGTTTCTGCAGCAAGCGCAAATCACCCAGCGGGATGTGGCAGCGCATGAAGTGGCCGGGTTCGACCTCGGCGAGCGGGGGCTCCGCCGACTCGCACACCCCGCTGGCCAGGCGGCGCGGGCAGCGCGTGTGAAACACGCAGCCGCTGGGCGGGTTGGCGGGACTGGGGATCTCACCTGCCAGGATGATCCGCTCCGCCGCGGTCCCCTCCAGGCTGGGCACGGCCGACAGCAGCGCCTCGGTGTAGGGATGGTGCGGCCCGGCGAAGACCGCCTCGGCCTCGCCGAGTTCCATCAGCCGCCCGAGGTAGAGCACGGCGATCCGGTCCGAGAGGTAGCGGACCACGCCGAGGTCGTGGGAAATGAACAGGTAGCTCACCTGGCTCCTGCCCTGCAGCTCCCCGAGCAGATTGAGGATCGCCGCCTGCACCGAGACGTCGAGCGCTGACGTGGGCTCGTCGCAGACGAGAACGCGGGGGTTCCCGGCATAGGCACGCGCGATGGCGACGCGCTGCTTGAGCCCCCCGGAGAGCTGGGCCGGCCGCAGCCCCAGGTGCCGCTGCTCCATCCGGACCGAGCCGATCACCTCCTGCAGCGATGCCTCACGTTCCTGCCCTGTCAGCCCGGCAAGCTTGGTCAGCGCCCGGCCGACCAGATGACGGACGCTGTGGCGCCGGTTCAGCGCCGAGTCGGGGTTCTGGAAGATGATCTGCATCGCGCGCAGCTGGTCGCGGCTGCGGCGGGGGGCCGTGGCCGCCAGCCGGACCCCGGACATCTCCAGTACCGAGCCCTCGTCCGGCGCGGTCAGCCCGAGCAGGACCCGGGCGAGGGTGGTCTTGCCGCTGCCCGACTCGCCGACCAGCCCCAGCGTCTCCCCGCGATGCAGGTCGAGGTCTATGCCGGTGAGAGCGTGCACCCGCTCCCGGCGGCCGGTGAACGTCTTGGACACCCCGCGCAGCGAGATGACAGGCGCCGAGCCGTCCTCGGGCGCCGGCAGCCGGACGTCCTCCGGGGTGGCCCGCGGCAGCGCGGGCGCCCTGGTGTGGTAGTGGCACCGTGCGGTCCGGTCCGGCGACACCGGGTACATCGGGGGCGCTTCCTGCTCGCAGCGCTGGTCGGAGAGTGCACAGCGGGGCGCGAACACGCAGCCGGAGGGCGCCTCGCCGGGCGCGGGCAGGAAGCCCGGGATCGTGTCCAGGCGGCCATGATCCTTGCGCTGGCCGCGGCGCGGGATGCAGCGCAGCAGCCCCACCGTGTACGGGTGCCGCGGCTGCTCGAAGATCTCCTGCGCCGGGCCCTGTTCGACCAGCTCCCCCGCGTACATCACGCCGACCCGGTCGCACATCTTCGCGATCACCGCGAGGTTGTGGCTGATGAACAGCACCGCGGTGTGGAACTCCTCCCGCAGCGCCGACACCAGCTCGAGGATCTCCGCCTCGACGGTCGCGTCCAGCGCCGTGGTCGGCTCATCCAGGATGAGCAGGGCGGGCTGCGCGGCGAGCGCCATCGCGATGATGACCCGCTGCAGCATGCCGCCGGACAGCTGGTGCGGATAGGAGCGCAGCACCCGGCCGGGATCGGAAATCTGCACCTTGCGCAGCGCCTCTTCGGCCTGCCCGGCCGCTTCCGCCCGGCCGAGGCCGGCGATCTCGAAGACCTCCGCCACCTGGCGGCCGACCCGCAGCGACGGGTTGAGCGCCCGGCCCGGCTCCTGGTACACCATGGACACGGTCCGGGCGCGCAGCCTGCGCAGCTCATCTCCGGCCAGCGACGCGACGTCCTGGCCGGCCACCGTGATCGACCCGGCGCTCAGCCTGCCGTTCCTGGGCAGGTAACGGGCGATGGCCAGAGCCATCGTCGTCTTGCCGCAGCCGGACTCCCCGACCAGCCCGAACGATTCCCGCTGCCCGATCTGGAACGAGACGTCCCTGACCGCGAGCCGGCCGGCGCCGCGCACCGTGTAGCTGACGTCGACATGCCCGGCGTCCAGCACCGGCCCTCCGGGGAGGCCGGCGCCCGGGGGGGCGGAAGTTTCCGGGGTCACTGGACGAGCACCGCCTCGATGGAGTCGGCAGCGAGGTTGACCGCGACCACCAGGGAGGCGATTGCCAGGGCCGGGAAGAGCGTTTCCCACCAGTAGCCGGCCGCGAGGTACTGGTAGCTGCTCGCGATGTCGCCTCCCCAGTCCGGCGTCGGCGGCTGGATGCCGAATCCCAGGAACGACAGGGTGGCGACGGTGAAGATGGCGTATCCGAGGCGGACCGTGAACTCGACCAGGATGGGCCCGAGCACGTTCGGCAGTATCTCGACGAACATGATGTGGGAGCCGCTCTCGTCCCGGAGCCGGGCTGCGGCGATGTAGTCGAGCCCGCGTTCCTGGAGCACCGCTGTCCGCACCGTCCTGGCGATGAGCAGCCCGAACACCAGGCCAATGACGACGATCAGGGTGGGCGCCGACGGGCCGAGTGCCACCACGAACAGGAACGCCACGATCACGACCGGCAGGGCGAGCACGGCCTCGACCACCCGGCCGATCACGTTGTCGGCCACGCCACGGAAATAGCCCTGGACCAGGCCGATGCAGGTGCCGAGGACGGTGCCGAGGAGTGTCGCGAGCGGCGCGATGATGAGAATGTCCCTCGCCCCGACGATCACCCGGGACAGCACGTCCCGCCCGAGTGAGTCGGTGCCGAACCAATGGGAGCCCGAGGGCGGCGTGTTGAACGAGGCGAGGTTCCCCGCCACCGGATCGTAAGGGCTGAGGACCGTCCCGAACAGGGCACACACGATCCACCACAGCAGCAGGACCGCCCCGATCAGGAAAGCCGGTGAGCGCACCAGCTGGCGCACGTACTCCCGCCGGACGGTACGGGCGGAGACGGCGCGGGCTCCGCCTGCACCGGCGGCGGCCGCTGCGGCGGCAGCCGGGTCGCGGAGAGCTGCGGAGGTCTCCAGCGGCGTCCCCGCCGCCGACGGCGTGGCGAGCGTGTCCCGGAACTCCTCGTCGCTCATCACTCGGCCCGCTGGAACCGGATCCGGGGATTCAGCACCGTGTACAGGATGTCAGCGATCAGCGTCGCCGCCAGGTACACGACGCCGATGACGAGCACGCCCGCCTCCAGCATCGGGAAGTCCTTGTTGTTGGCGGCGGTGACGATCAGCCTGCCGAGGCCCGGATAGTTGAACAGTGTCTCCACGACCACCAGGCCGCCGATCAGATAGCCAGTCTGGGTCGCGATCACGGTGATCGTGGGCAGCAGCGAATTCCGCAGCACATGCCGCCGTATCACCACAGTGCGTGGCAGCCCCTTGAGCGTGGCTGTCCTGACGTAGTCGGAGTCGAGGGCTTCGATGGTGCCCGCGCGGGCCATCCTGGCGATGTACCCGAAGAGGATGAGCACCAGCGGGATCGCCGGCAGGATCAGGTAGCGGAGCTGGGCCGGCGGGGAGGTGCCGGCGGGGACGTTCGCGGTGACGGGCAGCCACTTCAGCCCGATCGCGAAGACCACGATGAGCACGATCCCGGACACGAACTCCGGGACGGTCGACAGGGACAGGCCCGTCACGCTGATGGTCCGGTCGACCGCCCGGCCGCGGTTGAGTGCGGCCACCACCCCGCCGGCGATGCTGAGCGGAACGACGATGACGAAGGCGACCGCCGCCAGCTTGAGCGAGCGCCCGAGCGCCGGGATCAGGAAGGAGCTGACCGGCTCCCGGAACTGGTACGACATGCCCAGGTCGCCACGCACAAGGCCGGTGGCCCAGCTCGCGTACTGGCTGATCAGCGGGCGGTCGAGGCCCAGCTTCTGGTCCAGCACCTGGACGGCATGCTCGGATGCGAACGGTCCGAGGATGGCCCGGCCGGGATTGCCCGGCAGCACCGCGCCCGCGAAGAAGATGATCAGGCTCAGCAGGACCAGGGTCAGCAGCGCCAGCCCCAGCCGCTTCAGCAGGTACCGCGCCACTCTCCCTCCACTCCTCTGGCCACCGGGGTGGCCGCTATGAGAGAGCCGGCTGGCACCCAGGAGTGCTGATTCTTACCTGTGCGCTCTCCGAGCACAATGGTCCGGGTTCGCCGTGTTCGTCAAGACCGGTGCTGCCGGCGTGCCAGCGCGGCGGGCCACTGGCGGCCTTGGTCGCGCTGCGCGGTGATCGTGCGGGATAGTCATCCTGTGCCGGCACAGCCCGCTGATGACCCCAGGTCCCACCGCGGCCGACTGCTCGCCGGCACGCGGGTGCTCGTCACCGGCGCCGCCTCCGGCATTGGCCTGGCAGTGGTGGCCCGCTGCCTGGCCGAAGGGGCGGAGGTGGCCGCGCTGGACCGGAACGAGCCGGGGCTGCGGCAGGCAATCGCCGGGCTCGGTGCCGCCGGCCGGGCCCGCGTCCTGGCCCTGGCGGCGGACGTCGCCGACCCGGCGCAGGTTCAGGCGGCCATGGCGGCCGCCGCGGAAGCGTCCGGCAGGCTCAGTGGCGTCGTCACCGCGGCCGGCATCGGCGGATACAGCGGCGATATCGGCCAGACCACGGCGGCACACTGGAACCGCACGCTGTCGGTGAACCTGTCGGGCACGTTCCACGTCTGCCGCGCGGCGCTGCCGCTGCTCCGGGCCAACGGCGGGGGCCGGATCGTCACCGTGAGCTCCCAGTACGGCCTGGTCGGCGCGGCCGGCAGCCCTGCGTATACGGCCGCCAAGGCGGGGGTCATCGGCCTCACCCGCGCGATGGCGGTAGACCACGCCGCCGAGAACATCCTCGTCAACTGCGTCTGCCCGGGTCCCATCGATACCCCGATGCTGCGCACCTCAGCGGGTCACGGTGAGCTGGCCCGGCAGGAGGCCGGCCGCACGGCTGGCCGGGTCCTGCTCGGCGGTCCGGGACGGCCGGAGGACGTCGCAAGCGTGGTCGCCTTCCTGCTGGGGCCGGGGGCTGGTTTCATGACCGGCTCGGTGGTGCCTTGCGACGGTGGCTGGACTGCTGGCTGACCTGGTCCGGTCAGTCGCCGCCCACCCGCACTGCGCGGGATGTCGCCAGCGCCCGCTCCGCGGCGATAGCCACGGCCAGGGTGGCGGCGGCGTCGGGCGGCGGGCAGGCCACCGCTGCCGGGTCGTGCTGGCTGACCGCATGCAGGAAGCGGCGCATGGACCGCTCCATCGGGTGGGCGGCGGCGCGGCGGGAGACGGGCTGGCCGCCGCTCACGCCGGTGAGGGCGAAATCGGGGTCGAGCGCAAGCCTGAGCGTGGCATCGGAGGCGACGATGTCGAGCCCGTAGCTGCCCGGCTGGCCCGCCCCGGTCCAGGCCACCACGATGGTTGCCAGGGCGCCGGACGCCAGTTCGAGCATGATCGTGAGGGCGTCGTCGATGTCCCCTGCTCCGCCGCCGCTGCGGGCCAGCCGGACCCGCCCGGCCGCGGCCTGGACCGCCGTTACCTCACCCGCCACGGTCCTGACCAGGTCCAGGTGGTGGCTGCCGCGCTCGAGCAGGTTCCCACCCCCGGCCCGCATGTCCACGAACCACGGGCGGCTCTGGGTCGGCCCGATGCTCGTACCGACCAGCAGCCCGATCTGCTGGCCGGCCAGCACCTCCGGCAGGGCGCCGAGCAGGTCGAGCGCGTGCCACTGGTAGCCGACCGCGCACACGGTGCCGCTGTGCTCGGCCGCGGCCACGATCTCCGCGGCGTCCTGCGCGGTGCGGGCGATGGGCTTCTCCAGGTAGACCGGCAGCCCGCGGTTCAGCGCCGCGACCGCCGGCTGCACGTGGGACATCGGCGGGGTGCAGACGATCAGCGCGTCCAGGTCCGGGGCATCGAGCAGCTCCCGCCAGTCGGTGCAGACGCGGGCACCGGTGCCGTCGGCCAGGGCCCTGGCCCGGCCTTCATCGAGGTCGCAGACGGCCACCAGCTCGGCCTCGGCCAGGGAGGCAAGGACCCGCCGGTGTTCCTGCGCTATCCATCCGGCTCCGATCATGCCCATCCTGATGGTGCCCACGCTGCCTCCCGCACCTGTGACCGGCGCTGCGCCGGCGGTGACACCATGATGGCGGATCACCCGGGCGGCGTGCCTGGGCGGCTGACCGTCAGCGCCGCGAGCACAGCGGGGAACGCTGCGTCGGCCCGGGCAGCCAGCTCGGCGTGCGTCAGCAGCTGGACCGGGTGCGGAACGTAGACCAGCCGGCAGCCGGGCATGCCCAGCAGCCGCGCCTGCTCGATGGCTTCATCGGCGAACGGCGCGGTGGCGATGCCGACCGCCGGGATCCCCCGGCGTTCCAGATGGGCGAGGTCGCACACACTGCACGACGTGCATGAGCCTCAATCAGCGAGCGCTTCGACCACGAGGTCGGCCCGCCCCGCGATCTCGTCGATCAGCGCCAGCGCTGCGGGCTTGGAGAAGATCTCCTTTTCCCGCCGCGCCGTGACTGCCCCCGCCGCCTGCAGCAGCGTCTCCATGCGGTCGAGGAATTCAGCGCCCCGGTTCTTCCGGATGTCCAGCAGCACGGCGCGGCGCCCGCTGATGCCCGCCGGCCGCGGTGCCAGCGGCTCGGCCGCCCGCACCCGCTCATCGAATGGGCTCACGTAGTCGGCGGCCAACCGGGCACCACCTCTCGGGAGATGATCTGCGACCCCATGCCGGTGCACGGGCCCAGGACTGCAGAGTAACGACCGGCCTCGCCGCCCGCCACGATCAGCACGATGGCGTCGGGCGATGCCCACTTGGGCACCTCGGCGGCGGGGTCGGCCGCGTGGACGAACGGGGTCGTCTCGCCGCGCCGCAGGTCGCCGGCAGGCTTGCGCACCGCCTCGAACATGAAGCGGCGCAGCCGCTGTTTGCCCCACCCGGCGGCGCGGAACATCTCGGCGTGCTCGGGGCAGATCACGAAGACCGTCGGCTCTGCCAGTGGCCACCAGTTCGTGCTCCAGGTGCTGGCCGCCGCCCAGGCGAGCACGTAAGCGAGGTCCTCGGGAGTGCGGCTGCGGTGATCGGAGATGGACAGCGGCGCGTCGCTCCCGATGACCGTCACCACCGACTGGCCCGGCCGGAAGCCGCGTTCCGCGTGCAGCGGCTCCCACGGGCTGACTTCCTCGTTCTCGGCGATGCAGAAGCCCACCTTGCCCATGTGCCCGAGCGTCGCCCGGTCCATCGCGCCTGGCATTCCCCCGCCCGTGAGCGTGATGAGCAGCCGGAGCGCCCGCCCGATGGTGAGGTTGGCGCGGAACCCGGGCCCGAGCGCCCCCATCCCGCTGTTCAGGCCGAGTGCCTCGCGGACCGGCCCGTTCACCACGATGAGCTGCCCGGCGGGCTGGGTGGTCACCGCCTGCCCGTGCAGGTTGAACGCCGGGTCGAGTGCGGCCCGGGCCGCCGCGAGCACGACCGGGAAGTAGGCCGGCCGGCAGCCCGCCAGCACGGCGCACGCGGCCACCCGCTCGAGGGTCGCCTCCCCCATCGCGGGCGGGACCAGGCCAACGGACAGACCGCCGTCGGCGCCGCCCAGCATCGCCCCGACGCGTTCCGGCGTCGGCGGGACCACGGGCAGGCCGTCGGTCCAGCCGCGCTCGAACATCTCCTCCAGCTCGTCGGCGCCAGCCGGGTCCGCTATCGCCGCCGCCAGTTCGGGGTCGATGGCGGCCTTCGACGAGCAGCCCGGCTTGTGCAGCGGCGCGGTGGCGTCCGGCACCGCAAGCCTGGCGCCCAGCAGCGCCGCCGCCTTCCCGATGAGGTCTGCCAGGGCGCGGTGATCCCACCCGGTCACGGTGGCCGCGATCACCGGGCCGGGGCCGACGAGGACCGCCGTCGGCACCGAGACCAGCCCGTAGC
The DNA here is from genome assembly GCA_050257395.1 of Gemmatimonadota bacterium. GTDB lineage: Bacteria > Actinomycetota > Actinomycetes > Streptosporangiales > Streptosporangiaceae > JAIRTY01. The sequence goes on along the minus strand of JBLMWU010000036.1, from coordinate 33,583 downwards.
CGCGGGATGTCCCGTACGGCGGCTCCTCGGACGCCACCTCCCCGCCCCAGCCGAGGCGGCGTGCCACGCGTACCGCTACCTCCAGCGGGTCCTCGAAGATCGCGATACTGGTGAGCCCGCCCTGCTGCCAGGCCCCGCACAGCGGCCCCAGCCGCCGCAGCGCCATCGCGGAGGTCGGGCACTCCTCGGACACGAACAGCAGCAGCGCGCAGCCGTCAGCGGCCAGGCCCTCCACAGTGACCTCTCCAGGGCCGATCCCGCGGACGGACAGGGCGGGCGCCGGGCGGCCGGGGCCGGGGTGGCTGGCAGGCATAGCCCTGCGCTACCACATCCATGCCGGTCTGCCAACGCCGCGGCGCCGGCCCGGGCCCGCCGCGGGGCGTCGCGGGGCGCCGCTCCTCACGCGTTCCAGGTGCTGAGGAACACCGCATCCGTCGCCGAGATCTCCGCCCGGAACATGGGGTGCAGTTCCATGGCCGGCGAGTACTTGCTGGCCTGGACCTCACGCCCCAGCGCCTCGGCCATCGCCCGGACGTGGTGCGGGCCGGCGCCGCAGCAGATGCCCACGTAGCCGGCGCCCAGTTCGCGCGCCTGCACGGCGAACCGGGCCATGTCGAACCGGGTGCACGCATGCGGGTCGAGCGCGAGCGGGAAGGCCCGCTGGGCGCCGCCGGACTGGAGGCTCTGCATGGTCGGGGCGGCCGCGTCCGTCCGGTACGGCACCGGCTGTGCGGCGACGGCGCAGTCCACCGCCTCCCTGATGCCCGCCAGCAGCGGCAGCATCGTCTCCGGCCCGCGGTCGCAGTTCAGCCCCACGATCTGGGCCCCTTCAGCGGCGAGGATGCGGCAGGCCTCGGCGTAGCGGTAGCCGTCCCGGGTCCGGTCCGGCTGAGTCGGTGCCAGCGTGACCATCGCGGGCAGTCCCAGCCCCTGGATGACGTCAAGCGCGATCAGCGCCTCGCCGAGATAGTCGTTGGTCTCGGAGATGACGAAGTCGATGCCCTCCTCCACGGCCCAGCCAAGCTGTTCGGCATACATGGCACGGACGGCCTGATGGGTGGCGGAGTCTTCCGGGTCGTAATGCCACGTATTGCAGACGTTGCCGGCGACCAGCGCGTCGCCTTCAGCTGCGACTTCCCGGGCGATCTGCACGGCGCGCCGGTTCATCGCCTCCAGGTCGTGCTCGCGGCCCACGTGGCGGAGCTTTTCGCGGTGCGCGTAGTAGGTGAGCGCGACCATGACGTCCGCGCCCGCCCGCAGGAATTCCCGGTGCAGCTCGCGCACGGCGCCGGGGAAGTCCAGGACCACCTCGGGAACGTACGGGCCCGCCTTGATGTACCCGCGCCGTTCCAGCTCGAAGACGTACCCTTCGGCACCCAGCACGGCGCCGGCCTGCAGCCGCTCCATGATCCCCGTGCTGGCTCGCTCGCTCATGACGGCGCACCTCCCGCCGCTGCTCCGGCGGCCGTGGCGGCGCCAGCGAACCTGGGGGCGGCCTTCTCGGCCACCCGCACGCCCCGCCGGCGCAGGGCTGCGGTGAGGGCCCGGGTGACCGCGGCGACGTCGGCGAACCCGGCGTCTGCGTCCAGCCATCCCTGGTCGGCCTCGAACTGCGGGAACCTCTCCCGCAGCCGCTCCGCCGGGACGGCCTCGCTGCGCAGCCGCAGTTGCTCCAGCACGGCGTGGCTCTGCGCGCCGTACGTGGCGGCCAGATCCGGTGTCACGGTTCGCTTGGCCAGGTTGAGGCACCCGCAGCCGATCAGCAGCTGCTCTCCCGCTTCCTGCTGGAACTCCAGCCATAGCCGCCGGGCTTCGGCAGCGAGCCGCGCGTACCCGGCGTCGCGGTAGTCGCTGCGGACAGATCTCGTGAGCCCGAACGAGGCGGTGGCGGGATCTCCCACCGACGACTTCTCCAGCACGGTCACGGCGCTGGCCATCGGCGCGGCGTAGTACGCGGTCATCAGCCCCATGACCCCGCCGCCGATGACCGTCAGGCGCCCGCCCGGCATCAGACGGCTCCTGCCGCGGACGGGGCGCTGAGCGGCCGGAGCTCGTCGGCGTAGCAGACCGACACGCGGCGCATGACGCCGCTGTCGTCGATGCTGTACTGGCCGAGCCGCCACAGCGGGGGTGAGTAGGCGTGCAGCGAGACGGCCTGCTCGCTCTCGTCGGTGAGCCGGTGGATGTGATCGGGGCCGAAGCTGAGCGAGCAGCCTTCGGCAACGACCGTCCGCGCGTGCGCGCCTCCTATCCGGGGCCTGGATTCCACCAGTGCCCCCCGCACCACGTGCACCGCGCCGGCCGAGATGTCGTGGTCGTGCCAGCCGGTGTCGTTGCCGGGAGACCAGCAGATGAGCCAGATGTCCACGTACTCATCGCGGTGGACCGAGAGGTAGTGCCGGCGGCCCCCGGCAAAGGCGACCTGATCGCCCCACATGTCCGGGCGGCTGGCCAGGCTCTCCACCAGCTCAGCCAGCTCCCGCTGGTCAAGGAACCGGGCGGGAAGCATGGAAAGGTTCATTCTGGTTCCTCCCCTCCAGTCGGGCGGCCGCATCCCGCTGCCGGGGGCGGCCGGTCGCCGTGCAGCAGCCGGGCCGGGTTCGTCACCCGGATCGCATGGCGGCCGGCGTCGCCGAGGCCGTGATCCGGGTGCGGCCGCGCATACGGCCGGTCCGAGCCGAACACGAGCATGTCGACGCCGAGCACGCGGACAACCGAGTCGACAGCGCGGTTGCCGTAGCTGGATGTCTCGGCGAACGTGTGCGGATCAACAACGCCCCGCGCCAGCGGGTCGCCGCCGCCCCGGGCGGCAAGCCGCTCCCCGTGCAGCGGCGCCAGGCCCGCGAGCGCGGCGAAGCACACCCGCAGCCGCGGGAAGGCGGGCCGGCCGTAGGCGTGGAATGCGAACCACGCCGCGTGGAGCTGCTGGACGTAGGGGACGAGTGCTGCCCACCACGGCGGGGCGGCTGCCGCCCCGGCCGCGGGCCCGGGATGGATGAACAGGGGGAGATCCCGCTCGGCGAGCACCTCCAGCAAGGGAGCGCACCGGCGGTAGCCTGCCGGGCCGGCCACCGCCGTGGCCGGCAGCTGCAGTCCGGCCAGCCCGCGGTCGAGCTGCTTGGCGAGGCTGCCGGGGTCGATCTCCGTCAGGCAGGCCGCGGCCCAGCCGGTGAACGGGGCGCTCAGCCCGGCCACCCCGCGGTGGTAGGCGTCCAGGAGCGGCTCGGCGTCCGCAGGCGGCAGATATTCGATGCCGAGCGGGCTCGACAGTCCTATGACCACGCGGCCGGCGCCATCCCGGGCCGCTTGTGCCGCCCGCCGCTGCGGATCGTGATCCGCGGGATTCACCGGGAAGGGCGGCTCGCCGGAGGTGAGCAGCGTCCAGCCGTCCAGCCGCGGCGGCTGTGAGCGGCGCCGCAGCTCCCCGACCAGAGCCTCCGGCCAGAGGTGCTGGTGGACATCGACGTGCACGGTGCTCCTCCGCTGGTTGCGGCCCGCGACCGGGCAGGCTGGATGGCACCCCGGGGCGGGGGGCGCGGCAGGGGAGTGAACCGATTCACTGAACCGGTTCACTTATGCGATTCAGTGAACCGCTTCAGAGGCCCGCGCGTCAAGGGGCCGCCGCTGCCTGGTGTCATGCACACAAACTGCCGTTAGGCTTTGACACGGCGTGGCGGGCTGGCAGGGCGGCCGCGGCAATTAGGCTGGTGGAAACCAGCGGATCTGAGGCTGGACGGTGCCGCAGCAACGCAAGCGCGCGACGATCCGCGAGGTGGCAGACGCGACGGGCCTGTCACCCGCCGCCGTTTCGTATGCCCTGCGCGGTATCCAGACGTCCGAGGAAACGCAGGAGCGCGTGCGCCGGGCCGCGACCGAGCTCGGCTACAACGTCGACCGCATCGCCCGTGCCCTGGCCAGCGGCCGGACAGGCACGGTGGGGCTGCTCTTCGGCTCGCTGGAGGATCTGTGGCAGCAGCTCATCGGCGTGGGCATCGGAAGCGCGCTGCTGGCCCGTGACCACTACGTGCTGCTGGTGGACGCCGCGGGCGATCCCGGCCGGCAGCTGCTGCTCGCCCGCCAGCTCCGGGACCAGCGGGTAGACGGCCTCATCGTGCAGCCGCTCGACCCCTCGGACGAGCGGTGGACGGAGCTGGCCGACAGCCTTCCCATCGTGTCGATAGGCGACACGCTGCCGGCCGGGCGGGCGGCCGGCGAGGTGATGTTCGACAACCGCGCCGGGGTCACGCTCGCGCTGGCGCACCTGCACAGGCTCGGCCACCGGCGGATCGGGGTGCTGACCCCCACCCGGCCGGGCACACCGGACCGGCCGTCCGATCTCCATGTCACGGCGGAAGCGGAACGGCTGGGGCTGGATGTGAGCATCATCAGCTCGCCCCCCGCGCTCACGGCTGCCACCGAGGTGGCACGCGAGGTGCTCTCGAAGACGGACCGGCCGACCGCGCTCTTCTGCTTCGCGGACTCCATCGCCTACGGCGCCTACGCGGCCGCCCGCGAACTCGGGCTGCGCATCCCCGGCGACGTGTCAATCTGCGGCTACGACGATCACCCGATGTCCGCGCTGCTGACACCGGCGCTCACCACGGTGGACTGGGACGTTGACCGGATCGTGCGCGCCGCCGTCCGGCTCGTCCTCGCGGCGATCGAGGGCAAGCCTCATCGCCGCCGCACCATCCAGTCACCGCACCTGTGTGAGCGCGCCTCCAGCGGGCCGCCGCCGCCGGGCGGGTGACCGGAGGCCGGGCACGGCGGCAGAAGGGAGCCCGATGGCCAGCGAGCCGACGGTGGCGGTCAGCTACCCGGTGGACGGCGAGTTCACCCAGATCAACAACGAGGTGCTCGGCGGATCGGCCCGGGTGGTCTTCCTGCAGGGGCGCCCGGATGGCGAGTGCCGCGAGATCATCCGCCAGGCGGACGTGCTGATCGGGTGGCATCTCAGCCAGGAACTGCCAGCCGGCGTGCTGCAGGACTCGCCGCGGCTCCGGTTCGTCCAGCTGCTGTCGGCCGGGGCCGACGCGGTCGACTTCTCCGCCCTCCCGCAGCGGCTGACGCTGGCCAGCAACGTCGGCGCCTACGCCGAGCCGATGGCCGAGTACGTGATGGCGATGACGCTTGCCCTGGCCCGGCGGCTGCCGCAACGCCACGCCGATCTCGCCGGGGGCGAGTTCCGGATGTGGGACCGCGTGCTCACGCTCGACGGCGCGGCGTGCGCGATCCTGGGCTTCGGCGGCATCGGCAAGGCCACCGCCCGCCTGATGCGGGCCTTCGGGTCGCGCATTCACGGCATCAACTCCTCCGGGCACACCGATGAGCCGGTGGATTTCATCGGCACACTGGCCGACCTGGACCGGGTACTCGCCGCCGCGGACGTGCTCGTCATCGCCCTGCCGCTGACCAATGCCACCCGCGGCCTCATCGGCGCGCGGGAACTCGGGCTGATGAAGCCCGCCGCGATCCTGGTGAACGTGGGCCGGGCGGCCATCGTGGATGAGGGCGCGCTGTATGAGCGCTTGCGGGATCAGCCCGAGTTCTGCGCCGGGATCGACACCTGGTGGCAGGAACCGGGCCCGCAGTCGGGATTCAGCACCCGGTATCCGTTCTTCGAGCTGCCCAACCTGCTCGGGTCGCCGCACAATTCGGGCGTCACGGACGGCGCGCTGCAGGCCGGGGCACGCCGGGCGGCCGGCAATGTCCGCCGGTTCCTGCGCGGCGAGGCCGTGCTGGGGGTTGCCCGGCGGGAGGACTACCTGTGACCTGACCGCCCGGGCGCCCGCCAGCGGCCCGCTCAGGCCGTGGCCGGCGGGAAATTCGAGGTCCAGAAGCGGGCGACGTCGATGCGGCGCATGAAGACCACGCCATCGCGCTGCAGCGCGTACCCGATGAAGTCCCGGAGCGCGGCTGCCCGGCCCGGCTGCCCGCTCCACCGGGCGTGGACACCGACCGACATCAGCCGGGCACCGCAGCCCTGCCCCGCCTCCTCGAGCAGGTAGTCGAGGCTGAGCTTGAGGCTTTCGGAGAAGTGGCGCGGCGAGGCGTACGTGGGAGCGATCAGGTACCGGACGTCGTTGTGCACCTTTGAATAGGGGATAACGAGGAACGGCGTGCCGAGCGTGTCCACATAGTAGGGAAGCTCGTCATTGCCGGCATCGGAGTCATACCAGAAGCCCCCGTTCTCCACCAGCAGTTCCCGGGTGTGCACAGTAGGGAAGGACCGCACCATCCAGCCCCGCGCTCGCTGGCCCGTTGTCCGCTGCAGCGAGTCGACCGCCTTGCGTATTTCTTCCCGCTCCTCCCCCCGGCTCATCGCCACCGTGTCCGGACCGTACCAGTGGTAGCCATGGGCAAGAACATCATGCTCCCGGGCCCGCAGCCACTCAGCCAGCGGCGGGTTCCGCTCCACCGCCAGGGCGCAGGCGCAGAAGGTCACGGGGATCTGATAGCGGTCGATCATGCGGCAGATCCGCCATATCCCCACGCGGCTGCCGTATTCCATATGCGTTTCGGTCCCGAAGTCCCGGATTTCCGGGCCGTACTGGAACGAGTACTCACCCCAGGTGTCGTTCACGCCATCCTCGCTGAGCGAATACTCGCCGCCCTCCTCGTAATTGACCACGAGGTTGACCGCCACCCGGGCGCCGCCGGGCCAGCCGAAATCAGGTGGCCGGGGACCGTAGCCGACGAAGTCGCGCGCCGGGCCGGCCTGCGGGGGACGGTGGTCATCGGTCATCAGTAGGCCATCCATCCGCCATCGACCATCAGCGTGGCGCCGCTGATGAAGGTGGCATCGTCCGACGCGAGGAAGGCGACCGCGGCGGCGACGTCCCGCGGTTCGCCGAACCTCCCGAAGGGGGTCCGGGAGCGGACGTAGGCCGCCGCCGCCTCCTGCTGGCTCAGATCGCCTGGTGTGCCGGTGACGATCTTGCCTGGGGCAACACTGTTGCAGATGATCCCGTCGCGCCCGTGCTCGACCGCGAGCTGGCGGGTCAGCTGCACCAGCCCGGCCTTGCTGATCGCGTATGCGGCGTGGCCGGGCGCACCCACCATCCCGTGCTGCGAGGTGATGTTGACGATCCGGCCGCGGGCATCGCCGCGGGCAGGCTGGGTGAGCATCTGGCGGACAGCGGCCCGGCAGAGCATGAACGGGCCGCGGAGGTTGACCGCTATGATCGCATCGAAGTCCTCGTCCCGGGTGCTGAGCAGCGGCTTGGAGTGGCGGCCGGCCACCGCGGCGTTGTTGACCAGGACGTCGAGCCGCCCCGTCTGCGCCGCGGCCTGTGCGACAAGCCGGTCGCAATCGGCCCGGGAGGATACGTCCGCACGGGCGAACTGCCCCGCGCGGCCGCTGCGTGCGATCACCTCGTCGGTGGGCTCACCGCCGGTGAGCGGCTCCCGGCGGATGTCGGCGAGGAGCACCCAGAAGCCGTCTGCGGCGAGCCGGAGGGCGATCGCCCGCCCGATCCCGGACGACGACCCGGTCACCAGCGCGGATGGCGGCACCCGCTGAGCTTAACCGGCGGCCGTATGCTCGCTCCATGGGCGCGGCATTCGTGGCACATTGCCTGCTGAATCAGAATTCCAAGGTGCGCGACGGCGCGCACTGCGCGGGCGTCTACTCCCCGATCGTGGACGTGTTGCGCGCCAGGGGCTGGCGCATCGAGCAGATGCCCTGTCCCGAACTTGCCTTCTCCGGGCTGAACCGGTTCTGGGCGGTGCGGGAGCAGTACGACACCGCAGCCTTCCGCCGGCACTGCCGCCGGCTTGCCGCTGCCGTGGCTGGCGCGATCGCCGCCCGCGTGCAGCAGGGCGAGGACATCGTCCTGGTCGGCGTGGAGGGAAGCCCCTCGATGGGGGTGACCGTCACCAGTTCCGATCCGGGGCGCGGCGGCAGGCCGGCCTGGCCGGAGGGCACGCCGGAGCACACCGGCGGGGAAGGCATCTTCGTGGAGGAACTGCACGCCGAGCTCGGACGGCGCGGTATCGCGTTCCGGGTCGCGGGCGAGACGCATGCGCTTGCCGGGCATGACGAGGCGGACCAGCAGGCCCGCCTTGAGGCGGTGCTGGCGGACGGCCATGCGTGACGAGCGCTCCTTCCGGATCGCGCTGGCCGCGGACTGTTACGTGAATCCGGCGCCGGGCGGGCTGGACGGGCTCGCCGTGCTCGCAGCCGCGGGCTGGGGGGTGATGCAGCTTCCCGACGCTGCCTATCCGGCAGAGGTCGCACGGCCGCTCCTCGCCGAAATCGCCGAGCAGGCCGAGGAGTTCTCCCGGCACGGCTACGCATTCGTCCTCGTCGGCGAGCGGGACGGGCTCCGTGAGGCACTGGCCCGCGCCGGGGTGACGGTCCCCAGCAGCATCGTGCCCGCCAGCGCGGCCGAACTCCGTGACTTCCTCGCCGCTCAGCCGGATCCGCCGGCGCTGGCCACTGGCGACCCGCCCACCGCTACAGCCGGCCGGGAATGAGCTCCAGGCCGCCCGCCGCGTCCGTGTCCACCCGCCAGAATGTGCCCGTGCGCGCAGACGCTTCGATGTCTGGCTCGCGGGTCGCGGTCACGTAGAGCGCCGGGCCATCGAAAATGCAGTTCGTTGCGTGCTCGCCGAGGGTGATCTCCGCCAGCAGCTCCCCCTCCGGCGAGATCACCGTGACGCCCTGGGAGACGGTGGTGGCAACGAACAGCCGCCCGTCGGCAGCGAAGGCCATGCCGTCGGGAACATGATCATCGGAAAGCTGGCAGAAGGTAACCGGCTCACCGTTCTCAAGCCTGCGGACCCGGTGGGCCATCGACTCGGTCCAATAGAGCCGCTGCTGGGCGTCGAAAGCTATCCCGTTCGGGTAGACGCCCGGCAGTTCCAGCAGCATTTCGCCGGCTCCCGAGCCGTCGACGGCGAACAGCCTGCCGGGTGCGCGCACGTCGAACCGGAAGTCCTGCTCCGACCCGGACTCGGTGAAATACAGCCGGCCATCGGGGCCGAACGCCAGGTCGTTGGGCCCGTACAGCTGATACCCCGCCACCTCTGAGAACAGCAGCTCCACGGTCCCATCCGCGCTCACCCGCTGGATCCCGGAGACGGCGCTGAAGTCCCCGCTGCCGGGCACGTTGCCACCCTGGGTGACATAAATGGCCCCGTCCGAGCCGAGCACGGTGCCCCAGGGCGAGCCTCCGGTGCGCGCGAAGGTCGAGATGGTGCCGCCCTGGTAGGCCAGCAGCTCACCGGTGTTGCCGTCACACAGGACGATCCGCCCGTCGCCCAGGATGGCCGGGCCCTCGGGAAACCCGAGGGCGGATGCGAGCATGGTGGTCTGCACGTGGTCAGTCCTTCCGGCCGGTCACGCGAACGAGAACTGCTCGAAGCTGAAGTCGGACAGCGGCTGCCCCACCCGGGCTGCCGAGTACCCGGTGATCCTGGTGCTGTACGCATCGAGCGCATCGATGAAGGCGGGGATTATGTATCCGCCTTCATTGAAGTCGATCAGCTGCATCTCGTGCTCGATCTCCCGGCGCAGCGCCGGGTCAGCCGTGGCGTTGGCCTGCTGGTAGAGGCTGACATAGCGGGGCAGGCTCCAGTGCGTCTCGTTGAACGGCGAGGACGGCAGCAGCGACTGGGCGACCTGGGCCAGGTAGGGCGAGTAGTTGTAGAAGTCCTGGGAGAAGGTCCAGTGCAGGTAGTTGGGACCGAAGAAGGTGGCCGGATCGACCTGCTTCAGATTGATTGTCACTCCGGCCGCTTTGGCCTGCTGGGCGAGCACCGTTGCCATCGCCACGGTGCCGGTGGCCACCGGCGAGGTCACCAGCTCCACCGTGAGATTCTCCTGCCCGGCCTTTTTGAGGAGGCTCTTTGCCTGGGCGATGTCCTGCACCCGGTGCAGCGACGTGTCGTAGCTCGGGTCATACGGGGATGACACGTCGTGCCCGGCCACGGCGTCGCCGTCCAGGGCCGAGTTGATGAGCTGCTGGCGGTCGATGAGCAGCCGCATGGCCTGGCGGACGTTGACGTCGCTGAAGGGTGCCTGGTCGACGCGCATCGTGAACGGCGTGATCGCCCCCGTGTGCGACTTGACGGTCCGCACATTCGCGTTCGCCGCGAGGGCCGCGACCTGCGGGCCCTCGAGCGCGCCCGCGCCGTGGATGACCCCGCCCACGAGCGCGTTCTGCAGCGAGGCGCTGTCACTGAAATCGATGATGGTCAGCGTGTCGGCATACGGAAGGCCCGGCTTCCAGTAGTTCTCGTTCCTGACGAACACGCTGCGCTGGCCCGGCGTGAAGGACTGGTATTTGAACGGGCCGGTTCCGTTCGGCCGGCCAGGATCGAAGCCGGCCGGCACGATGTACAGGTAGTACCAGTACGACAGCTGGTCGAGGAAGCTGCCGTATGGCCTGGTCATCGGCACCTGCACGGTGTATTTGTCAAGCGCCTTGAGCCCTTTGACGTCGATCGGCCCGAGCGGCGTCGAGCCGGTCAGCTTGCCATTGATGATCCGCTGCAGGGTGAAAATGACGTCGCTGGCGGTGAGCGGCTTCCCGTCGTGGAACGTGATGCCCTTGCGGAGCCTGATCACCCAGTTAGACGTGGAGCCGTGCGGGCTGATTTCCTCGGCCAGCACCAATTCCGTCTGGGCACTGGTGTTGAGCTGGAGCAACGGCTGGTACAGCGACTGGGCGCGCGCTGTATCGAGATAGGTGAGGCCCTTGTGCGGGTCCAGGGTGTCCGCACCGGAACCGCCGGTCAGCCCGACCTTCAGCGAGCCGCCCCGGCGCCTGGCCGTGCCCGCCGGTGACGCCGCCGGCGAACCCGAAGAGCCGGAAGCGCACGCGGCGAGCAGGCTGCCGCTGCCCGCGACCGCCCCGGCTGCGGCCAGCCCCCAGAGGAACTGACGGCGGTCAAGCGTGTTTTCTGATTGCCCGTGAACCGTTCGTTCCACGAGATCCCTCTCTGAACCTGGCAACGAAATCATCGGTTACCCAAACCGGGACACCGCCCGCAGCGGGCGGTGAAACGACATCGGCTGACTCTGATTGCTGGCCGCAGCGCTTCGGCGCAGAAAACGAGCATACGCTGGCAAATCGGGCCCGGACAGCCATTGTCCGCGGCCACCGCGTCAGCGGGCAGACCGTGCGCGCTGGCCAGGCAGCGGCCGCTAGCAGCGCCGGCAGCCGCGCGCTAATCTCGTCGGCAAGCGGAAGGACCACCGACGTGACGGTCGCCACTGCCCCCGGACGGGCAGCCCCGGAGCGAGCGGGGCACCCGTTGCTGGCGCTCGCCGCACGCCGGCTGGGCATTGGCATCCTCACCCTGTTCGTCGTTTCCGCCATCGTGTTCCTGGCCACCGAGGTCCTGCCCGGCAACGCTGCCTACGCGGTGCTGGGCCGGTCCGCGAACCCGGCCCGGCTGCACGCGCTCGAGCGCCAGCTGCACCTGAACCAGAGCCTGCTGGCCCAGTACTGGACCTGGCTGTCCGGGCTGCTCACCGGCAAGCTGGGCACCTCGCTCGCGAACGGCCAGCCGGTGTGGGGGCAGGTCGAGCCCAGGCTGATCAACTCGGCTGTACTCGTCCTCGCAACCGGGCTGATCGGCACGGTCCTCGGGGTGACCCTGGGGGCCGTCGCTGCCCTGCGCAAAGACAGCTGGTTCGATCACGTCAGCTCGGTCGCCGCGCTGGCAGTGACGTCGCTGCCCGAATTCGTCGTCGCGATCGCCCTGATCATCCTGCTCTCCACGGTGGTCATACACCTGCTGCCGGCGGTCTCGCTGCTGCCGCCGGGCAGCTACGCGTGGAGCCAGCCGCAACTGCTCATCCTGCCGGTTGCGACCCTGGTGATCGTGATCGTCCCTTACATCTTCCGGATGATGCGCGCCGCCATGATCGAGGCACTGGAGTCCGACTACGTGGAGATGGCACGCCTGAAGGGAGTGCCGGAGTGGCGGATCGTCCTGGTGCACGCGCTGCCCAACGCGGTCGCTCCCACCATCCAGGTGATCGGCCTGAACTTCCTCTACCTGGCAGGCGGGGTCGTGGTGGTCGAGTACGTCTTCAACTTCCCCGGCATCGGCCAGGGCCTGGTCTTCGCGGTGGATAACCGGGACATCCCCGTGATCCAGTTCATCGTGGTGGTCCTCGCCGCGTTCTACGTCTGCATGAACATCGCCTCGGACGTCGTCGCGCTGCTGGCCACGCCGCGGCGCAGGATCCCGGGGTAGCGATGGCAGCCGCCGCGCCGCCAGCCGCGCCGCCGGCAGCGGCCGCCCGGGCCGGCCGTCATCCGTGGCTATCGGTGCTCTGGTCAGCGGCACGCACGCCGCGGGGCGCGGCAGGGCTGGCGATGGCACTCCTCGTCGCGCTGGTGGCCGTCATCGGCCCCGTGGTCTCGCCGCACTCACCGAACGCGCTGCTCACGCTGACGTTCGCCAAGCCGTCTGGCCAGTTCCCGCTGGGCGGTGACCTGCTCGGCCGGGACGTCCTCTCCCGGCTGCTCAACGGCGGCTGGCTGCTGCTGCTCATGGCCGCGGCGGCGACCGCGATCGGTATCGCGGCCGGCGCCGCGGCCGGCATCTCGGCCGCCTATCTTCGCGGCGCACCTGACGGGATCATCATGCGCACGGTCGATGTGATCCTGTCTTTCCCGCAGCTGGTCTTCGCGCTGCTGCTGCTGAGCCTGGCCGGCCCGGAACTGTGGCTGATCGTGCTCGCCGTCGGCGTGTCCCACGCCCCGGCGGTTGCCCGCGTGATGCGCTCGGCAACCCTCGACATTGCCGAGCGGGACTATGTCAAGGTGGTGGAGCTGCAGCGGATGCGCCCGGCGAAGATCATGGCCAGGGAAATCCTGCCGAACCTCATCACCCCGCTCATGGTGGAGGCCGGACTCCGGCTGACCTACTCGATCGTGATCATGGCAGGGCTGGCTTTTCTCGGTTTCGGCCAGCCCCCGCCTGCGGCCAGCTGGGGCACGATGATCAACGAAAACCGGATCGGCCTGCCGCTCAACCCGTGGGCCGTGGTCGCGCCGGCGGTGCTGATCGCCTTGCTCACCATCGGCACCAACACGTTCACTGATGCTGTGGCCCGGGTGACACTCGGTGTGGACCGGCGGCCGGAGGAGGCTGCCCTGCTGGATGACCTTGGCCGGGAACAAGCATGACGGCCGGATATGAAGGCCCGCCGCTGGCCCCGGCCGCAGGGCCGCCGGCAGCCGCGGCCAGACTGGACGTCCGCGGCCTCGAGGTCCGGCTCGGCCAGGCCGGACCCGACGTCGTCAGCGAGGTTTCTTTCACCGTCCAGCCCGGTCAGCTGCTGGGCCTGGTGGGCGAGTCTGGCTCGGGAAAGACGACGGTTGCCCTCGCGCTGCTCGGCCATGCCCGCCGCGGGCTGCGGATCAGTTCCGGCGAGGTCCACGTCGAGGGCGTGGACCTGCTGCGGCTGCGGCCGGCCGAGTTGCGGGCAATGCGGGGCGCGAGGGTCGCTTACGTGCCCCAGGATCCGGCTGCGGCGCTCAACCCGACCCTGCGCATCGGGACCCAGCTGAGAGAGGCGATCGGGGTGCACCCGGGCGCGGTCGGCGATCCCGGCGGCCGCATCCGCGAGATCCTGCACGAGGCCCGCCTGGACGCCACGCCCGGCTTGCTGCGCCGCTACCCCCATCAGCTTTCCGGAGGCCAGCAGCAGCGCGTCGCGCTTGCGATGGCCTTCGCCTGCCGGCCCTCGCTGATCGTGCTCGACGAGCCGACGACCGGCCTGGACGTGTCCACTCAGCGGCATGTGCTGGACACCATCCGCAGCCTCTGCCAGGCGCACGGGGTGGCGGCGGTTTACGTGAGTCACGACCTGGCGGTCGTGGCCGGGCTGGTCAGCGACGTCGCGGTCATGTACGCCGGCCGGATCATCGAAATGGGCCCGGCCGCCGGGGTGTTCGGTGACCCGGTGCACCCGTACACCCGCGGGCTGCTCGGCGCCGTGCCCTCGCCGCTCGTTGCCACCCGGCTGACCGGCATCGACGGCCAGCCGCCGCGGCCCGGCCGCCGCCCGGCTGGCTGCTCGTTCGCCCCCCGCTGCGGATTCGCGACCGGGCAGTGCCGGTCAGAGCGGCCCCCGCCCGTCGTCATCGACTCCCGCGCCGTGCGATGCCTGCGGGTGGCGCAGGTCAGGCAGGCCGCTGCCGGCGTGAGCGCGGTCCTCAGCGGGGGGGCCGCAGCCGCCGGCGAGCCGCCGGTCCTCTCGCTGCGGAACCTGTCGGCCCGGTACGGGCGCCGGCCCGTGCTCACCGGCGTCGGCCTTGACGTGCCCGCGGAGGCATGTGTCGCAGTGGTCGGCGAATCCGGGTCGGGAAAGACCACCCTCGCCCGGTGTATCACCGGCCTGCACGGCACCTGGACAGGTGACATCGTGTTCGGGGGCACACCGCTGGCCGCGAGCGCCCGGGACCGGCCGCAGCAGGTGCTGCGCCGCGTCCAGTACATCTTCCAGAATCCCTACACCTCGCTCAATCCCCGGAAGACCGTCGGCCAGATCGTCGCCCAGCCGCTGGCGGAGTTCCTGGATCTGGGCTGGCGGGAGGGGTCCGAGCGCGCCGCCCGGGCGCTGGCAGACGTGTCGCTGGGCGGTGATTTCCTGTCCCGGTATCCGGACCAGCTCTCCGGCGGGGAGCGCCAGCGGGTCGCTATCGCCCGCGCTCTGGTGGCCGAACCGGACCTGCTCGTCTGCGACGAGGTGACCTCAGCCCTGGATGTCTCGGTGCAGGCGGTCATCGTGGAACTGCTCCGCCGTCTCCAGGCGGAACGGCACCTCGCGATGCTCTTCATCACCCACAACCTGGCGCTCGTGCGCAGCATCGCGCAGTCCGTGGTGGTGCTCCGGGACGGCGCCGTGGTGGAATCAGGCCCGGTCGCGCAAGTCCTCGAGCACCCGGCCGATCCCTACACCATCCGGCTGATGGCGGACGTACCCAGGCTTACCGGGCCGGGCGCGCCGGAACCGGTCCAGGGGTGACCGGGTCGACCCGGTGGGCCCGCCCGGCCCGGACCACGAGCCGCGGAACGATGAGTGTCTCCACGACCTCGCTCTCGCCCGCGCCGTCAGGGAGTGCCCAGGCGCCGGTGCGGAGCTCGAAGCCGGTCAGGTCGGCCTCGCAGCCGGGTGCCAGCGAACCGATGTCATCAGCGCGCCGGATGGCCGCCGCCGGCCGGGAAGTCGCCGCTCTCACCACCTCGGTCAGGCTCATGCCGCAGTGAAGCAGCTTCGACAGCGTAGTCGCCTGGTCATAGACGGGTCCTGCGATGTTGTGGGCATGCAGATCGCTTGACACGGTGTCCGGCGGGAACCCCTGCGCCAGGGCAGCTCTGGCCACCCGGTAGCCGAAGCTGCCGGCGCCGTGACCGACGTCGAACAGCACACCGCGCTCCCGGGCACGGGCCACCTCGGGGTGCAGGCGGCCGTCGGGGCGGAGGATCCCGCCCTCGCTGGCGTGAAAGCAGTGCGTGACGATGTCACCCTCGCCCAGCTGTGGCAGCAGCCAGCTGATGGGCTCGCGCATGTCGATGATGTGCACCATCAGCGGCAGGCCGAGCTGCTCGGCGGCCTGGCGGGCCAGCCGCAGCGCCGGTTGCGGATCGTTGCCCACCATCTGGTGGCCGAGCCGTACCTTCACGCCGACGATCACGTCCGGGTGCTCCCGGGCCCGGGCGATGGCCTGCGCCGGCGAGGCCCACCGCAGGTCCTCCAGTTCGCCCACCAGGCTGGTGATCATCCCCTGCACGGCGACGTGCAGGAAAGCGAAGATCCTGGTCTTCGCGTGCTCGATGATGTACCGGCGGAACCCCGGGAAGGTCTGGGCACCCGAGGAGCCGGCGTCCACAGCTGTGGTGACACCGCGGCGCAGGCAGCTGGCATCAGGGTCGATGCCGTAATGCGAGACACCCTGGTAGAGGTGCGTGTGCAGGTCGACCAGGCCCGGCACGAGCACCAGACCGCTCGCCCCGATCGTTTCCGCGGCTGCGCCCGCGTCACCCGGTGCGGTGAGACGGCCGCCGGTCACGCCGACGTCGGCCAGGCAGTCGATCCCCCGGCCCGGATCCAGGACCCGGCCCCCGGCAATGGCGAGATCGGTCACGGCAGCAGCCCGGCCGGGAGGCGGGCCAGCGTCGCGGCGAAGGCCGCCACGGTCCGCTCCACGTCAGACTCGGTATGGGCAGCGCTCAGGAACCCCGACCCATGGAAGAGCTGGACTCCTTCCAGCAGCATGCCGTTGTGCAGTTCGGCTGCCAGCTGCCGGCTCATCCCCGCCGTCTTCAGCACCCGCAGGCTGGCCGTTGCCGGCCCGGCTGGATGGCCCATCAGCAGGTGAAAGGTGGAGCTTTCGCCGTAGGCGCAGCCAGGCACACCCGCCTGGGCGAGGACTTCTGTCAAGCCGTCGCGCAGCGTGGCGGCGAGCCTGGCCGCGTGCTCCTGGGGCGCCCCGGTGCGGCACTCACGCAGCGCGGCGATCCCGGCAGCGGCCGAGATCGGGTGGGCGTTATGGGTGCCGGGATGACCGACCCGGCGTGGGTCACCGGCCTCGAGGGTCAGCGGCGTCATGAGATCCGCCCGGCCGGCCACGGCACCGCCCGGCATCCCGCCCGCCAGGATCTTCCCGAGCGCCGTGAGGTCAGGCATCACCCCGGCTACGGCCTGCACTCCGCCCGGCGACCAGCGGAAGCCGGAGACCACCTCGTCGAAAACCAGCACCGTCCCGGTGGTCTCGGTCAGCGCGCGCACCGCCGCGAGCAGCCCATCAGGCAACGGTGCCGTCCCCCACGCCGCGCCGGTCGGTTCCAGGATGACGGCTGCGACGTCGCCGCCCTGCAGCGCAGCTGCCAGCGCCCGTTCCTCCGCCGGCACCACGGTGACCGCCTGGCGGAGCACGTCGGGCACCCCGGCCGTGTCCGGGCCGCAGAACGGCGGGTCGGCGCCGAAGGAGACCTGGTCGTGCCAGCCGTGGAAGTGACCGGCCAGCTTCACCACCCGCGGCCGGCCGGTGGCCGCGCGGGCCAGGCGCAGGGCCAGCAGAGAGGCCTCCGTGCCGCTGGCGGTGAACCGCACCAGCTCGGCCGAGGGCACCAGGTCCGTCACCAGCTCGGCCCACTCGGCTTCCAGTTCGTGACAGGCGCCCGGGAGGAAGGCGAGTGTCGCCTGGCGGCGTACCGCTGCCACGACTTCCGGATGGCTGTGCCCCAGCAGCAGGGCACCGTGGCCCATCACGTAACAGATGATCTCGTGGCCATCCAGATCCCACTTGCGTGAGCCCTCCGCGCGGGCGACGGCCAGCGGAAAGGGCGCTGACCGCCGCACGTCGTGGGTGACCCCGCCGGGCAGCACGCGGCTGGCGCGCTGCGAGAGGGACCGCGAGCGCGGGTTCGCGGCGGCCCACGCCCCGCTGCGGCCGCTGAGCGGTGCGTTCCCGGAAATCGGTTTCTCCCCGGCAGCCATGGCGCCAGTCTGCCGTTGCCCGGCGGCGGGCGCCAGATCAGCCCCCGGCGGCACGCACCTGCGATGGCCGGGAACTGTACGGTTGGATGCACGCGCCGGGCAGGGAGGTTCACATGCCGGATCTATCCGCGATGCTCAGGGACGGGCCCGTCATCTGCGCGGAAGGCTACCTCTTCGAGTGCGAGCGACGTGGGTACCTGCAAGCGGGAGCGTTCGTCCCGGAAGTGGTCCTCGACCATCCCGAAGTGGTGGAGGAACTGCATCGCGAGTTCGTGCACGCCGGCTCAGACGTGGTGGAGGCCTTCACCTACTACGGTCATCGCCAGAAGCTGCGGGTCATCGGCAAGGAGAACATCCTCGAACCGCTCAACCAGCAGGCCCTGTCCATCGCCGCCCGGGTGGCCCGGGAAACGGGGACGCTGCTGGCGGGCAACGTGTGCAACACCAACGTGTACGAGCCGGAGTCGGCGGCTGTGCCGGAGGTCCGGGCGGCATTCGGCGAGCAGGTGACCTGGGCAGCCGAGGCGGGCGCGGACCTCATCATCGCCGAGACGTTCAGCTGGCTGGGTGAAGCGCTGCTCGCCCTGGCGGCCATCCGTGACGCGGGCCTGCCTGCGGTGGTGACCTTCGCCGTGCACCGGGACGGCATGATGCGCGACGGGGTCAGCCCGGAGGATGCCTGCCGCCAGGCGGAGCAGCACGGGGCGGCCGTCGTGGGCCTCAACTGCATCCGGGGGCCGCGCACGATGCTGCCGGTGCTCGAGCGGGTGCGGGACGCGGTGTCCTGCGAGGTGGCCGCCCTGCCGGTGCCGTACCGGACCACCGAGGCGGAGCCGACGTTCCAGGCCCTGCGTGACCCTGCGCGGGGCGGGCAGCAGGCCTTTCCCACCGCGCTTGACCCCTTCACCTGCACCCGTGGGGAACTCAGCGAGTTCGCCAGCGCCGCGCTCGCGCTCGGCGTGCGTTACCTCGGCGTCTGCTGTGGTGCCGCGCCGCATCACATCCGGGCCGTGGCTGAGGCGGCCGGCAAGACACCGCCGGCGTCCCGCTACTCCCCCGACATGTCGAAGCATTCGTTCCTCGGCACCGATGCCCGCATCGCCAGGAGCTACCAGGAATACGCCGGCAACCTGTAAGCCCTGGCGATCAGCTCCAGGGGAATGGGGAGTTGCTCACCGGGTGCAACTCCCCGGTGCGGTAGCGGCCGAACCGGAACGGCGCCAGCAGAGCCTGCTCCTCGCCGAGGACCTCCCGGGCGACCAGCGCCCCGACGCCGATCATCTTGAACCCGTGGTTGGAGTCGGCGATCACGTGGGCGTTCTGATGGAACACGTCGAAAACCGGGAAGCTGTCGGGGGTGAAGGCGCCGATACCGCCGGTGGGCTCGTGCCGGTAGAGATGCCGCTTGCCCTGGAACCTCTTGTGGCAGTGCGCCAGCCCTGAGGTCCACATGCGCACGAAGTCCTCGGTCACGGTGAACTCCGGGCTCTCCGGCCCGTAGGGGTCGATGGCGACGGCGCTCGCGGGCTTGCCGACCACGTAGGGGGAGGCGCCCCCCTGCAGCCCGGCGAAGTTGAAGTCCGGCTTGTAGTAGATGCCCCAGAGGCTGTCGGTGATCAGCTCCCCGCTGATGTCGTCGTAAAGCGGCGCGGCGGAGTCCACGTGCGTGACCGGCGGAAAACCGCCACGGTTATCGGTGAACTCCTTCGGCTCGATCCCCAGCGTCCCCTCCTGGAGCGCCCAGTAGGTCCACATGGGACGGGTGACTCCCCCGGTTCCGCCGGGCTCCGCCACTGTGATCGTTTCGGGCAGTTCCAGCATCGCCCACAGGTCGCGGATCCACGGGCCGGCCGCTATCACGAGCTGATCGCAGGCGATCGTGCCCTGGTCGGTTTCGACCGAGGACACCGCTCCCCCGGCCATGCCAAAGCCGGTGACGCGGACCCCGGCGGCTATCCGGACCCCCTCGGCTTCGGCTTTCGCCGCCAGGCCGCGCACCGCCCGGATGTTGTTCGCGTACCCGCCTTTCTTCTCGTGGAGGACCGTGGTGATCCCGGGCGCCTGCCAGTCCTCGAACAGGTCGAGCAGGTAGCGGCTGCAGTCGCGCTCGCCTTCGATGAGCGTGGAGGGGTAACCGATCGCCTGCTGCTCGGAGAAGATCTTCGCGACATCCCCGGACATCACTTCCGGGGCAATCTGCAGAAAGCCGACCGGGTGGTAGGAGAATGCCTCGGGGTCCGACTCCCAGACCGCCACCGAGTGGGCCATCAGCTCGCGCATCGCGGGCTGGAAGTAATTGTTGCGGACGGTTCCGCACGCGATCCCCGACGCGCCAGCGCCGGCTGCCCGCTTGTCGAGGACCAGGATGTCCTCACCTCCGCCGAGACCCCGGACCCGAAGCTCCCGGGCCAGGTGCCAGGCCGTCGACAGTCCGTGAACTCCTGCACCGACGATGACGTACCGGCTGTGCGTCGGGACCATGGCGCCCGCCTCTCAGATCTCCCGGGGCCCGGAAGCCGTCGATCTCGCTGCCAGAATCGTGATCGCTCGCCCGGATCGAGTCAAACAGGTACTGGCTGCATAACCGGTGGAAGAAACGGGAGACGGTCTCACATACTGGCGGGATGCTGCTACCGGGGCCCGCCGATCCGCTCCGTGCCCGGCGTCCGGACGGGCATGTCGCGGCCGGGCCTCCCGCTGCCGGGGAGCCGGAGGGCACCGGCCAGCCATGACCGGCCTGCTCGACTACGCCCCCATCGCCGCCACCTGCTTCGCTATCCCGGAGTTTCTCCCCCAGATCCGCAAGCTCGCGGCCACCCGCGACACCCGTGGCCTCTCCTGGTCATGGGTGGCGCTGACCACCGTCAACAACGCCGCATGGATCGCCTACTTCGCGCTGGCCCGGTACTGGACCGCCCTGATCGGCTCGTCGGCCACCATCCTCGTCGTCGCGACGCTGGCGGTGATGGTAACCCGGCACGGGCAGGCTAAGCCGCGGTCCGTGACCGCGATCTGCGCTTGGGCCGCGATGCTCATCAGCGCCTGCGTCTTCGCTGGACGCGCCGGCCTGGGAACGCTGCTCACCGCCGCGTTCATCCTCCAGGTAACCCCATCCGTATGGACCGCCTACCGGACGACGCGCCCGACCGGGATCTCAGCCGGAACCTGGCTGCTCATCTTCGGCGAACTCACCTGCTGGCTGATCTTCGGCCTGCACACATCCGACCCGCGGCTGATGACCCTCGGCTCTTGCGGGATCGCGGCCAGCACGCTCATGCTCGCCCGGATCTGCTGGACCCGCCGAAGCCAGCAGAATGCCGCACGCCAGCCGCAGTAGTACACAGGGCCAGTGCCTGGCTACGTGCCGGCAGGGGTTGTCCTGGCGGCCCAGGCGGCGATCTGGCTGCGGTTGCGGAAGCCGAGCTTGGTGAGGATGTGCTGGACGTGGTTTTCCGCGGTGCGTTCGGCGATGTGGAGCAGGTCGGCGATCTGGCGGTTGGTGAGGCCGCGGCCGACCAGCTCGGCGATTTCGCGCTCGCGCCGCGTGAGGCCGCCTGGCTCGCTGTCCCCGTGCCGCATGATCGTGGCCAGCTGCCCGGAGTCGGCTTGCAGGCCTCTCATGCCGAGCCTGGCCGCCCCGCGGGCGGCATCGGTTGCGAGGACGAGCGCTTCGGAGCGGTCCTCCGGCCGGCCCCGCCGGGCCAGGACTTTCGCGAGCTCGTAGCGGGATTGGAGCTCGAACGGCGGCAGCCCGGCGCGCTGGCTGGCGGCGATGGCAGCCCGCAGGTGGCCGATCGCGGTGCCGGGTTTGCCCAGGCACGCCGCGAGGCAGCCCAGCGTGTGTTCGGCGGAGCCGAGGATCGCTACGGCCCCGGTCCCGCCCACGACGAAGTAGCGTGCCCATGGCCGCAGCCGCGCGTATGCGATTGCCGCGCCGTCGGTGTCGCCGAGCAGGGCGGCCGCGCGGGCGCGCGTGTCGAGCACGGCGTGCGCCACGAAATGGGGCGGCTGCCATGTCTGCCAGGGCGGGAGCTGACGGTACAGCGCCCGGGCCCGGTCCAGGTCGCCGTGGCCGGCGTAGTGCTCGGCGAGGATGGCCCAGCGGCCCGCCGCAGCGGCCGATGGGTCCGTCTCTCGTTCGAGCGTCGCGAACCAGTGCTCGTGGCGCGGGTCTCCGGTCAGGCTGGCGAGCTTGGCGCCGGCGATCGCCCGGATCTGCCAGGCGCGGGCATCCAGGCCCTGGGCGGCGAGCTTGATCGCGTCGTCAAGATGACGCTCGGCGGCCTCGAACCGGCCGCGGGCCATGGCGAGAGCGCAGCGGGTGCGTGCCAGGTGCCAGCCGGCGACCGGCTGGCTGAGCTGGCGCGTAATGTCAGCCAGCTCGCCGGCATCGGACTCGGCGGCGGCGACCTCTCCGAGCTGGCAGCTGGCCTCGATCCGCCACAGGCGCCCCCACAGCCCAGCCCACGGGTCCGCGTGCTCGGCGGCGAGCGCGAGCATGCGCGCGGCCACCTCCAGGCGGTCACCGACCCCGTCGGGCCCGGCGCACGCCATCTGGCGGGCACGCAGCGCGCTGACGAGGGCGGCGGGCGTCCCGGCCACCTCGGCCAGCGCGAGGGCCTGCAGGCTGAGCGGGCCTGCTTCGCCGGTGTTCCCGGTGGCCAGTGACGCGCTCTGCACTACGGCGGTGGCGGCGAGCAGCCGGGCCGATAGCTCAGCGTTGCCGTGCCCCAGCTGGCGGAGGGCGGATTCGGCCAGGCGGGCGACCCGGCGTCCCCAGTCCTGGTCGGTGACGCCCTCCAGGATGAGGGCGGCGCGTGCCATGCCGGCCGGGTCGCCCCGGCGCTCGGCCTCGTCTCCGGCTTGCCCGGCAGCGGTGATGGCCTGCTTCACGTCACCGGCCTTGTACAGGGCATCTGCCATGGCGAGCAGGAGCCGGCCGCGGTCTGCGCCGGCGGGACCGCCGGGGCCGGTGACGCGCAGCGCCCGCTCGCACAGGCGGGCGGCTTCCTCGTAGGCGAGGCTGCGCATGCTGATGGCCGCAGCTCGCTCGGCCCAGCCGACTGTGTGCGCCGCATCAGCCACCGGACCGGCGGACAGCCAGTGATGGGCGATCTCGCCGGCATGCCGGTCCAGGTCGGCGGCGTAGGCGGCTTCGAGGTGCTCGGCGGCGCGGCGGTGAATGCCGAACTGCCGCGACGGCGGCACTTCCGCGCGGATGGCATCCCGGACCAGCGCGTGCGAGAACCCGGCCGGCTCCCCGGCCGCGGCCCGGACCAGCCCCGCGGCGGCGGCGGTGTCCAGCCCGGCGAGGACGGTCTCGGGGGTCAGCCCGCCGGCTGCCGTGACGGTCTGCACATCAATCGCCGGCGCGATCACCGCCGCTGTGGACAGCACGGCCCGGCAGCTGGCGGGCAGCCGCGCCAGGCGCTGGCCGATGACCGCTCGCACGCCCTCGGGCAGCCCGGTCAGCCACGACCCGGCTTCGGCCTGCCCGGCGGCTGCCGCGTCGCTGACCAGCCGGCCGAGCTCGGCCACGAAGAACGGGTTGCCCCCGGTGCGGCTGGCCACCCCGGCTACTACCCGCAGGCCGAACCGGCGCCCGAAGGTCGCCTCCAGCTGATCGGCGACTTCGGCCTCGGCCAGCCCGGCGAGCCGCAGCTGCACCGTGCCCGGCTCGCGGACGAGCGCCGCGACGGCTGCCTGGGCGGGAGCGCTCAACCTCAGCTCCTGATCGCGGTAGGCCGCGACCACCAGGACGCGCGAGGCTGGCAGGCCACGGCCAAGGTGGGCGAGCAGCATGGCCGACATCGGATCCGCCCACTGCAGGTCATCGAGAACCACGACCAGGCCCGCGTGCGCGGCGGCCGCCGTTACCTCGGCGGTCAGGGATTCGAACAGCCGGAAGCGCTCCGAGCCGTCCGGAGGAGGCGCCGCAACTCCTGGCCGGTCCTGGCCCGTCACGCCGGCAGCTATCCGGCTGGCCTCGTCTCGCGGGCCATCGCCGCCGGGTGCCGGCCGGGCCGCGCAGCCAGCCAGGATCTGCCGCCACGGCCACAGCGGCGGGGTGCCCTCATCTTCGGCGCAGGAGCCCCAGGCGACAGGCACGTGGAGATCAGCGGCGCGCGACTCCACCTGTCCGGCCAGGCTGGTCTTCCCGATCCCCGGCTCGCCGGACACCAAGATCGCCCCGCCCTGGCCGGCCTGCAGCCGTGCCAGGCAGGCGGCCACGGCCTGGAGTTCCCTGTCCCGGCCGGCGAACGGCCGGGACAGGCGCGCGGGCCGGGCCGGGCCTGTCACCAGCCCGTCCCCCGCCCGCCAGGCACGGGCGCTGCGGAAATGAGTACCGGGCTTGAGTACTTGCCGCGATGCCGGCCCGGCCCGGCTCGCGGGAAGTTCAGGGCATGACAGCTCACGCCCCTCATACTCGCCGGCTCACGGTCCTTCGTGCCGCAGCCTTGTTCGACGGCGTCAGCTCGGCGCTCCTGGCCGAGCCGTCGGTGGTAGTCGCTGACGGCGTGATCACAGCCGTCCACGGCCCGGCTGAGCCTTCTCCCGCCGGCGCCAGCGTCATCGACCTGCCCGGGTTGACCTTGATGCCCGGCCTGGTAGACGCGCACCTGCACCTGTGCTTTGACGCGACAGGCGACCCGATCGGCCACCTCGCCCAGACAGGCGACGACCTGCTGCGCGAGCAGATGGCCGCGGCAGCCCGGCGGGCGCTGCGGGCGGGCGTGACCACGGTGCGCGATCTCGGCGACCGCGGCTACCTGGCCCTGGACCTGCGTGACCGGAGCCCTGGCCCCGGGGCCGGGCCGCTGCCTGCGATCGTCGCCGCCGGTCCTCCGATCACCACCCCCGGCGGGCACTGCCATTTCCTCGGCGGCGCCGCCAGCGGGAAAGCGCGCCTTCGCGCGGCCGTACGGGAGCGGGCCGAACGGGGCGTGGACGTGATCAAGGTGATGGCCAGCGGGGGGAACATGACCCCGGGCTCGCTGGCGCACGAGCCGCAGTTCGGCGCCGGGTCGCTGCGGGTGATCGTGGACGAGGCCCACCGCCATGGGCTGCCAGTCACGGCCCACGCGCACAGCGCGCGGTCGGTTGCCGACGCGGTGGCCGCCGGTGCCGATGGGATCGAGCACGCGACGTTCATGACCGCTGACGGCGTCGACGCACCCGAGGCGGTGATCCGCGCCATCGCGGCGCAGCGCGTCGCTGTCGGCTGGACCGTCGGCCGCGACCCGGGCCGCGCCGGCACCGTGCCGCCGCAGTTCGCCAGCCGGATGGCCGGGCTGATCGCAAACCGGCGGCGGCTGTACCAGGCCGGCGCTGTGCTGGTGCCCGGCAGCGACGCCGGGGTCTCGCCCGCCAAGCCGCACGACGTGCTGCCCTACGCACCCGGCGACCTGGCCGCGGCCGGCCTGAACCCGGCCGAGATCTTGTGGGCGCTGACCTCCCGTGCCGCCCAGGCCTGCGGGGTCGGGCACCGCAAAGGACGCATCGCTCCCGGATTCGACGCCGACATCCTCGCCATCGAAGGCAACCCGCTCGCCGACCCCGCGGCCATCCGCAGGCTGCGTGCCGTCTACGCCGGCGGTCAGGCCGTCCTCCCGGCACCAGGCAGCCCGGCTGAAGCCCAGGTGCCGTGATGCCCCGCCCAATCGCCCGTGCCGCACGGCCCGCTGTTGCCGCCGCACCAGCCCGCGGGGGTGTGGCATGAGGATCGCGTTCGTCACCGATCCGCTGGATCGTCTCGACCCGTCGATCGACACCAGTGTCGGGCTCATGCATGCCGCCGCCGGCCGCGATGCCGAGATCTGGGTCACACAGGCGCAGTCCCTGGAAGCGGTGCACGGCCGGGCACGTGCGCTCGCCCGCCGGGTACGGCTCGCGCCGTCCCGGCCGGCCGGGGATCACCGCTGGACCGTGACGCACCCCTGGTACACCGCCACCGAACCGCAGCACGTCTGGCTGGACGAAATGGCCGCGGTCTTCATGCGGACCGAGCCGCCCCTCGACCAGACCTACCTCACGGCGACCTTGATCCTGGATCTCATCGACCCTGCGCGCACACCGGTGATCAACGATCCGCGTGGCCTGCGCGCGTGCAGCGAGCACCTGCTCGGCCTGCGGTTCCCGGACCTGTGCCCGCCGACGATCGTCACCGCCGACGAGCGCACCATCCGCGGATTCCTGTCCGAGCACGGCGTTGCCGTGGTCAAGCCGGCCGACGGTTTCGCCGGGCGCGAGGTCCTGCGACTCGACCGGCATGACCCGAACCTTGCGTCGCTGATCGAGATGTCCACCCGGGCAGGCGGCCGTGCCGTCGTCGTCCAGCGGTTCCAGCGGGAAGTCTCGGCGGGGAACAAACGGATCTTCGTGGTCGCGGGCGAACCTGCCGGTGCCGTGTACCGGTTCCCGCGGAAAGGCGACTTCCGGATCGGCGACCCGGCAGCCCAGGCGCCGGTCACCGCGCGCGACCGGGAGATCTGCTCGCGGCTGGCGCCCACCCTCCGCCGGCATGGCATCCACCTGGCCGGTCTGGACGTGATCGGCCCCTACCTCATCGAAGTGAACGTGACCAGCGTGGGCGCACTCCGGAAAGCCGACGCATTGCTCAGCTGGACGCTCTGCGCAGACCTCATCGACAGCGTGCTCGGCACGCAGGCAAGGAGATCGGCATGACCACCGCCATCATCTGCACAGCGATCCTGGCGGCAATGCTGCTCGCGCTGGGGCTCAACGTCTCCAGGGTGCGCGGCGTGACCAGGAAGACAGGCGGCTCGCAATTCCCGGACGACCCGGCGAGCGGGCTGCTCAAGGCGATCCGGGCCCATGGCAACTCGGCCGAGTACGTGCCCACGCTCATGGTCCTGTTCCTGCTGGCCGGCGCCCGCAGTCCGGCGGCTGTCGCGATCCCGCTGATCGCCGGGGCGACAATCTCCCGGCTGGTGATCGCCTATGGGCTGCTGACCTGCCCGAGCCTGGCAACTCCGACGGCGTCACGCCTGGCCGGGGCGGCCGGCACGTACCTGTTCGGAATCGGGCTCGCCGCCGCGGCGGTCGCCTCGCTGTGAGAGCCGGCCGCGCGGCGGTGGCGCCGCTGAGTTCACCACCCTTCCGCAGGTATCTCCTCGGCCAGCTGCCCTCACTCACCGGATCATGGGCGCAGGTCGTCGCGCTGTCGTGGCAGGTCGAGAGCCTCGACCCGAAGGCGCTGGGCTGGGTGGTCGCGCTGCAGTTCCTGCCCAGCCTGGTGCTCGGACCCTGGTTCGGCGTGATCGCCGACCGGCATAACCGGCGCAGGCTGCTGATCCTCGCCGAGTGCGGGCTCGGCCTGGTCGCAGCGGCCTACGCGCTCGCATCCCTGACCGGAGCGCTCACCCTGCCCGTCATCTGCGTGCTCGCGACCGCCTGGGGAGTGATCAACGCGCTCGACACGCCAGCCCGCCGGGCGCTTGTGCCGGCGCTGGTCCCGCCGGACCAGGCGGCCAGCGCCTCCGCCCTCACCGGTACAGCGCTGCTGATAGGCATGGCCGCCGGGTCAGCGCTTGGCGGCGCCCTGGTGGCCGCCGCCGGTGTCACCGCCGCCTTCGCCGTGAACGCGGCGTCTTTCCTGGCCGACGTCGCGGTCCTGAGCACGATCCAGGCAGGCAAAGCAGCCATGGTCAGGCGGGCACCCCGGCAGGTGCGGGAAGGCCTGCGCTACCTGGCACAAACGCCCAGGCTGCGGGCACCGCTGCTGGCACTGGCGTTGATCACCACGCTGGCGTTCACCATGCAGGTGTCGGTCCCGACCCTCGTCCACCAGTCCTTCGCCGGCGGCCCAGCACAGCTTGGGGCCGCGCTCACCGCCCTCACCGCCGGCAGCCTGACCGGAACCCTGGCACGCGCGGCCCGCGGCATGCCAGGCCGACGGGCGCTGCCCCTGGCGGCAGCGATCATGGCGTGTGGGCTGGCTGGCACCGCGCTCGCACCGGTCCTGCCCGCCGTCCTGGCCGGCCTGGCCACCGTCGGGATCGGCTGGTCGTGCTTCCTCGGCACGACAATCGCCACCCTCCAGTCGGCCGACCCGCGCATGCTGGGCCGCGTCATGTCCCTGTTCGCGCTGGTCCTCCTCGGCGGCACCTCGGCAGGCGCGCCGATCGCATCCTCCCTCGCTGCCTCGCTCGGCCCACGCACACCCTTCTTCGCAGGCACGGCCGCGGCAATCGCAGCACTGGCCGTAGCGGCAGGCGCCACCAGAACCGGCACGCAGCCAGGCAGAAAGGAACCGGCAGCGGTTAGGGTCGCGGAAAAGGACCTCCGGTAGCTCGCGACATCACACCGCACCCGGCGCTGCCGGATCAGTGAGCAGCCGCCGAAGCCGCTGACCAGCGCGAGGTGCCGGGCGGCGTAGCGTGGAGCTGGCAGGCAGGTGCAGGCCGTCGCCGACAGGAAGCAGGCGGGGATGTCCCTTTTCCAGCGGGCCCACGACATCGTCAGGGCCAAGACCAGCAAGGCACTAGACGCCGCCGAGCGGCCGGACGAGATGCTCGATCTGTCGTATGAGGACATGCTTGACCAGATCACCAAGGTCAAGCAGGCGCTGGTCAGTATCGCGGCGTCCCGCAAGCGCATCGAGCTGCAGGAGCAGCAGCTTGCGCACACCGTGGAGCACCTGGACGACGCGGCCAGGGCCGCGCTCGCGCAGGGGAAGGAGGACCTGGCCAGGGAGGCGCTGAACCGCAAGGCGGCCGCGCAGCAGCAGATCGCCGGCTTCGACGCGCAGCGCGAGGAGCTGAATGAGCAGCAGCAGAAGATGGAGCAGGCACTGAGCGCGCTGCAGGACCGGGTGAACAAGTTCCGCAGCCAGAAGGAAGTGCTGAAGGCGCAGTACCAGGCGGCGCGGGCGCAGACCGCGGTGAGCGAGACCGCGACCGGGATATCCGGCCCGTCCGGCGGCACCGGCGCCGAGCTGCAGCGCTCCATGGACAAGATTGAGGCCATGCAGGCCCGCGCCGGCGCCATGGACGAGCTGCTGCAGTCCGGCGTGCTGGAGGACGTCGGCGGCAACACGGAGGACATCGAGCAGGAACTGGACGAGGCCGGCCGCAATGCCCAGGTGGACAAGGAGCTAGCGGCGATGAGGGCCGAGATCGCCAGCCCGCCCGAGACACCGGAGCTCCCGCCAAAGGCTGACTAACGCTCCTTTCGCATGCCGCGGCGGCCTGCCCTGAGCCGCACGGCGAGCGCCGCGGCGGACAGCAGGAACAGGACGCCGGTCACGGCGAGCCAGTGCCACAGGTAGGGGTCCAGAGGCAGGGTCGTGGTGGCCGGGAAACGGGCGGGCAGCCGGAGGATCAGCGGGAACCAGATCAGCAGCAGCATGCCGGAAAGGGCCGCGGGGACGCGCAGGTAGTTGATCCATGGCACGGCGGGCAGGCCCGGCCGGCGGTGCCTGAGGACCGCCGTGGCAGACCGGTCGGCGAGGGTGTACAGCGGCAGCAGGATCAGGTCGTGCCCGACGGCCGCGCCGACGAGCCAGACCGGTATGCCGACGAAATTGCGGGGCAGCAGCTTGGCCGCGGCGTACCCGGCGAGCGCGAGGCAGCCGAGCATGGTGAGCAGGTGCAGCGGGCTGCCGCCGTACCAGCGGAGGAACCGGCGCACGCTCACCTCCGGAAGGTCAGGCTGGCGACCCATTTGGTGTTGTGCACGCCCGCGATGGCGGGCACGATCACCCGGGCCGGGTAGCCGTGGTCAGGCGAGAGGTCCGCGCCGTTGACCCGCAGGGCCAGCAGCGAGTCCGGGTCCGCTATCTGTGCCGCGGACAGGACCGCCTGGCTGAACGCGCCGCCGCGCTCCAGCGACTGCACCAGGACACTCGACGGCCGGGGGACTCCTGCCAGCCGCGCCAGGTCGCGCAGCCGGACCCCGGTCCAGGCCTGATCATCCGTGGACCAGCCCTCGACGCACGCGATCGGCAGGCTGGCGGTGTGCTGCTGCATGCGGAGCAGGCTGGCCCGGCGCAGCAGCACGGGCGCGCTGCCCGGCTGGCTGTTGCTCCGGAGCGCCAGCCGCCAGGCCGCTCCCGTCTCGGCCGCCCCGATCCTGGCGGTTGCCGCGGTCTTGTTGACCTGGAAGTCGCCGGGGCCGCCACCGGCGTCCTGGCCGTGCGGCGCGAGCAGCGCGGTCCGCCGCAGCGGCCCGCCCAGGGACTGGCCCGCGGACAGGAGCACGATCAGCGCCGAGCCCGCGCCGGCGAACGCGAGCACGCCGCGCCGGGAGATCGTCGGCTCGGCGGGCGCCGGCGCGACCAGGTACCCGGCGCTGGGCGGCTCCGGGCGCGTCCTGGCGAGGTTCGTGCGCAGCTCCCCGATCAGGCTGCGGCTGCGCAGCGCCCTGATCATGGCCGGCAGCTTGAGTGCCACGTGGGCGACGAAGGCCGCTGTGAACACCCAGGCGCCGTAGAAGTGCAGCTGGTAAAAGCCGCCGGGAAACTTGTACCAGGTCTGGATGTTCAAGATCCCCGTCGCGAACTCGAACCCTGCCCCGCCGACGAGCAGGAAAAGCGACAGCCGTTCCAGGGCGTGCGCGGGTGAGCGCAGCGGCGGCCATTCGAACAGCTTTGGCAGCACCGACCACAGCTTGAACAGCAGAATCGACACCAGCGCCAGCCCGAGGGTGACATGGACACCCTGGTTGAGCCGGTAGAGCCAGACCGGATGCGTCGGCCAGGAGAACAGGTAGAAGCCGAGCAGCCCCTTGGCCGGAGTCGTGTCGTTGACCGGGCTGAGACCCGGGTTGTAAGCGGCGTAGGACAGCAGGCCGGTCACGAACACCACCGGGATGCCCACCAGCAGGACCAGGCCGAACACAGAGGTCAGCCACGGGCCGCGGACCGGGCTGCGCCAGAACGACCGGCGGAACGGCCCCGGCGGGGGCGACGTGGGCAGTTTCACCGGTGGCTCTCCTGACCGGCTCCGCCGAGGAGGCTGACAGCCGCCTGGCAGGATCCGCTCCCCCTGGGAAGCCAGAGCCAGGTGGGGCGGGTGCTGGCCCCCGCGACCGGGCGGAACACAGCAGCCGGGACCCCCGCGAGCAGCGGCTGGGGGCACTGCCGGTAGTACCGGCCGAGTGAGGACGGATAGCCCAGCGGCAGCCCAGAGCTGCCGTTGATGATCGCGCTGAACCGGCGGGCGGCGACCGCGTCCGCGGCGCTGGCCCGGAAGCTCGCGATCGCGGCCTGGCCCGAGCCGCGCAGCACGTCGTACGCCGCGCCCTGGTGTGCGGCCGGTGCCATTCCCGCCAGCAGGCTCAAGCCGGGGTCCGCGGGGATCGCGACGGTCCCGCCAAAGGCCCGCAGGCCCGCGGTCAGCCGCTCGCCGGCGGCGCGGTCAGCGCTCGTGGGAAGCGCCTTGGCCGGGTGGAAGCCGCTGAGCAGCAAGGCCGTCTGCGCGAGGACGAGCACCCCCGCCGCCGCGCTGACCCACCCGGACGGCGTGCCGCCCAGCGCCAGGCCAGCGAGCAGCACCACAGCGAGGTACACGGGCAGCATGTCGTTGCGGCCGCCGCCGGTGTGCACCAGGGCGGCACAGCCCTCGGCCGCCAGCGCGGCGCAGCCTGCGAGCAGCACGCGGGGCAGCCGCCGCGCACCGATCACGGCAGCGCACGCGGCCAGGCCGAGCGCGCCCAGCAGGGCTGCCGCGAGCCAGCCGAGCTGGCTGTACTTCAGCGGGTGAGCGCCCATCAGCTGGAAGACGTAGAAGATGTACCAGCCGCCGGTGGTGAGCCAGAGCACGAGCGTGCTGATGCCGAGAACCGTGGCCTCAGCCAGCGCGGCTACCCACGCGAGCCTCCGGCGCGGGCCGGTCAGCAGCGCGCCGATCACCACGACCCCCTCGGCGAGGGCGGTCTGCTTGGTGAGGGCCGCGGCGGCGAGCAGCACCCCCGCGGCGACGGCGCCGCGGGTGCCGCGCATCCAGCGGGCCGCGTAGAGGCCGCCGAGACTCAGCACCAGGAAAAGCGAGTCGACCCGGCCGACGTCGAACCACGTTTTCGTGGCGAAGTAGGTCGCGGCGAACAGGCCCGCGGCGCCGGCCCCGGCCGCGATGCTTCCCGTTTCGCGCTGGACGAGGCGGCCCAGCAGGGCGAAGCAGGCGAGCGAGGACAGCAGGGAGACCAGCCGCAGCGGCAGGTAGGAGACGCCGAGCACCCTGGCCGCCGCGGCCGACACGGCGAAATAGAGCGGCGGGTAGCCGTCGGGCACGTACCGGACGGTCGGCGCCGGGTACAGCGGCTGGCCGGCCAGGATGCGCTGCACCTCGACCAGCGAGTTGCTTTCCAGCCACTCGACGGTGAACGGATAGGTCAGCCGGCTCAGCGCGATCACCAGGTAGGCGCAGACCGCGGCGAGGCCAGCCAGCGCCACGGCCAGCCCCACGGCGCGCTGGACGCGCTGGCGCCAGCGCGGCCCGGCCGGGACCGGCTGGCCCGCGCCCCGGGCGCGCGACTGGATCGCCGGGCTGCTGCTCAAGGTCACGCTGTGCATTCAATTCACCTGCCTGTGGCACAGCAAGGGATCGGGTCATTACAAACTGGTGATAACCCGCGGCTCCGGCCGGGATCCGGGCGTGAGCGTGCGTAGCCTCGGGCCATGCGAGTACTGGTCACCGGCGGTGCCGGCTTCATCGGGTCCCACGTTGCCGAGGCGCTCACGGGCACGGGTCATGAGGTGCGGGTGCTCGACGCGCTGCTGCCGTGCGTCCACCCCGACGGCACCTCTCCCTTCGCCGGGGAGCCAGGCGTCGAGTTCACCCGCGGCGACGTCCGCGACGCGCAGGCGGTCGATGGCGCGCTGCGCGGCGTGAGCGTCGTCTGTCACCTGGCCGCGATGGTGGGGCTCAGCGTGGACTTCAGCGACGCGCCGCTGTACGCGGGCTGCAACGACCTGGGCACCGCGGTCCTGCTGGCCGCCATGGCCCGGGCGGGCGTCAGCCGGCTGGTGCTGGCCTCGTCGATGGTCGTCTACGGTGAGGGCGCCTACTCGTGCGCCGAGCACGGGGCGGCGGCGCCGCCCCCGCGCCGGGCCGCCGACCTCGAGGCGGGCTGGTTCGAGCCGCGCTGCGAGCGCTGCGGCGAGCCGCTGTCGCCGGAGCTGGTCCCCGAGGAGGCGCCGCTCGGGCCGCGCAACGTCTACGCCGACACCAAGGTCGCGCAGGAGCACCTGGCCAGGTCCTGGGCCAGGTCCACGCAGGGGCACGCGGTGGCGCTGCGCTACCACAACGTGTACGGCCCCAGGATGCCCAGCGACACCCCCTACGCGGGGGTGGCGTCGTTCTTCCGGTCCGCGCTGGCGGCCGGGCGCGCGCCGCGGGTCTTCGAGGACGGGGCACAGCGCCGCGACTTCGTCCACGTCCGGGACGTGGCCGGTGCCACCGTCGCCGCGATCGAGGCGGCCGGCGGCCCGGGTGTCCCGGGCGGGCCGGGCGCCCTGCGCGCCTACAACGTGGGCAGCGGAACCCCGCGCACCGTGGGCCAGCTGGCGTCGGCCCTGGCCGGCGCCTGCGGCGGGCCGGGTCCCGTTGTCACCGGCGAGTACCGGCTCGGCGACGTCCGGCATGTCACCGCGTCCAGCGAGCGCATCTGGCGGGAACTGGGCTGGCGGGCGGCCGTGCCGTTCGCCGAGGGGATCGCGGAGTTCGCCAGAGTGCCGGCCGGCCGGGTGCCCGCCGGCCGGGTGCCGGCCTGACGGCCAGCGGCTTACCGGCAGCCGGGCAGCCGCATCTCGAAGCGGCAGCCGTCCCCGGTGTTCACGACGCGCACGCTGCCCCGGTGGGCCTCCACGACGCCGCGCACGATCGCCAGGCCGAGGCCCGCGCCGCTGTCAGGTTCGGGGCTGCGCGCGTCGGTGCCGCGCCAGGCCAGGTCGAACACATGTGGCAGGTCGGCTTCTGGGATGCCGCCGCAGCCATCGGCGACCGTCAGCAGAGCGTCCTCCCGCTCCGGCTTCGCCTCGACGTACACGCTGCCTCCCTGCGGTGTGTAGCGGATCGCGTTGGTCAGCAGGTTGGTGAGCGCGCGGGACAGCTCGCGCGGGTCGGCGCGGACGGCGAGCTGGCCGGCCGCCTT
>JBLMWU010000035.1:0-8002 GCA_050257395.1 Gemmatimonadota bacterium | reverse complement strand
GCCAGGGTGGCCGGAAGGCGGCCTAGCGGACGCCTTCCGGCCACGCGTCAGCGACGAGTTTGCGGGTGTCGCGCAGCAGCTGCGGCAGCACCTTGGTGTGCCCGACCACCGGCAGGAAGTTGGTGTCCCCGCCCCACCGGGGCACCACATGCTGGTGCAGGTGCGCGGCGATCCCGGCGCCCGCCACCGCGCCCATGTTCATGCCGATGTTGAACCCCTGCGCGCCGGACGCCTTCCGCAGCGCGGTCATCGCCAGCTTGGTGTGCCCGGCGAGCTCCGCGGTTTCCCCGGGGTCCAGGTCGGTGTAGTCGGCCACGTGCCGGTACGGGCAGACCATGAGGTGCCCGGAGTTGTACGGGTACAGGTTCAGCACCGTGAAGACCCGCTCGCCGCGCGCGACGATCAGGCCGTCCTCGTCGGACATGCCCGGGATGCGGCAGAACGGGCAGCCTTCGGGCTCGGTGCCGGTGACCCGGTTCTCCCCCTTGATGTAGGCCATCCGGTGCGGCATCCACAGCCGCCCGAACGCGTCCGGGATGCCCGCCCCGTCCTGGGCATCGCCGGCCCCAGCGGGCTCGTCCACAGCGGGGGGCTCATCGGGCCTGAGGCTGGACATGCTTGCAGCATAGGGGTACGGGCGGTTTAGCCTGGGGGGCAGCATGAGGCTGCGCCTAGGGTTCCGCCGGCCGCCCGTCCCCGCCGCTGGCGGGGCAGCCCACAATGAGGGCGGCCGGGGCTGGACCGAGCGGCGCCAGGAACCGGCACCCCCGGCCAACACCTGACGGGATAAAAGCCACGAGGGCTCCGTTTGGCATGTCCCGGAAACGGGACCAACCCGAGGAGCAGCCCCCATGGTCGCCGCCGGTTCCGGACTCCCGCTCACCGCCGCCCTCGCCGTGCTGGCCGCCGCGGTCGCGCACGCGAGCTGGAACGCCATCGCGCACGGCATCAAGGACCGGCTGGTCGCCTTCGCCCTGATCGGCGTTGGCGGGCTGGTGCCCGCGCTGCCCCTGCTGGTGCTGTCCGCCGCGCCGGCCCCGGCCAGCCGGGTGTATCTCGGGATCTCCGTGCTCCTGCACGTCGCCTACCAGCTCCTGCTCATGCGCTGCTACCGGGTGGGCGAATTCAGCCAGGTCTACCCGCTCGCGCGGGGCATCTCGCCGGTGGTGGTCACCGGCGCGGCCTGGCTGCTGGTCGGCGAGCACCTGTCCGGGCTGCAGCTCGCCGGGGTGCTGCTCATCCCGGCCGGCCTGGCGTGCCTGGTCTTCATCGGCCGCCGCCCGGCCAGGCCGGCCCTGGTCGCGGCCGCCGGGACCGGCCTCGCGATCGCCTCCTACACGGTCGTGGACGGCGTCGGCGTCCGGCTGTCCGGCACCGCCGCCGGGTACATCGCCTGGCTCATGACGCTGGAGGGGATCGTCATCCCGGTCGCCGCGCTGATCATCCGGCGCGGCGCGCTGGCCAGCCAGGTCCGCGGCGTGTGGCCGGTGGGCCTGCTCGGCGGCGTGCTGAGCACCGCCGCCTACGGGCTGGTCCTGTGGGCCCAGACCCACGCGGCGCTGGCGCTGGTCGCCGCGCTGCGGGAGACCAGCATCATCGTCGGCGCCATCATCGGCTCGCTGGTGTTCCGCGAGCCGTTCGGCCGTCCCCGCACCGCGGCCACCGTCCTGGTGGTCGCCGGCATCCTGCTGCTGAACAGCGGGTAGCCAGCATGCCCCGGCGGGCCGGCGCGGCTCAGACCTGGACGCGCTGCTCGATCGCGGCGGCGATCTCCGCGACCGCCTCGTCCACCGGCACGCCGTTCTTCTGCGAGCCGTCCCGGTAGCGGAACGACACCGCGCCCTTGGCCGCGTCGTCGTCCCCGGCGAGCAGCATGAACGGCACCTTCTGCCGCTGCGCGGTGCGGATCTTCTTCTGCATCCGGTCGTCGCTGTCGTCGACCTCCACCCGGACGCCCTGCTCGCGCAGCCGGGCGGCGACCTTCTCCAGATAGGGCACGTGGCTGTCGGCGATCGGGATCCCCACCACCTGCACCGGCGCGAGCCAGGGCGGGAACGCGCCCGCGTAGTGCTCGAGCAGGATGCCGAAGAAGCGCTCGATGGAGCCGAACAACGCCCGGTGGATCATGTACGGCCGCTGCCGGGTGCCGTCGGCGGCCTGGTACTCGATCCCGAACCGGCCCGGCTCCTGGAAGTCGACCTGCAGGGTGGACAGCTGCCAGCGCCGGCCGATCGCGTCCCGCACGTGCACGTCGATCTTGGGGGCGTAGAAAGCACCCTCCCCCTCGGCGATCACGTACGGCAGGCCGGAGGCGTCCAGCGCGTGCTTGAGCGCGGCCTCGGCCGCCTCCCACTCGTGCGGCTCGCCCACGTACTTCTCCGGCCGGGTGGACAGCTCGGCCTCGAAGTCGGTCAGCCCGAAGTCGCGCAGCAGCCCGACCACGAAGTCCAGCAGCGAGGCCAGCTCGCCGGCGAGCTGCTCCGGGGTGCAGAAGATGTGCGAGTCGTCCTGGGTGAAGCCGCGGGCCCGGGTCAGGCCGTGCACCACGCCGGACTTCTCGAACCGGTACACGGTGCCGAACTCGAACAGCCGCAGCGGCAGCTCCCGGTAGGACCTGCCGCGCGACTTGTAGATCAGCACGTGCATGGGGCAGTTCATCGGCTTGGCGTAGTAGTCCGCGCCCTCGAGCTCCATGGGCGGGAACATGCTCTCCTTGTAGAAGCCCAGGTGCCCGGAGGTCTCGAACAGCTCCGCCTTGGTCACGTGCGGGGTGTTGACGAACTCGTAGCCGGCCTCCTCGTGCCGGCGGCGCGAGTAGCCCTCCATCACCCGGCGGATGGTGCCGCCCTTGGGATGGAACACCGGCAGGCCGCTGCCGATCTCGGCGGGGAAGGAGAACAGGTCCAGCTCCGCGCCGAGCCGCCGGTGGTCGCGCCGCTCGGCCTCTTGCAGCATGTGCAGGTACTTGTCCTGCTCCTCCCGGCTCTCCCAGGCGGTGCCGTAGATCCGCTGCAGCTGCGGGTTCTTCTCACTCCCCCGCCAGTAGGCGCCGCCGCTGCGCATCAGCTTGAACGCCGGGATGTGCCGGGTGGCGGGCAGGTGCGGGCCGCGGCACAGGTCCTTCCAGCACAGCTCGCCGGTCTTGGCGTCGAGGTTGTCGTAAATGGTCAGCTCCGCGCCGCCCACCTCGACCGACTCTTCCGCGTCGGCGCCGCCCTTGAGCCCGATGAGCTCCAGCTTGTACGGCTCGGCCGCCAGCTCGGCGCGGGCGCCGGAGTCCGGCACGACCCGCCGGGAGAACCGCTGGCCCTGCTTGACGATGGCCCGCATCCGCTGCTCGATGGCCTTGAGGTCGTCCGGGCCGAACGGGGCGGGCACGTCGAAGTCGTAGTAGAAGCCGTTCTCAACCGGCGGCCCGATACCGAGCTTGGCCTGCGGGAACAGCTCCTGCACCGCCTGCGCCATGACATGCGCGGTGGAGTGGCGCAAGATCGCCCGGCCGTCCTCGCTCTCGATCGCCACCGGCTCGACCCGGTCGCCGTCGGCGAGCGGGGCGGCCAGGTCGCGCAGCTGCCCGTTGATGCGCGCCGCGATGACGGTGCCGGGCCCGGCCGGTGCTTTCCCGTTCGCTATCGGGGTGGTGAGCACGCTCTCCAGCGCGCCGGCCGCGGTCGTGCCAGCGGCCACCGCATGCTCGCGTCCGGCGAGGGTGATGCGTAGCTGCTGGGCTGACACGGCGTGCTCCTCAGGCGTGAATGGCAGGGAACGAAGTGCTCCCCCGTGGTCCGATGCTATCGAGGCCGGGCTGGTCACGCGGCCAGGTATGCGGGCGCGTCAGAGCCAGTCCTTGCTCCGGAAGATGATGTACAGCAGGCCGGACAGGAAGATCATGACGCCGGTCGACCACCAGAATCCATTCGCGTGCCCGAAGCCCGGGTAGGGCACGTTCTGGCCGTAGAAACCGGTCACCGCGGTGGGCACGGCGATGATCGCCGCCCAGCTGGTGACCTGCTTCATGATCACGTTCAGCCGGTTGCCGCGGACGGTCAGGTGCGTCTCCAGGATGGTGGTGACCAGGTCCCGCAGTGACTCGGTCCACTCGGTGGCGCGCAGCACGTGGTCGTAGACGTCCTGGAAGTACGGCATCAGGTCGGCGTCGACCACGTCCAGGTCGCGGCGCATGAGGGTGTTGACCACCTCCCGCATGGGCAGCACGATCCGCCGCAGCAGGACCAGCGACTTGCGCAGCTCGAACGTGCGCCGCTGCATGTCCTTGTCCTGGGGGTTGTCCTCGAAGAGCTGGTCCTCGAGCGCCTCGATCTGGCTGTCCAGCGACTGCACCGCGTCGAAGTGGGTGTCCACCACGTAGTCCAGCAGGCCGTGCAGCAGCGACCCGGTGCTGAGCTTGATCCCGTCCAGCGTGTCGTCCCACCGCCGGATCACCTCGTCGATGTTGAAGCCCGGGGCCTTGCGCACGGTGACCAGCGCGCTGGGGGTGACGAAGGCGGCGACCTCGTGACTGTCCAGCTCGCCGGTGGCGGTGTTCAGCGCGACCGAGTAGGCCGTGAGGAACAGGTGCGACTTGTAGCGGTCGAGCTTGGGCCGCTGGTGCTCGTGCACGGCGTCCTCGACGGCCAGCTCGTGCAGGCCCAGTTCCTCGGTGATGGCGGCGAGGTCCTTCTCGGTCGGCTCACAGAAGTCGAACCAGACCACGGTGGAGGGCTCGGAGAGGTAGTCCGACACTTCGGCGACCGGGAAGCCCTCGGCTTCCAGGACACCGTTGCGATACAGGCGCGTGCGCGGCATCCCGCCACCTTATTGGCCGCGCGCAAGTAACGGCGGGGCCCAGCCGGCCAGGGCGGCCTCCAGGTCGGCCAGCGTCATCGGCTTGACCAGATAGGCGTCGAACCCCGCCCGCAGCGACCGCTCCCGGCCGGGCTCCTGGCTGAACCCGGACACGGCGATCACCCGCATCCGGTCCCGGCGGGGATGGCGCCGCAGGCGGCGGGCGAGCTCGCGGCCGTCCAGGCCGGGCAGCCCGATGTCGCACAGCACGAGGTCGAACGGCTGCCCCTGCGCCGCCGCCAGCCCTTCCTGGCCGGTGCGGGCGAGCGTGACCTGGTCGCCGCGGCGCTCCAGCAGGTCCCGGTAGCCGGCGGCGAGGTCCGCGTTGTCCTCGACCACCAGCACCCGTAGGTGCTGTCTCTGGCCCTCGCTCGCCTCCGGGCCGCTCGAGCCCGCCGTCTTCCCTCCTCGCTCCTCGCTGCGCTCGTCGCTCGTCAGTCCAGACGGCGGCGCGGCCCTTTGGCTCGCTCGGGCAGGGGGCGCACCGCGCCCCTTCGGGTGGCGGCCGGCGGTCGGGGCAGTGCCGCGGTCCTCCGGCTCGCTCGGCGCTGCTGGCTGGCCGCCTTCGGGGGGCGGGGCGGCGCGCAGCGGCAGCCGCACCCGGAACTCGGCGCCGGTGCCCGGGCCCTCGCTGTGCGCCGACACGCTGCCCCCGTGCAGCTCGGCGATGCTGCGGACCAGGCCGAGACCCAGGCCCAGGCCGCCGGGGGCCGCGCCCTCCGGCCCGAACCCGCCCGCGCCCGGGCCGGACGGCAGCGCCCGGGCGAAGACCTCGAACAGCTGCCCGGCGTCGGCCGGCTCGAAGCCCTTGCCGCTGTCCCGGACGGCCAGCAGGGTCTGGCCCGCGGTGGCGGTCAGGCTGACGGTTACCCTCGCGCCTGGGCTGGTGTAGGCGAAGGCGTTGCTGAGGAGATTGCCCAGCAGCTGGGCGAGCCGGACCCGGTCCCCGTCCACCGGCACCGGTTCCTGCGGCGTGGCGACGGCCAGGGTGCGCTGCCCGTGGGCGAAGTCCGGGCGCAGGTCCCCGGTGACCGTCCGGACCACCTCCCGCAGGTCCAGCGGCTGGCGGACGATCGTGAGCCGGCCGGTGTGGGCGCGGCTGGAGTCGAGCAGGTCGTCGGTCATCCGCACCAGCGCGGCGACCTGCCGGTCCAGCACGCCGAGCGCGGGGTGGCCGGCGGGCAGGTCCAGGGACAGCAGGTCGATGGCGGCCCTGACCGCGGCGAGCGGGTTGCGCAGCTCGTGCGACAGGGTGGCGATGAAGCGGTCCTTGGACTGCTGCTGCTCCCGCAGCGCCGTGGTGGCCTCGGCCAGCTCGGTGTTGACCTCGGCCAGCTCGGCGATGACGTCGTGGAGCCGCTGGTTGGCCTCCTGGACTTCGGCTGCCCGGGCGATCAGGTCAGCCTCCAGCCGTCCCACCTGGGTCCGCAGCGCGGCGTCGGCCTGGGTCTCGGCGCTGGCCCGGTCCCCGTCGCCGCGCAGCCGGACGAACTCGGTGACTTCCTCCACCCGGTGCAGCACGTGGGTGACGTGGCCCCCGCTGTCCAGCAGCGGCACGTTGACCGGGCTCCAGTACCGTTCCTCGAACGTTCCCTCGGGGCCGGTCTGGACGTCGTAGCGCTGCAGCGCCATGGTGTCGGGCCGGCCGGTCTCCAGCACGGTGCGCAGGGAGCGGGTGAGGTTGCGCACACCGCTCGCCTCCGGGTCATCCGGGTTGTCGGGGAACGCCGCCATCGGCGTCCGGCCCAGCAGCTCCTCGCGGGTGGCGCCGGCGACCGCGAGGTAGGCGTCGTTCATGGCGATCATGACCAGGCTGTCATCCATCACCAGCATCGGGATCGGCAGCGCTTCGAACAGCCGCTGGTAGTCCAGCGGGGCCGGAACGCCGGGCGAGGTCACCGCAGCCTCACGGATCCAGCCGGTAGCCGAACCCGCGGACGGTGATGATCGCGGGCCTGTCCACCCCGGCGGCCGCCAGTTTGCGGCGGATCCGGTACACGTGCTCGGCGACGGTGGCCTGTTCCTGGCCCCAGGACGGCGACCCCCAGACCTCGTTGAGCAGCTGGTCCCGGGAGAAGGTCCGGCCGGGGGCGCTGGCCAGGAACTCGACCAGGGCGTACTCGAGCGGGGTGAGCGCGAGCGGCTGGCGGCTGACCCGGATCTGGCGTGCGCTGGTGTCGATCTCCAGTTCGCCGAGCCGGATCACCGGCGCCTCAGCATGCGGCTGCAGCCGCCGCAGCACTGCCCGGATCCGGGCCGCCAGTTCCCGCTGGGAAAAGGGCTTGACCAGGTAGTCGTCCGCACCCAGCTCCAGGCCCACGATCCGGTCGGCTTCCTCGCCACGGCCAGACACGATGATCACCGGGAGGTGGCTCTTGCGGTCCTGCCGCAGGGTGCGCAGCAGGTCCAGGCCGTTCCGGTCGGGCAGCCCCAGATCGAGGACCATCAGTTCGGCCCGCTCCCGGTCCAGCAGGCCCTGCGCGGTCCTGGCGTCCAGCGCGGGCAGCACCCGGAAGCCATCCCGCTCCAGGAATTCCCGGGAGGTGGCGGCCAGGTCCGGCTCGTCCTCTACCAGGACGACCACGGGCCGGGAGGGCTGCGCCTGCCCGCTACCGGCGGGCGCGCCAGGACTGGCCGGCAATGTTGATCCTGCGTTGAACTCGCGTCGACGAGACCGACATTTCGCAACGGTATCACTGAGGGTAAGCAAGATATAGCGACAGGGTCACCATGCTCGGCTGTGCACCGCGGTCACCAGCACCGACACCGGCGCGGATGGCCGCCGGCGGCCGGGAGCTGAGCTCCAGCCGGGCAAGCAGGCCCAGATAGCCAGCGCTGGTCCGGGCCATGCGGGGGTTGGCCCGGACCAGCGCATCCACAGGCTTCCGGGGCTCCCCTGAGGGGGAGGGGCCCCGGATGCCTCCCCGGGAGGCAGGGGGCGCCTCCCGGGGAGGCAGGGGGCTTCCCGGGGAGGCAGGGGCCTCCCCGGAAGGCGGGGGCAGGTGCTCCCGGCAGGCGCCGGAGCGAGGCGGTTCGGTCCGCGGCAACGCACAGCGCACCACCCGGGAGGTGAGGGGCCTGGCCAGCCGGCGCTGAGGAGAGCTGGCCCCCCGGCGGCGGGGGGGGGGGGGGGGCCGGCCCCCCCCCCGGGCCGGGC
>JBLMWU010000034.1:0-38595 GCA_050257395.1 Gemmatimonadota bacterium | reverse complement strand
CCGCTATCACGGGGTGCCGCTGTATGGCCGGGACGTGTCGGCCACCGCGGTGCGCCGGCGGATCGGGATGGTGTTCCAGAAGCCCAACCCGTTCCCCAAGTCGATCTATGACAACGTGGCCTACGGCCCGCGGATCAACGGCGTGCGCGGCCGCCGCGAGCTGGATGAGATCGTCGAGCGCTCGCTGCGCCAGGCCGCGCTGTGGGACGAGGTCAAAGACCGCCTGCGCACCTCGGCCCTGGCCATGTCCGGCGGGCAGGCGCAGCGGCTGTGCATCGCCCGGACGCTGGCGGTCGAGCCGGACGTGGTCCTGATGGACGAGCCCTGCTCGGCGCTGGACCCGATCGCCACCGGCGCCATCGAGGACCTGATGCACGAGCTCAAGTCCCGCTACACCATCGTCATCGTCACCCACAACATGCAGCAGGCCGCCCGGGTCAGCGACCGCACCGCCTTCTTCTCCGTGCTCGTCAGCCCCGGCAGCGACACCCGCACCGGCGTGCTCGTCGAATACGGCCCCACCGGGCAGATCTTCCAGGACCCCGCCGACAACCGCACCAAGGCCTACGTCACCGGCCGCATGGGCTAACCCGCACCGGGCCAACCCACCCAGCCACCCGCGGCAGGAGCGGCCAGGGGCTGCCTGCGAGCGCCGTGCGGAAGCCCACCGGCCGGACGAGGAGGCCGGCAGAAAGAGGTCAGTTCTTCATGAATGCCCGGCAGGATCCGCCGGCCCGCGGGGGACGCGAGGGTTGACCGCCGGAGCTGACCGGGAAGAGCCAGCTGAAGCCCTGCCCCAGGCCCCTTCCGCGGCCGGGGTGCTGGCTGACCGCCTGGCGGCGGAGCTGATCCGTCACGAACCCGGCTGGCAGCTGCCCCGGCGCACCGCCCTCGCCCGCCAGCGGCGCTGGACAGGCCCGCCTCGCTGCAGGTGGAACTGCCGCCGCCGCCGTCGGCAGCCAGGCGGCTGCACCTGTCAGCCGCGCAGCCTGCGCTGCTGGTGACGGCCCGGTTCGATGACCCCGGCACGGGCCGGCCCGCCGCGCTCACGGCCGCCGTGCTGCGCCCGGAGCTGCTGCGGATCGTGCTGCAGACGGCGCGCCCGCTGCCGCCGGGCGGCGGGGACGGCGGCGTGCCAGCGCCCCCGGGTGACCCGTCGCCGGCCGCTGGTGACGGCTGCATGGCCAGGTCATGACCAGTGAATGACCAGCCGGCGTACAGGCTGGAGAACGCTGCCGGCGGTCAGTAGGCTGCGGCTGTGTCGGAGCAGCGCCAGGAGTTCCAGCGTGAGCTGGATGCCATCGAAGCCAAGGTCATCGAGCTTTTCGCGATGGTCTCCGAGGACCTCGCCAAGGCGACCGACGCGCTGCTGAGCGGTGACAACGAGGTCGTCAAGGTGCTGGCCCAGCGCGAGATCGCCATTGACGCCCTCTACCGGGAGATCGAGGAACTGGTCAACCGGGAGATCGCGCTGCAGGCGCCGGTCGCCTCAGATCTGCGCTTCCTGCTGTCCGTGCTGCGCGTCGTCCCGGAGCTTGAGCGGTCCCACGACCTCGTCGAGCACATCGCCCGCCGCGCCAACCACATCCTCAGCCAGGACCTCTCGCCCCGCAGCCGGGGCCTCATCGAGCGCATGGGCAGGCTCGCCTCCGACATGTGGCGCCAGGCGACGGACTCCTGGTACCAGCGCGACCAGACGGTCGCGGCGGTGCTCAAGCAGCGCGACGAGGAAATGGACGAGCTTCACTCCACCCTGACGGCCGAGCTCGCCTCCGGCCGGATGGCGCTGCCGGTGACGATGGAGATGACGCTGGTGGCGCGCTTTTACGAGCGTCTCGGCGACCACGCCGTCAACATCGCCCGCAGGGTGATCTACCTGGCCGGCTCCCACCATCAGTAGCTGACCCCGTCTGCCCGGGCATCCCCGCCCAGACGGCACGAGGGCCTCCCGGAGCCCGGTGCGGGCCGGCTGACCCGCACCGGCCCCGGAAGGCCCTCCCCGCCTGCCTAGACGGCCACCTCGACCCTGGTGACGTGCCCGTAGTCAGCGGTGACCGGCTGGTCGCCGCCGGCCCCGCGGGGGGCCAGCACCCGCACCGTCCAGCTGCCCGGCGCGGCGAAGAAGCGGAACCCACCGTCCTCACCGAGCGGCACCTCGGCGACGAAGTCGCCGCCGGAGTTCAGCAGCCGGGCGTACCCGGTCTGCACCGGCGCGCCCGCCTGGGTCACCCGGCCCTCGATCACGGCCTGGCCCGCCGCGCTGCCGGCGGCGGCGCCCCCGGCCGGGGCCCCGCAGCCCTGCGGCGCCGTGCTCACCGGGCCTCCCCGAGCTCGATCGGCACGCCCACCAGCGAGCCGTACTCGGTCCACGAGCCGTCGTAGTTCTTCACGTTGGCCTGGCCGAGCAGCTCGTGCAGGACGAACCAGGTGTGCGCGGAGCGCTCACCGATCC
Organism: Gemmatimonadota bacterium; assembly: GCA_050257395.1. GTDB lineage: Bacteria > Actinomycetota > Actinomycetes > Streptosporangiales > Streptosporangiaceae > JAIRTY01. Next base: position 36,143 of record JBLMWU010000034.1, on the reverse strand, counting down.
GGCAGTAGGCGATGGTGTCCTTGCCGAAGTCGAGCCCTGCCTCGCCGTACAGGGCGCGCAGGTCCTCGTCGTCCTTGAAGGTGCCGTCGTCGTTCGCCGCCTTGGACCAGGGCACGTTCTTGGCCGTCGGGATGTGCCCGGCCCGCTGGGCCTGCTCCTGCGGCAGGTGGGCGGGCGCGAGCAGCTTGCCGGTGAACTCGTCCGGGGAGCGCACGTCCACCAGGTTGCGCTTGCCGATGGCGGCGACCACCTCGTCGCGCAGCGCCCGGATCGACGCGTCCTGCTCGGCGGCCTGGTAGCTGGTGGCCGGCCGGGCCGGGACGTCGGTCACCATCTCCCGCGAGTCCAGCTCCCACTTCTTGCGGCCGCCGTCCAGCAGCCGGACGTCGCGGTGGCCGTACAGGCGGAAGTACCAGTACGCGTAGGCGGCGAACCAGTTGTTGTTGCCGCCGTACAGGACCACGGTGTGGTCGTTGGAAATGCCCCGCCCGGACAGCAGGGCCTCGAATCCGGTCCGGTCCACGAAGTCGCGGCGGACCGGGTCCTGGAGATCGGACCTCCAGTCGATTCTGATGGCGTTGCGGATGTGCCCCTTGTCGTAGGCACTGGTGTCCTCGTCTACCTCGACGATGGCCACGCCCGGGTCATCCAGGTGCGCCTCCACCCAGTCGGCGTCCACCAGGACGTCGGAGCGGCTCATGCGGGAACCTCCTTATCGGGCTCGGCCTGTGCCGCCTGCTGGCGGCGCGGCCAGGCACGTCGGATCAGCACATACATCTCGCAGCCCAGGCACAGGCCGAAGGCTGCGTTGAGGAAAGCGGCCACCAGGGCGGCCGCGGCGCCGGCCATGCCGAGCGCGGTGACGCCGGCCGCGTACCCGGCCACGCCGATGAGACTGACGACCAGGCCGACGCCCTGCGCGAACCGCGGGCCGTCGGCGGCCTCCATCTCCCGGGGCGGCCCCAGCCGCGGCCGGACGAGCCAGCGGTACGCCACCCCGTAGGGCGAGTACTTCAGGCCGAGCACCGCCCCGAGGCCGAAGACGACCGCCTGGGCGGCGAGCAGCCACACGCTGTTGGTGATGAGCACCACCGCCAGCACGATGGTGGTCAGCGCCGCGCTGAAGCGCTGTCCCCTGGGATCGACTTTCATGAGCTGCTACCCCCTTGCGGGACGGGAAGGGTCGGGGGGCGTCTCGCAGGCTCCGGCCTGCCCGGACTCTGCAGACGGCCCTGGTCGCGCCGCGCCATCAGGCCCGCTGCCGCTGCCTGCGGCCAGCCGGGCGCAGCTCTCCGGGCCGGGTTCCCGCCGCGCGGCCCGGCCATCCGGGACCGCTCGGCACGACCGCCCGTCAGGCGAGCTGGCGCTGGCGGCGCGGCGCGCGCAGACACAGCGCGGTCGCCACCCGGCAGTAATCCACCGCGCGCCGCCTCGTCAGAAACGGCCGCAGGGCACCTCCCGGCCGCGGCTGGCCCAGGTGTGGCCACGCTGGCTCCGGGAGGTCGGGGGATGACACGCCACTGATGCTATGCGCGGGGCGGGCCGCTGTCACTCCCCACTTAGCCGGTAGGTATTGCTGGATACCGGGCATTTGCCGTATACGCGGCAGCGGCGGGCGGAGGCCGGGGCACCGCAGGCGGGCAGCGGGAGAGCGCACCGGCGCCTCAGCCGCCCGCGCCCTGGGCCAGCGCCACCGCTTCGATGACGTCCGCGCGCCGCGGCTGGCCGCTGCCCTGCCGGGCGATCCGGCCGTCCGGGCCGAGCACGAACACGGTGGGGGTCCGGCGCACGTCCAGCCGCCGCACCAGGTCGAGGCGGTCATCGACGTTCAGCTCGACGTGGGCCACCCCCGCCGCGCCGTCCGCCACCTCGGCGAGCAGCGCCCGGGTGGCCCGGCAGGGCGCGCAGAACGAAGACGAGAACTGCAGCAGGGTCGCCTGCTCACCAAGCGGCACGCCCAGCTCCGCCGCGGTCACCCGCGGCCCGGCCTGCCCGGCGGCTGCCAGTTCCGCCCCGGCGGCATCCGCACGCCGGGCGGCGCGCGGCGTCCGCATCCGCCCGTTCCGCCAGCGCCAGCCGGCGCCTGCCACGGTCGCGCCGGCCAGCGCGGCCGCGGCGACGATCTCGCCTATGACCACGCCTTACTAAAACACACCGGCCAGCGCCGCATTCCCGAGGGCGCCGGTAGGGTTTCCGCCGGCCTGGCCGCGGTCACTGGTCCGGCATGCTGACCAGGGTTTTCCCGTTGCTGGTGAGCTGGAAGCTGCGTATCTGCGAGGCGTCCAGCGCCGTGGAGACCGGATACCAGGCGCCCTGGTCACCGTAGCTGACCTGCCAGCTGCCCACGATCGAGCTGTGCCCGGACCGGCTGGTGACCCGGAGCTGGCAGACCGTGCCCGGTGCTATCCCGGTCACCTGGGCCTCCATGGTGGTGCCCCAGGCCACGCCGCGGTACCTCACGGTGAGGTGAACGCCGGAGGACGCGGACGTGCCCGAGATGGTCTCCCCCGAGCCCTGTGCCACCGGCGCCGGCGGCGAGCCGCCGCTGAGCGCGGCCGCCCCGCCAGCGCCCGCCCCGAGCGCCAGCACCGCCACGGCGGCCGCGGCCACCAGGGTGCGCCAGCGGCGTGCCCGCCGCACCCCGGCGACCCGGTCCAGCAGCGAATGCAGCAGCTCATCGGGGGGCGGGGCCTGCAGCCGCTGGCCGTCGTCGGCCAGCAGCCGGGCCTCGGCCACCGGGACCCGGTGCAGCAGCGCGGGCAGGCCCGCCAGGTCGGCGAGCTCCTCCCGGCAGTCCGGGCAGCCGGCCAGGTGGGCATCCACCTGGGCACGCTCGGCGGGCTCGATGGCCCCCAGCACGTAGACCCCGAGTGACTGCCGGATCTGGCGGCAGTCCTCCCTGTGTGTCATGGCGCCAGCCCCCGTTCCTCGAGTGCCAGCTTGAGCGCGCGGAGCGCGTAGAACGTCCGCGATTTGACGGTACCCGCCGGTATCCCCAGCACCAGCGCGGCCTCCGCCACCGACCGGCCGAGGTAGTACGTCTCGACCAGCACCTGCCGGTGCTCGGGCCGCAGCGCGCTGAGCGCGTCGGCGACTGCCCACGATTCGAGCACGCGATCCGCCTCGTCCGGGACGGGAAGCACGTCCAGGGCGCCCTCCGCCACCTCCGGGGGGCGGGCACGCCTGGCCCGGTGGGCGTCCACGGCCAGATTACGCGCCACCGCGAACAGCCACGGCCGGGCTGGCCGCTCGCTGATCGCCTCGGGGTGCATCCACGCCCGCAGCAGTGTCTCCTGCACGATGTCCTCGGCCCGCTGGCGGTCGCCGTTGGTCATCCGCAGGGCGTACCGCAGCAGCGGCCCGGCATGCTCCGCGTACAGCGCGCGCACCAGCGCCTCATCTGATACCGGTCCGGACGGCCCGCGGCCGCCTGTCCCGTTGTGACGCCCCACGTCCCCTTCTACGGCTGCGGGCGGCCGCTGGTTCAGCCGCCGCCGGTGAATCGCACGTCCCGGGCGGCCGCACCGGCCCGCAGCCCGGTGCCGGTGACGGCGATGGAGGCGATCCGCAGGTGCAGCGGCAGGTTGGTGAGCGGGATCACCACGCCGAGCCGGGAGGCCACCGCGCCGGGCGGGAGTCCGATCCCGCCGCCGACGGTGAAGCCGTGCGGCACCACCCTGATCCCGTTGCCGGTGACGCTGGGGGTGGCGGTCCCCGACAGCGGGATCCGCGTGCCCAGGAGGTGCACGCTGCCGGAGAGCCGGACGTCCCGCCCGGCCCGGCTGAGCCTGACCCCGTGCGGGAGCCAGGCGGCCAGCTCGGGGTACGGGATCACCGCCGACCCGGAGGCGCGGTCGGCCGTCACCGCGGACATGCCGCCCTGCAGCAGCTGGGCGAGGGAGGCGTGCACGCCGTCCAGCCGGGCGTTCAGCTGGGTGAGGCCGATGCTGCCCACGGCGACCCGGCTGACCGAGACGTCGACTTCCTGGTAGTCACCGGTGAGCACCTGGGTGAGGAACGGGAAACCCTGGATGGTCACGTCCGGCTTGGCAGGCAGCTGGTAGGAGGCGGCCACCCGGTCACTGATCTTGGTCTCGGCGACGGCCGCGGCGACCCGGTCCGCCGCGGCGAGCAGCACGGCCAGGACGCCCAGCGAGATAACGAGCTTCCGCATCGCGCACCAACCCTACCCGCCCCCGCGGCGGCCCGCCGGGGCACCGCCCGTCAGCCGCCCGCGAAGGGCGGCAGCACCTCGATCACGGCTGCTTCCGGCAGCGCCACGGTCTCCGGGGCCCGCCCGCCGGCCGGATCCCCGTCAATCAGGAACGAGGACCGGTCCAGCACGGCCTGCAGGCCTGCGCCAGGTTCCGGCTGGCGGCGCGCGACCACCGCGGTGAGCGCCCCGGAGAGCGTTTCCGCCTGGACTTCCTCCTCGGCCACCCCGGCCGCCTGCTTTGCTGCGGCCCAGTAGCGCACCGTCACCATCGGCATATCGGCTATTCTCACTCACATCAGGTCGGGGCAGTGCCGCCCCCGGGTTCTCGTGCGTGGCGTCATGGGTAGTGTTCCCCATGGCGGACGCAGGGCGGAGGTGGCAGCAGTTGAGCGACATTCTCCTGCTGACCGGTACCCCGGAGCCCCCAGGTGAGATCCTGGCGTCCCTCGGGCTGCTGCTGCACGCCGTGCGGACCTCACCCGCGGAGGCTTCCTCACTGGCGGACGCGCCGCCCGCGGATGCGGTGCTGGTCGATGCCCGGCGGGATCTCGCGGCGGCCAAGGCGCTGTGCCGGCTCCTGCGGACGGTGGGCGCCGAGTCCCCGGTGCTGGCCATCGTGACCGAGGGCGGCCTGGCGGCGGTCACCGCCGAGTGGGGCGTGGACGACGTGATCCTCAACACGGCGGGCCCGGCCGAGGTGGAGGCCAGGCTCCGGCTCGCGGTCGGCCGCCAGGCGGCGATCACGGTGTCCTCTGCCCCGGACGAGATCCGCTCCGGCGACCTGGCGATCGACGAGGCCACCTACACGGCCCGGCTCCGCAGCCGGGTGCTGGACCTGACCTTCAAGGAATTCGAGCTGCTCAAGTTCCTCGCGCAGCATCCCGGCCGGGTGTTCACCCGCGCCCACCTGCTGCAGGAGGTCTGGGGATACGACTACTTCGGCGGCACCCGCACCGTCGATGTGCACGTGCGGCGCCTGCGGGCCAAGCTCGGGCCGGAGCATGAGGCGCTGATCGGGACGGTCCGCAACGTCGGCTACCGCTTCGTGCCGCTGAAGGGCGGCGAGGAGCCCAGGGAGGCCCTGCTGCCTGACAGCCTCGGCGCCATGGACCCCCCGGCGCCGGAGACGAGGGAGGCCAGCCCTGCCGCAGCCGACCGCTGACGACGATGCCCGCCTCCGGGTGCGGGGCGAGGTGACAGCGGCAGAGGCAGCAGGCGTCCTGCGCCTGGCCGAGGCCGCCGCCGCCGCGGACGCGGTGGGCCCGCTGTCCGAGCAGGTGCTGCTGCACCTGCGCTACGGCGGTGACCCGGCAGCCCGCAACCTGCTGCTGGAGGCGGCCGGGGAGCTGGCCGGGTACGCCCACCTGGCGCCCCCGGACGCGGCTGCCGGCCGCAGCGGCGAACTGGTGGTCCACCCGGCCCACCGGCGCCGGGGCCACGGCCTGGCGCTGGCCCGGGCGGTGCTGGCGGCCGGGGAGGGGGCCGAGGTCCGGATCTGGGCGCACGGCGACCTGCCCGCCGCCAGCCGCCTCGCGGCCCTGGCCGGGTTCACCCGGGCCCGCGCCCTGTGGCAGATGCGGCGGCCGCTGCGGGAGGCGCTCCCCCAGCCTGCCTTCCCGGCAGGCGTCACGGTCCGCTCCTTCGCCCCCGGCGCGGACGAGGAGGCGTGGCTGGCCCTGAACGCCCGGGCCTTCGCCAGCCACCCGGAGCAGGGCGGCTGGGCCCGCGCGGACCTGGATCACCGGGAACGGGAGGCCTGGTTCGACCCGGCGGGGTTCTTCCTCGCCGAGCGCAGCGGCAGGCTGGCCGGCTTCCACTGGACCAAGGTGCACCCGGCCGGCAGCGCGGGCAGCGGCGAGGTCGGGGAGGTGTACGTGGTCGGGGTGGACCCGGCCGAGCGCGGCACCGGGCTGGGCCGGGCGCTGACCCTGGCGGGCCTGCGCCACCTGCGCGAGCAGGGCCTGGCCGAGGTCATGCTCTACGTGGACGAGTCGAATACGCCGGCCATCCGGCTGTATGAATCACTGGGATTCGAGCACACGGGCACCGACGTCATGTTCCGGCACCCGGCCGCGCCAGGGCAGGAATTCAGCTCACTGCCCGGACACCCAGAACCTCGTCAAGCTCCTCAGGAGTAAGCGGTCGGTCACTCGCAGCAACGGCACTGAGAACTTCGGCATAGAGCTCTATCTCGTCGAGCGCCACGCTGTCGTGGACGCGAAGATCGAGACGCTCACGCACCGCGCCCACCTCCATCGCCGAGCGGATCCGCGGAACCCTCGCAACAAGGCTACGACGCGGTCCGACGCCCCCGCATGACCCATCAGGGTCATTCCTGGACCAGCAGTTACGGATTTTACCCGGGAACCGGATAACAATTCAAAGAAGCGGCGCGTGCCACCTGGGGCCATCCGGTAAATAGCCCGCCGCGGATACCCGAGATCAGCCCGTTATCTCACGCCAGACGGCCTTGCGGTGCCGGGCCGCCCGCTGCCGGTACCGCTCCGGCGTGTCGGCGAACGTCTGCCGGTCCGCCTCGGTCAGGTCCCGGACGATCCGCCCCGGCACCCCGGCCACCAGCACCCCGGCGGGCACCTGCTGCCCGGGCCGGATGACGGTCCCGGCCGCGATCAGCGCGCCCTCCCCGATCCGGGCCCGGCCGAGCACGATCGCGCCGACCCCGATGAGGGCACCGGCGCCCACCTCCGCCCCGTGCACCGTGGCCCGGTGCCCCAGCGAGACCCGCTCGCCGAGCACGACCGGCTCGCCGGGATCCACGTGCAGGCAGCACTGGTCCTGGATGTTGCAGTCCGGGCCGACCACGATGTCGTCCTCGTCGGCCCGCAGCACCGACCCGTACCAGACGCTGGCCCCCGGCCCGAGCGTCACCCGCCCCACCACCACCGCCCCCGGGGCCACCCACGCCTGCGGGTCGATGACCGGGACGGCCGAGCCGCCGTCCAGTGATCCGATCAGGGCGCTGTCCATGACTCCCCTTCCGCCGCGGCGGGGCGTGGCCGATTCCCGGCGGGACCGGGACTGATTCAGGCGTCAGCCCTCCTTGCGGGCGTGCCTGCGACATAATTTTGGCAAACGAGGGCAATCGCTGGTTTCGCTTGCGCGCCGTGGTGGTCGACGCCAGAGTCGTGCCGCAGTGACTGTGCTCGTCCGCAACCTTGCCCGCTCAGGCGGCCCTGTCCGCGTCTGTCCCGGCCCGGGCAGCGATCTGCCTGCTTCACTACTCGGATGCCATCATGACTGAACACGCTGATCTCATGTCGGACCTGGATCAAGAAGACGCATTCGAAGTGCAGATGCGTGGCTACAGCCGCCACCAGGTCGACGAATACGTCGCCCGGATGCGGAGGCGCTCGCGTGATTTCGAGGAGCGCAACCGGGATCTCGAGGAGCGGCTTTCCCGGGCGCTCGACGAGATGGAGCGGCTCCGGCAGAGCGCGGCGGGCAAGCCGGCCCACGAGGAGGTCAGCGAGCGGGTCGGCCAGATCCTCAAGCTGGCCGATGACGAGGCCAAGGCCCAGCGGGCGCGGGTGCAGGATGACATCGCCCGGCAGCGCGAGGAAGCGAAGCAGGACGCGGACCGGGTGCGGTCGGAGGCCCGCGACCAGACCGAGCGGATGCTGACCGCCGCCCAGGAGCAGGCGGAGAACGCCATCGCCCAGGCCCGCGCGGAAGCGGACAAGCTGCGCAACGCGGCCCGCGCCGAGACCGAGCGGGCCGTGGCGGAGGCCCACAAGAAGGCCGAGAACACGGTGGCCTCGGCCACCTCCCAGGCCAAGCAGATGCTCGACGAGGCCACCACCCGGGCCACGGCCATCCACGACGGCGCGGAACGGCGGCTGAACCTGCTGATGTCCCGCCACACCGAGACCCTGCGGCGGCTCACCGAGATCCGGGACGTGGTCACCAACCTGGTCGCCAGCGAGGTGGCCCGCGGCTCGCTGGAGGACGAGGTCGCCAAGACGGTCGCCGCGGCCACCGGCGCGGGCGCCGTGCCCCAGGCCCGCGGCGCCCAGGACGGCCGGCACGGGGCCGCGCCGGCCCCCGCGGCCCGCCCGGCCCCGCACGCCGCCCCCGAGGAGCGGGCGAAGAGCCCGGCCGGCCCCAGCCAGGCCAGCCGCCCGGCCCCGGCCGGCCAGCCCGCGCCGGCCCCCCAGCCCGCGCACGCGGCGCCGCCGGCCCACCCGGCGCCACCCGCCCCGCCGCCCCTGCCCGCCCAGCCGGCCCCGCGCAGCGCCACGCCAGCGGCGGACCGCGGCGAGCGGTCCGGCCAGCGGGAGGACGGCGGGCTCGCCCCGACCGGGCGGTCACCGCGGGCCGGCCAGACCGGCAGCACCGCCAGCGGCGAGAACGTCCGGGTCCTGCCCGAATAACCGGCTGGCCCGGACCGGCTCCCGCCGCCTGCGGCGGCCCGCCCGGCTCCCCCGGGGCCGGGCGGTCACGCCGTGAGCATGTCCAGCCGCCGCAGGATGACGCCTTCCCGCAGCGCCCACGGGCAGATCCACAGTTCGGTGAGGCCGAACAGGTCCATCGCGGCATCGGCGACCAGCGCCCCGGCGGCCAGCTGGGGTGCCCGGCCGCGGGACACGCCCGGCAGCTCCGCCCGCTGCTCCACGGTCATCACCGGCAGCCGCTGTGACAGGTCGGTGATCGCCTCCTGGCTGACCACCCGCCGCAGGTAGGGGCCCTCGCTGGAGGGCGCGGCGCCCGCGATGCGGGCGAGCTGCTTGAAGGTCTTGGAGGTGGCGACGGCCCGGTCGGCCTGGCCCAGCCGCACCACCTCGCCGGCCCGGCGGCCGATCTCGGCCCGGATGTGCTTGCGCAGCTGCCGGACCTGGTCCGCGGGCGGCGGGTCGCCGGTCAGCCAGTCGCGGGTGAGGCGGCCGGCCCCCAGCGGCACAGAGATGGCCACGTCCGGGTCCTCCTCGCTGCCCGAGGCAATCTCCAGCGAGCCGCCGCCGATGTCCAGCAGCAGCACCTTGCCGGAGGACCAGCCGAACCAGCGGCGGGCGGCGAGGAAGGTCAGCCTGGCCTCCTCCGGCCCGGACAGGACCCGGATGTCCACCTTGGTGTCAGTGTGGATCTTCCTGAGCACCTCCTCGCCGTTCACCGCGTCGCGGACCGCCGAGGTGGCGAAGGCGAGCAGCTCCTCCACGCCCTTGTCCTCGGCGATCTGCAGCGCCTCGCCGAAAAACCCGCGCAGCCCCCGGGCGCACTCCGCGGACAGCCGGTTGCCCTCGTCCAGGTGGTCGCCGAGGTGCAGCTCCGCCTTGTGGGAGTACACCGGCAGCGGCCGGGCGCCCTGGTGGGCGTCCACCACCAGGAAATGAACCGTATTGGACCCCACGTCCAGGACACCGAGTCGCATATCTTGACGCTACTGGGCCCGGGCGGCCCATTCACCCCTGGCCTGCCCTCTCCCGGAAAGGCAGTCATGAGCACGCAGGAGCGCGGGATCCGGATCGAGGAAGGGCGCAAGCGCGTCCGCGCCTATCTGAACGGCCAGCTGGTCGCGGACACGGCCCGGCCGGTGCTGGTGTGGGAGTGGCCGTACTACCCGGCCTACTACTTCCCGGCCGCCGACGTGCGGGCCGAGCTCATCCCGGCCGGCGAGACCGAGCACTCCCCCAGCCGCGGCGACGCTGAGGTCCTGCACGTCAAGACGGCGGCGGGGACGGCTGAGCGGGCCGCTCTCCGGTACCCGGACTCGCCGCTGCCCGCGCTGCGGGAGCTGGTCCGGCTGGACTGGGCGTCGATGAGCGAATGGCTCGAGGAGGACGAGCCGGTCTACGTGCACCCCCGCGACCCCTACAAGCGGGTGGACATCCTCGCCAGCTCCCGGCACGTCCGGGTGGAACTGGACGGCGTCACCGTGGCCGACTCCCGCCAGCCGCGCATCCTGTTCGAGACCGGCCTGCCGCCCCGGTACTACCTGCCGCTCACCGACGTCCGGATGGACCTGCTGCGGCCGTCGGAGAGCAGCAGCCGGTGCCCCTACAAGGGCACGGCCGGCTACTGGTCGGTGGACACGGGCCAGGCGGTGCACGAGGACATCGTGTGGATCTACCGCGCCCCGCTGCCGGAGAGCCAGAAGATCGCCGGGCTGGCCTGCTTCTACAACGAGAAGGTGGACCTGTTCATCGACGGCGAGCCGCAGGAGCGCCCGCGCACCCACTTCAGCTGACCGGGCTGGCCTCGCCGGCGGCTGCGGGCGCGTCCACGTCCTCGATCCGGTCCAGGCAGGGCCCGCGCCGGGCGGAGATGGCGCTGGCCGCGGCCTCGGCGTCCCGCATCACCCGCAGGATGTTGCCGCGGGCCAGCGCCGCGCAGTCGGCTTCGCTCCAGCCGCGGTCCAGCAGCTCGGCGAACAGCGCCGGGTAGCGGGACACATCGGCCAGGCCCTCGGGCAGCTCGTCGGTGCCGTCGAAGTCGCCGCCGATGCCCACGTGCGCCACCCCGGCCACCTCGCGGACATGCTCGACGTGGTCGGCGACCTGCGCGACGGTCGCCACCGGCGGGGGCTGGCGGGCCGCGAGCTCGGCGCGGACAGCCGCCCTGCTCTCCCGGTCCCACTGGTCCAGCCCGCGCCGTTCCAGCTCCGCGTGCAGGCCGCGGTCCCAGTCGCGGCACTCCTGCGACACGAACGACGGCACAAAGGTGACCATGCACACCCCGCCGGCCGCTGGCAGCCGGGCGAGGATCTCGTCGGGGACGTTGCGCGGATGGTCGCACAGCGCCCGGGTGCTGGAGTGCGAGAAGATCACCGGCGCCTCGGCCGCGTCCAGCGCGCCGGCCATGGTGGCGGGCGACACGTGGGACAGGTCCACCAGCATGCCGAGCCGCTGCATCTCCCCCACGACCAGGCGGCCGAACGCGGTCAGGCCGCCGGCGGCCGGCTCGTCCGTGGCCGAATCCGCCCACGGCACGTTCGCGCTGTGGGTGAGCGTCAGGTAGCGGACGCCGATCCCGTACAGCACCCGCAGCACGCCCAGGGAGCAGCCGATCGAGTGGCCCCCTTCCGCGCCGATCAGCGAGGCCAGCTTGCCGCCGGCGTTGATCCGCTCCACGTCGCCGGCGGTGCGGGCCAGCTCGAGCACGTCCGGATAGGCCCGGACCATCCGCCGGACGAAGTCGATCTGCTCCAGGGTGGCCGCGACCGCCGCGTCGCCCTGCAGGCTGGCGGGCACGTACACGGACCAGAACTGCGCCCCGACCCCGCCCTGGGCGAGCCGCCGGAAGTCCGTCTGGGTGAAGCTCACCGGCTGCGTCAGGTCGGTCTGGGCCGGATCGGGGCGGCCGGCCTCGCGCAGCTCCCAGGCCAGGTCGTTGTGGCCGTCGACGAGCGGGTGACGGCCAAGCAGGTCGCGGGCTGCGTCGGTGGTCACGGTCGCCACCTTACGGGACCGGCCGGCGGCGGGGCCGCACTACATCAGCAGCACGGCGGCACCGTGCACCCGGTCGCCCGCCAGGTCGGCGAGCGCCTGACCGGCCTGGTCGAACCGGTACGGGGTGGTGGTGACCCGGATCCGCAGCCGCTCGGCGAGGGTGAGGAACTCCCCCGCGTCCCCCCGGGTGTTGGAGGTGACGCTGCGCAGGTTCCGCTCCTGGAACAGGTGCCGCTGGTATTCCAGGGACGGGATGCCGGTCAGGTAGATCCCGGCGATCGCCAGCGTCCCGCCGCGGTCCAGCGCGGCCAGCGCGGCGGGCACCATGTCGCCGACCGGCGCGAAGATGATCGCGGAGTCGAGCGGGACGGGCGCCGGGTCGTAGGTGTCCTGCGCCGAGGCCACCCCGAGGCCGAGCGCCAGCTCGCGGGCGCTGGCGGCGCGGGTGAACACGTGCACGGCCGCCCCCTGCGCCAGCGCCACCTGGGCCGCCAGGTGCGCCGACCCGCCGAAGCCCCAGATCCCGAGGGTGCCGCCGGGCGGCACCTCGGCCCGGCGCAGCGCCCGGTAGCCGATGATGCCCGCGCACAGCAGCGGCGCCAGCTCGGCGTCGCTGAACCCGCCGGGCAGCGGGTGCGCGAACGCGTCCGCGACCGTGAGGTACTCCGCGTATCCGCCGTGCCGGTCCCAGCCGGTGTAGACCGACGCCGGGCAGAGGTTCTCCCGGCCGTGCCGGCAGAAGCGGCAGGACCCGTCGGTGCCGGCCAGCCAGGCCGCGCCCACCCGGTCGCCGGGCTGGAACCTGGTCGCGCCCGGCCCGGCCGCCACCACCTCGCCGACCACCTCGTGGCCGGGGGTCATGCCAGGGGCGTGCGGCGGCAGGTCACCCTCGGCGAGATGCAGGTCGGTCCGGCATACCCCGCACGCCAGCACCCGGACCAGGAGTTCCCCCGGGCCCGGGTCGGGACGCGGGCGCTCGGTCAGCACCAGCGGCCCCGTGCTCATCGGGCCCGGCTTGTCCACCACCCATGCGCGCACGTCTCCACCGTACGGCCCACCGCCCCGCCGGGCCGGCACCCGTCCCCCGCACCCCGCTTCCTCCCCGCCCAGCCAGCTGACGGCCGAACTCCATGATCGTGAAGGATTTTCAGTCACAGTGACCGAGAATCCTTCACGATCATGAAACCGCCTATGCTGGCCCTGCCATGGATGACGACGGCCGGGCGGCGGGCACCGGGGACGGCAGCCCCGCGGCCCAAGGGGCCAGCAACGGAGACGGCGGCCCCGCCGCCGAGGCGGCCGGCGCGGCGGCGGGGGCGGGCGTGCAGGTCCGGGCCGTCAGCGACGTCCCGGGCCTGCACGCGGTCGCCGCCCTGTTCGCGGTGATCTGGGACACCCCGCAGGTCCCGCCCATGCCGCACGACCTCATGCGCAGCCTGGCGCACGCGGGCGGCTGCGTGCACGCCGCATACCGCGGGGGCCAGCTCACCGGCGCCTCGGTGACGGTATTCGGCCCCCCGGCCAGCCGTTCCTGCTACTCGCTGATCACCGGCGTCGCCCCCGGGGCCGAGGGCCGGGGCACCGGCCTGGCGCTCAAGCTGGCGCAGCGGGAGTGGGCGCTGGCTGCCGGGGCCACCGCCATGACCTGGACGTTCGACCCGCTGCTGCGCCGCAACGCCCGCTTCAACCTGGCCCGGCTAGGCGCCAGGGTGACCGAGTACCTGCCGGACTTCTACGGCGAGATCAGCGACGGGATCAACGACCCCGAGACCGACCGGCTGGCGGTGACCTGGGACCTGCGCGCCCCCTTGCCGGCCGGCCCCCTCCCGGCCGGCCCTGAGCCCGGCGCCGGGTGCCCGGCCGTCTTGTCAGCGGGCCCGGCAGGCGAGCCCGCGGCGGGCATTCCCGTGACCGGCCCCGCCACGCCGGCCCGGGCCTGCTGCGCGGTGCCGGCGGACATCATGGCGGCCCGCCGCACCGCCCCCGGCCTGGCCCGCCAGTGGCGGCTGGCCGTGCGGGAGCACCTCGGCGGAGCCATGGCCAGCGGCTATCAGGTCACCGGGTATGCGGAACCCGGCTGGTACCTGCTGGACCGTTCCGGCGGCCAGCCAGGCGGCCGCCGGTGATCATCGAGGCTGTTGAGCTGCGGGTGCTGCGGCTGCCGCTGGTCACGCCGTTCCGGACCGCCCAGGGCAGCCAGGACGAGCGGGTCGCGCTGCTGGTGCGGGTGATCACCCCGGACGGCGAGGGCTGGGCGGACTGCGGGGTGAGCCCGGAACCGTTCTACGAGCCGGAGTTCCTCACCGGCACCCGCGCGGTGCTGGCTGAGTACCTGGTGCCGCTGCTGCGGGCCGCGCCGGAGGTGACCGCCGCCCGGGTGCAGCCGCTGCTGGCGGCCGTCAAGGGGCACCAGATGGCCAAGGCGGCGCTGGAAACGGCGGTGCTGGACGCGGAACTGCGGGCCGCGGGCCTGTCCTTCGCCCGCTACCTGGGCGCGACCGCGGACCGGGTGCCGGTGGGGGTGTCGGTGGGCATCCCCGGCTCCGTGCCCGAACTGCTCGACCAGGTCGGCGGCTACCTGGACCAGGGCTACCGGCGGATCAAGCTGAAGATCGAGCCGGGCTGGGACACCGAGCCGGTCCGGGCGGTCCGGGAACGGTTCGGCGCTGGCCTGGCGCTGCAGGTGGACGCCAACATGGCCTACACGCTGGGCGACGCGGCCCGGCTGCGGGCGCTGGACGCGTTCGGGCTGCTGCTGATCGAGCAGCCGCTCGCCGCCGACGACCTGCTCGGCCACGCGGACCTGGCCCGGTCGCTGGCCACACCGGTCTGCCTGGACGAGTCCATCACCTCGCCGCGGCTGGCCGCGGCCGCGCTGCGGCTGGGCGCCTGCTCGGTGGTGAACATCAAGGCGGCCCGGGTGGGCGGATACCTGGCCGCCCGCGCCATCCACGACCTGTGCGCGGCCAGCGGGGTGCCGGTGTGGTGCGGCGGCCTGCTGGAGACGGGCATCGGCCGGGCGGCGAACCTGGCGCTGGCCGCGTGCCCGAACTTCACCCTGCCCGGCGACATCTCCGCCACCGGCCGGTACTTCGCCGAGGACATCACCGCCCCGTTCGTGCTGGCGGACGGCCAGCTGCCGGTGCCGGCCGGCCCGGGCACCGGGGTGGAGATCTTGCCGGACGTGCTGGCGCGGCTGACCATCGAGCGGGAACTGCTGCGCTGACCCCAGGAACGGATTGACATGGTGAACGAAGAGCCGCTGCCGGGCTGGGCCTACAAGGGACTGCCGCCGGGGTGCGAAGAGGCGCCCGGCCGCCTCGGCGAACTCGGCTGGAACGTGCTCGCCGGGGACACCGGCACGCCAGTGGCGATCCTGCGGGCCGGCGCGCTCGCCGCCAACCTGGCGGTGATGGCGGAGTTCTGCCGGCGGCACCGCGTGTCGCTGGCCCCGCACGCCAAGACGACCATGTCGCCGGAGCTGACCGCGATGCAGCGGGACGCGGGCGCCTGGGCGCTCACCGCGGCCACGGCCCAGCAGGTGGCGGCGATGGCGGAGTTCGGCGCGCCGCGCATCCTGCTGGCCAACGAGCTGACCGACCCGGGCGCGCTGCGCTGGCTGGCGGGCCTGCTCGCCGCCCCGGCCGCGCCGGAGGTGGTCTGGTACGTGGACTCGACCGCCGGGGTGGCACTGGCCGAGGAGGCGTTCGGCGCCGCGCCGCCGGGGCGGCGGCCGCGGGTGCTGGTGGAGGTGGGCCACGCCAGCGGCCGCACCGGCGCCCGCACCCTGGACCTGGCGCTGGCGGTGGCGGAGGCGGTGCACCGGTCGGACCGGCTGGACCTGCTGGGGGTGGCCGGTTACGAAGGCACCATCAGCCCGGTCCGCGACGCCCGCGCGGAAGCCGCGGTCCGCGAGTTCCTGGCGCTGATGAGCGGCACGTTCACCGCTGCCCACCGCGGCGGCCTGCTGGCGCCCGGCCTGGAGCCGGTGGTGACCGCCGGCGGCAGCATCTACTTCGACCTGGTGGCCGGGGCGTTCGCCCCGCTGCGCGAGCTCGGCGCGCGGATCGTGCTGCGCAGCGGCTGCTACCTGACCCATGATCACGGCACCTACGCGGCGTCCTCCCCCAGCCGCGCCCCCGGCTGGGACCTGCCGGAGTTCCAGCCCGCGATCGAGGTGTGGGGCCGGGTGCTGTCCCGGCCCGAGCCCGGGCTGGCGCTGGTGAACTTCGGGCGGCGCGACGTGTCCTTCGACGCGGGCCTGCCGGTGCCGCTGTGGACCTGCCGCCGCGGCAGCCTGACCCCGCAGCCCGCGGCCGGGCTCGCCGTGACCGGGCTGAGCGACCAGCACGCGTTCGTCCGGCTGCCCGACGACCATCCGCTGGCGCCCGGCGACCTGCTGGGAGCGGGGATCTCGCACCCGTGCACCACGTTCGACCGGTGGCGGCTGCTGCTGCTGACCGACGACAGCTACCGGGTGACCGGCGCAGCCCGCACGTTCTTTTAGCCCTCGCTCGCCTCCGGGCCGCTGGAGCCCGCCGTCTTCCCTCCTCCCTCCTCGCTCCTTCGTCGCTCGTCGCTCGTCAGTCCAGACGGCGGCGCGGCCCTTTGGCTCGCTCGGGCTGGAGTCGCTCCTCGCTCCGCTCGTCGCGCCTCGCCCTGGGCGGGGGCACTGCGCCCCTTGGGTCAGTCCGGGCGGTGGTGCGGGGCTTTGGCTGGGTCGGGCTGGCAGTGGGGGCACCAGGCGGTGCCGCGGCCGACGACGCGGGTGCGGGCCAGGCGGGTGCCGCAGCGCGGGCACACGGCGGGCCGGTCGTCCCGGGCACCGGTGAGCCAGCCTTCGTGCCCGGGGACCCTGCCCGCCTTGACCGAACCGGCCAGCACCTCACGCATCTCCCCGTGCACGCGGCGGAGCCGCGCCCCGCCCAGGGCACGGACCGGGGTGAGCGGGTGCACCCTGGCCCGCCACAGGATCTCGTCCACCGTGAGGTTGCCGAGCCCGGCGATCACCGACTGGTCCATGAGCGCGGGCTTGACCGCCCCGCGCCGCCCCGCCAGCCGCTCCTGCAGCCCGGCCAGGTCCAGGCCCAGCGCGTCCGGGCCGAGCGGCCCGGTCACCTCCGCCGCGGCGGCGCCGGGCACCAGCCAGGCGCCGCCCAGCTTGCGCCGCGACCGGTAGCGCAGCTCTCCCCGCTGGCAGCGCAGCACCAGCCGGTCGTAGCGGCCGGGCGGGCAGCCGGCCACGTCCGCGGCCGGCACCCAGTCCAGCCCGCCGTCCATGCCGAAGTGCAGCAGGAGCAGGCGGTCAGCGGCGGGGGCGCACAGCCACTTCCCGTGCCGCCGGGGCTCGCCGAGCCGCCCGCCCGCCAGCGCCCGGCCCAGCGCCTGCGGGCTGGTGTTGCGGAGGATGTCCGGGGCCGGGACCGTGATCTCCCGGATCCGCTGCCCGGCCGCGGTGGCAGCCAGCAGCCGGCGGAAACCCTCGACATCCGGCAGTTCCGGCATGATTGTGCAGGTTCCCGCTGTGGCCCCGGCCATGCCGGCGCTTCCGGGCCCCGCTCGCCTCCGGCGCGCCCGGGCTGGCGTTTCGCCGCCCAGTGTCCGGGCAGGTAGCGCTGGTGATCGCGCCGCTGGTCGCGCGGCCCGGCGGCTGAGCCGTGAACGGCCGCCGCGTGCTCAGGCGGGCCGCCACGGCGGGCAGGACAGTCCACGGTGCGGCCCGCAGCCGCCTGGCAGCCGCGCTGGGCGGGGACGCCCGGATGCGGGTCATCGTGGTGCTCGCCTGCGTGCTCGGGCTCAGCGGCGCCGACGTGGCGATGGTGGGGGCATCCGCGACCCAGCTTCGCCATTCGCTGGGGATCAGCAATACCGGCCTGGGCCTGCTCGTGACGGTGACATCCCTGCTCAGCGCGGTGGCAACGCTGCCGTTCGGGGTGCTGGCCGACCGGGTCCAGCGGACCCGGACGCTCGGGGTGGCGGTCGCCTGCTGGGCCGTGGCGATGGGGTGGAGCGCGGCCGCTGGCAGCTTCGCCGAGCTGCTGCTGGCACGGCTGGTGCTGGGCGTGGTCACCGCGGCGGCCGGGCCGGTGGTCGCGTCCCTGGTCGGCGACTACTTCCCCGGCTGGGAACGGGGCCGGGTCTGGGGTTACATCCTGGCCGGCGAGCTGGCGGGGGCGGGCGTGGGCTTCGGCTTCGCCGGGAACGTGGCGTCCCTGTCCTGGCGGGCCGCGTTCGTGGTGCTGGCCCTGCCGGCCTTGCCGCTGGCCTGGGTCACCCTCCGGCTGCCCGAGCCGGCCCGCGGCGGCCGCAGCGTGCTGCTCCCGGAGGGAGAGACCCATGGCGCGGGCGCGGCCAGCCGGCCTGGCGCGGCGGAGGCCGGGGACGGCGGTGCGGGCAGGCTGTCGGACGCGCAGCGGCTCGCCAGCGACCGCGGCATGCGCCCGGACGAGGACCTGCTCCCCGGCACCGATCCGGGCCGGATGAACCTGCTCGCGGCGGCCCGGTACGTGCTGCGGGTGCGCACCAACGTGGTGCTGATCATCGCCAGCGCGTGTGGGTACTACTTCCTGGCCGGGGTGATGACCTTCGGCACCGAGTTCGTCAAGGGGCAGTACGGCATCGGCCAGGGGCTGGCCACGCTGATGCTGCTGCTGGTGGGCATCGGCGCGGTCGTGGGGGTGCTCACCGGCGGCCGGGCCGGCGACGCGCTGCTGCGGCGGCGGCATCTGACCGGCCGGATGATCGTCAGCGCTGCCGCGGCCACCGCCACCGTGGCGGTGGCGATCCCCGCCCTGCTGACCCGCGACCTGGGCGTGGCGGTGCCGTTCCTGATGCTCACCGCCTGCTTCCTGTCCGCGCAGAACCCGCCGCTGGACGCGGCCCGGCTCGACATCATGCCACCGGCGCTGTGGGGCCGGGCCGAGGCCATCCGGACCGTGCTGCGCTCGCTGGCCCAGGCGCTGGCACCGCTGATGTTCGGGGCCGTGGCCGACCACCTGTTCGGCGGCGGCCGGGCCGGGCTGCAGTGGGCCTTCGTGCTGATGCTCGTCCCGCTGGCCGCCAGCGCGGTGCTGCTGTACCGCGGGCTGCGCACCTACCCGGCCGACGTGGCGACGGCGGCCGCGGCAGGCCAGGCGGCCCGGGGCCGGGAGCGGGCCCCGCATGCGTGACGCCCCGCACCAGGCGGGGCGTCACGGCAGGGCAGCAGCGGCTGTCAGTCCTCCGGCAGCTCGGTGAGCAGGTCGTCGGCGGTCTCCATGCCAGCCCGCCACACCGACCGGGCGATGATCTTGGTCACATCGGCGCGGTGCTTGTACCGGGCCGCGACATCCCGGCCCTCCTCGAGCAGGCCGTCCGACAGGGTGGTCGGGTTGAGGCCCAGCGCCAGGAACTGGTCGTTCTGGACGATCAGCTCGTTCTCCTCCGCCTCCCGGCGCGGGTTGGGCAGGTAGGCGATCTCGGCGCCCATGGTGTCCGCGATCATCTTGGCCAGGTCGAGCAGCCGGTGGGACTCGGTCATCTGGTTGAGCACCCGCACCCGGGAGGGGTCTTCGGGCGTGGTGGTCAGCGCGATCTCGATGCAGCGGACGGTGTCGCGGATGTGGATGAACGCGCGGGTCTGGCCGCCGGTGCCGTGCACCGTCAGCGGGTGGCCGACCGCGGCCTGCATGAGGAACCGGTTCAGCACGGTGCCGTAGTCACCGTCGTAGTCGAACCGGTTGATCAGCCGCTCGTCCTTGCTGGTCTGGTCGGTCTGGGTGCCCCACACGATGCCCTGGTGCAGGTCCGTCACGCGCAGCCCGTCGTTCTTGGCGTAGAACGCGAACATGAGCTGGTCCAGGGTCTTGGTCATGTGGTAGACCGAGCCCGGGTTCGCCGGGTGCAGGATCTCCCGCTCGATCTCCCCGTCGGGGGTGGGCACCTTGACGGTCAGGTAGCCCTCCGGGATCGGGGCGCTGCCCGACCAGCCGTACCCGTACACGCCCATCGTGCCCAGGTGCACCAGCGAGGCCTTGCTGCCGGTGGCGACCAGGGCGGTCAGCAGGTTGTGGGTACCGCGGACGTTGTTGTCCACCGTGTAGCGCTTGGTGTGGGTGGACCGCATCGAGTACGGCGCCGCGCGCTGCTCGGCGAAGTGCACGATCGCGTCGGGCTGCTTCTCGATGAGCAGGTCGACCAGCCGGTCGTACTCGGTGGCCAGGTCGAGGTTCACGAAGCCGATCTCGCGGCCGGACACCTCCCGCCACACCTGCAGCCGCTCGCCGATCGGGCGGATGGGCGTCAGCGAGTCAACCTCGAGCTCGACATCGATCTTGCGGCGGCTGAGGTTGTCCACGATGGTGATGTCGTGACCGCGGTCCGACAGGTAGAGACTGGTCGGCCAGCCACAGAACCCGTCGCCGCCAAGAACCAGAACGCGCATTCGGACTCCCATCATGTTCCGCCCTGAAAGGGAAGCATGGCCGCCACCCGGAGGCAGCGGCCGACTGGTTGTCATTCGTCCAGCCGTGGCATCCCGTGTCCGGCAGTGTACCGGTCGACCCATCGGCTGCCAGCGGGTTGGTTAGGGAACAGTAACGACTCCGTCGCCCCGCTGGTGATTCTGCCTGGTCCCGGTGCTACTGCGGACCCAGAGCGACATAAATCACCCTGTCCCTTTGGCCCGGTAGGCCCAAAGCCACCCGGAGACTACCGCCCGGGCGGCCGATCCGCCCGCGGTCTGCCGGAAGTCATCCCCCGCCCGCGCAGCAGTAACACCACTCTCAGTGACAACAGCTGTTACCTGCTGCGATCTTCGCAGGTCAAAGTCTTACAACAGGAACCGGGGCGCGGTGCCCGGTGCTTCGCCAGGCATAGCGCCGGGGACTATGGCCGGGCCGCGGCAATCACCCCGGCTTCGCCCGTTCACTCCCCGAATCGTTTCTCGGCGTCCCGGCCGTCTGGGTGGGGTCCACGAAAACGTGCAGGGCCTGCGGGAGCCTGCTGCTGAGCCGCTGGTCGATGCCGTCCGCGAGGTCCTCGGCCTGGGCCACCGTGATGTCATCGTCCAGCGCCACCCGGGCCGCCACGATGAGGGTGTCCGGCCCCAGGTGCATGGTCTGCAGCTCCAGCAGGTCGTCCACGCCCGCGGTGCGCTGGATCTCACGGCGGATCAGCTCCTGCAGCCGCGGGTCGGCGGCCCGGCCGATGAGCAGGTCCCGGCTGTCGAGGCCGAGCTTGACGGCGACCACGATCAGCAGCACGCCGATCGCGATGGACGCGCCGCCGTCCCAGACCGGTGAGCCGGTGAGCTGCCGCAGCCCCACTCCGATGGCCGCGAGCACCAGGCCGATCACGGCCGCGCTGTCCTCGAACAGCGCCGTCTTGACCGTCGTGTCCGGGCTGCTCTCCATGTGCTCCAGCAGGTCCCGGTGGCCCTGCCGGGCCTCGCCGCGCATCTGCCGGTAGGCACGCACGAACGAGGTGCCCTCGGCGACGAACGCGACCGCCAGGGCGACGTAGGCGATCAGCGGGCTCTCGCTGCCGGCGTGCGTGAGCGCGAGGATGCCCTCGAAGATGGAGAACCCCGCGCCCGCGATGAAGATGCCGAACGCCGCCAGCAGCGACCAGAAGTACCGCTCCTGCCCGTATCCGAATGGATGGCCGCGGTCGGCGGGCCGTTCCCCCTGATGGACGGAGGCCAGCAGGAAACCCTGGTTGAGCGTGTCGGCGGCCGAGTGGGCGGTTTCCGCGAGCATCGCGCTGGAGCCGCTGAGGATGCCGGCCACCAGCTTGGTCACCCCGACGATGATGTTGGCCGCACCCGCGATCAGCACCGTGCGGCGGGTGGCGGTGTGCCTGGAACCGGATTTTGTGTGCGCCTCCCCCATGCCGGGACCATATGCCCAGGACGAGCCGGGCAAACCGGGCCGGTCCGTGACCGCCCCGCAGCGGCCGGTAATGTCACCGGGTCGGCAGGGCCGCCGGTGATTGCCGCCGCCCGGCGCGCGTGACTCGCCACCGATCGGGTAATGGAGCTTCGCTATGGAACCGCCCGCATCAATCCTGGAGAACCGGTACCGGCTGGCTGACCGGATCGCCGTGGGCGGCATGGGCGAGGTCTGGCGGGCGGAGGACCTGCTGCTGAGCCGGGCGGTGGCGGTCAAGCTGCTGCGGCCTGCCTACGCGCAGGACGACAGCGGCCGCACCCGGTTCCGCGCCGAGGCCCGGTATGCGGGCTCGCTGTCCCACCCGAACATCGCCCAGATCTACGACTACGGCGCCGGGGAGCCGCCGGCCCGGCCGTACCTGGTGATGGAACTGGTTGACGGCCCGTCCCTGGCGGCGCTGCTGAAAGACGGGCCGCTCGGCCCGGTCCGCACGCTGGAGATCATCAGCCAGGCGGCGGCCGGCCTGCAGGCCGCCCACGCAGCGGGGCTGGTGCACCGGGACGTCAAGCCGGGGAACCTGCTGGTCGGCAACACCGGGCAGGTCAAGATCGCCGACTTCGGCATCGCGCACGCGGTCGGGTCCGTGCCGGTCACCCGGACCGGTGAACTTGTGGGGACGCCCGCCTACCTGTCGCCCGAACAGGTCATGGGCGCCCACGCCACCCCCGCCTCCGACCTGTACGCGCTCGGCATCCTCGCCTACCAGTGCCTCACCGGGGAGGTCCCGTTCACCGGGGAACCGCTCGCGGTCGCCCTGGCGCACCAGGAGCGCAGCCTGCCGCCGCTGCCGCCGCCGGTGCCGCTGGGGGTCGCGGCGCTGGTGGCCGCGCTGACGGCGAAGGACCCGCAGGCCCGGCCGCCCAGCGCCGGGCACGTCGCGCAGCGGGCCGCGCAGCTGCGGGCCGGGCTGGCCGCAAAGGCGGGTGCGGGTGCCAGCAGCACGCTCACCCCCACCTCCGCCCTGGCCGCGGCGCTCGCGGCGCCGACCGCGATCGACCTGCCAGCCGCGGCCGGCGCCCCGGCCGCGGACACGGCGGACACGGCGGACCTCGCAGTCACCGGCACCCGGCACGCTGCGGCGGGCGTCCCGGACGGCACAGCGGGCGGCCAGGGCGATGCGATGGCAGCCAGCACAGGTGCCGCGATAGCAGGCGGCGCGGTGGCAGCCGGGGCGCTGGCAGCGGCCGGGACCCAGGCGCCAGCGCCAGGCGCGGCGGCTGACGGTGCGCCCGGCGATGGGCAGGCCATCGCCGGCGGACCGGGCGGCGTGCCGTCCTGGCCAGGACCGGCCGCGACCGGGCCCGTTCCTGTCCGGCGCCGTTTCCCGGGCGCGGCGGCCCGGTCACTGCCGCGGCGGGGCGCCCTGGCAGCCGCTGGGCTGGCACTGTTCGGCCTGGCCGGCTGGGCGTTGAGCAGCCTGCCCGGCACGGGGCCGCAGCAGCGGGTCGCGCCGCCGCCTGCCGCCCACCCGTCCGGGCCGGTGCTGGACCCGGGAGCCAGCCCGGTCAGCACGCCCGGCTCGCAGACCGTGGCCACCCCCCGGGCCACCGGCCACCGCCACAAGTCCCGGCCGGCCGCAGCGGCCAGCCCGACCGGGCCGGCCAGCCCGGCCCCCACGCAGCCGCCGCCGACGCCGACCGGTCAGCCCACCCCCTCGCCGTCGCCCAGCGCCGTGCCCTCGGTGAGCCCGAGCAGCGTTCCCAGCCCGGCGCCCACGTAGGCCGGGCCAGGCCCGGTTCCTGGTCCTAGCCCGCGGCCCGCCCCGCCCTGGCCGGCTCCGTTCCCGGCCGGGCAGACCCGGCCGCGGGCCCGGCGGGCTCAGCAACCGGGACACCGGCCTCCGGCGCAGGCCGGGCGGCATCCAGCAGCGGCAGGTCCGCCCCGCCGGCCTGCTGGGCCGGCCCGCCCGCCCGGCCGGTGGCGGCCAGCAGCGTCCCGCCGGCCACCGCGCCGGCGAAGCCGAGCCCGCGCAGCACTCCGGCCGCGCCGCCGGGCATGGGCTCGGCGAAGACCAGCAGCCCTGCCAGGATCGGCACCGCGTTCGTGAGCAGGCTGGACACCCCGGCGGTGGCCAGCGCGGTGCCCCGCTGGAAGGCGAGCTGGAGGGTGACGAAGGCCAGGCCGTGGCAGGCCAGGACCAGGGCCGTGAACACCAGCACCGGGCCGGTGCCGCCGACCGCCGCCTTGGTGGCGACATCACCGGCCGCGTACAGCAGGCCCGAAGCGGCGGCCAGGCCCGCGCCGGGCCGCAGCACCCGGGCCGCCGGCCCAGCGGCCAGCCCGGCCAGTGCCATCGAGGCCAGCGCCCAGGCCAGCGGCCCCGCCCAGCCGGCGGCGGCCGGGTGCCCGCCGCCCGCGGGCAGGGACAGGCCGAGCAGCAGCAGCCCGCCGGTGGAGACCGCGACGGCCAGCCGGTCGGCGCGGGACAGGGGGCCGCCGCCCAGCCGGACCAGCAGCGCGAGCAGCCCGACGCCGCCGGCGGACGTGGCCTGCACCAGCGACAGCGGCGCGAACCGCAGCGCCGCGATGTACAGCGCCCAGCCGCTGAGCCCGGTGACGAAGCCCGCCAGCCACCGCCAGCAGGTGAACAGGGAGGACAGCGAGGCCAGCGGGTGGCGCAGCGACAGGGTGGGCACCGCCCCCGACGCCGCGTGCTGGAGGTAGAAGCCGTAGCTGATCGCGGCCGTGGACAGCAGCGCCAGGGCCAGGCCCGCCGCGAGCGCCAGCGTCATGACACCGCCGCCAGCTGCCGGGCCTCGCCGGGTTCGGGCAGGTCCGCCGACCAGCCCCGGCCGCGGATCAGGCCGGCGTGCGGCAGGTACCCCTCGGCGGCCATCGCGGCCAGCGCCACCCGGGGCAGGTCAGCCCAGGCCTGGACGACCACGTAGCGGGGCCGCCACGCGGGGCCGAACTGGTCGTTGAACTGGTGCAGGTTGTCCAGCTGCAGCGCCAGGACGCGCTTGAGGCGCAGCAGCGCCCGCCGCTGGAGGCGCTGCAGGGGCTGCAGGGACGGCAGTTCCGCCCCGGTGGCGAGCAGGCCCGCGAACGGCGAGAAGTTCAGCGACACGTGGCTGAACCCGTGCTCGCTGGCCCAGCGCACGGCCGCCACGATGAGCCACGCGGTGAACCCGTTGGGGGTGTCCCGCCAGCGGGGCATGGTGGACAGCGACAGTGACCGGCTGGCCTCGCAGCGGGCGAGGTGCAGGAACCCGTTCACCCGGCCCTGCGCGTCCCGGCCGATCACGAAGAGGGCGTCGCGGCCGCCCAGCCGGAACAGGCTGTCGAGCTCCATGGTGAACCCCTTCCGCGCCCCGTCCCCCAGCCAGGCGCGCTCCACCGCCGCCAGTTCCGCCCGCAGCGCGGCGGGCGCCTCGCCGGCCATCACCACCTCGGTGGTGAACCCCTTGCGCTCGACCCGGTGCACGCCCTGCCGGACGGTGCGCATGGCGCGGCCGTCCAGGGAGAAGCCGCCGGTGTCGATGACCGCCTCGTCGCCGTGGTACAGCGGGTGCAGTCCGTGGCCGCGGTAGGTCTGCAGCGACCGCTCCGAGGCGCCGAGCACCGCGGTGCGCCAGCCGCGCTCCCGCGCGTGCGCCAGGAAGGCCGCCAGCGCGGGCCCGGACTCCGCCGGCGGCCCGACCGGGTCGCCGCTGATCAGGGCGACGCCGCGGACCACCCGGTAGGCGATGAGCGTCTGGCCGGCCAGGAACCATTCCTTGTCCGAGCGGAGGGCGAACGGGGCGAGGGTGTCCGCGCCCCAGCGCCGGACGATGGCCGCGGCCTGCTCGCCGCGCCGCGCGTCGGCCAGCAGCCGCTGCCGCCAGGGCCGGATCCACACCGCGGCCGCCCAGATGATGCCGACCGCCATCAGGGACATGACGGAGTACGGGAACCAGTCGGCGAACTCCCCGGGCAGCAGATCGACGTCCGGCGGCAGCTGGCCGGCCATCGCCCGCAGCGTGTCGGCCACCGCGGCCGGGAAGCTGAACACCAGGCCCGCGGTGGTCTGGTACGCCCACACCGCGACCACGCCGTACCCGAGGGTGAACCCGCCGAGGCCGGCCAGCCGCAGCAGCGCCGACGGCCGGGCCGCCGGGTCGCCGCGGTAGGGGAAGTCGTCGCGGCGCGCCAGCAGCGCCACCGCCACCAGCCCGGTGACGACCGCAGCCGCGTAGTCCGGCCCGCGCAGCAGCTGCAGCAGGGCCGACAGCCCGAGCAGGCCGGCGGCCAGCCGCAGCGCCCGCCGGTTGCGCCGGCGCAGTCCCCGGGCGGTGAGGAGCAGCAGCACCCCGGCCGGCACCAGGAGCACGTGCGCGGCCGGGAAGACAGCCCGCGGCGCGATGCTCACCATCAGCCCCAGCGCCGGGCCGGTGTGCGGGATCAGCGCGGAGGCCAGGTCGATGGCCCCGCCCACGGCCACCAGCCCGCCCAGCAGCCGGGGGGTCATGCCGCCGGGCCGCACCCGCCTGCCCAGCAGCGCCCCGCCGGCGCCGGCCAGCGCCGCCGCCAGGTAGACCGGCTGCAGCCGGGCCGCCTGCCGCAGCGCCTCGCTGGCGGGCACCTGCCTGACGACGAGCAGGCTGAAGGCGTCGGCCAGCAGCAGCCACCCGCCGGTGCCGGCCGCCAGGCCCAGGCCCGCGGTCAGCCGGTCCAGCCGCAGGGCCCGCGCCGCCAGCCCGAGCGCCGTGGCAGCCAGCCCGAACACCGCCAGGTAGATCAGCAGCGGCACGCTGTCGTGGCCGGGCAGCTCGTCCAGCGGCAGCGCGTCCGTCACCCGCGGCCCCGGCCAGCCGGCGACCCCCGCGCGCAGCCAGTACAGCCAGCCGGTGGCCAGGGAGGTGATCACGGTGATCGCCGCGGCCACGGCGATCACCCGCGCTGCGAGGGCGGCCGCGCCGCGCAGCTGCCTAGCCATGGCTGAGGTGGCCCGACGCCGTGACGAGCGCCTGCGGCATGTACCGGCGCCACAGCCGCCAGTTGTGCCTGCCCGGCCCGATGAAGAAGTGGTGCGCCACCCCGAGCGAGGTGAGCTCGGCGGTGAACGCCCGGTTCTGCCTGGACAGGGAGTCCCGGGAGCCGCTGTAGAACCAGATGTAGGTGTGGCTGGCCCGGAGCTGGGCGGCCACCTGCGGCGCCCACAGCGCCGGGCTGTTGTAGCGGTGTACCTGGGCGCTGTGCCCGAAGATCCCGGGCATCCGGTCTGCTCGCATGTAACCTGACCAGCTTTCCAGCAGGGTGAACTCACCGGGGTGGTGCAGCCCGATGTTCAGGGCCGCGTAGCCGCCTTCCGACAGCCCGGCGATGCCGCGGGCGCGGCCGGCGGCGATCGTGCGGTAGCGGGCGTCGACGGCGCTGACGAGGTCGCGGGCGACGAAGGTCTCCCACGCGTTGCCCGGCCGGATGCCGTTGGCCCATTCCTCGTCGGCCAGGAACGAGCGGGTGCCGGTCGGCATGACCAGGATCATCGGCTTCATCAGGCCGGCCGCCACCAGCGCCGCCTCGATGCTGCTGACCTGGCCGACGTTCAGGAACTGCACGGGCAGCCCGGGGAACCCGTGCAGCAGGTAGAGCACCGGGTAGCGCTGCCGGGGATGGCTCGCGTAGCCGGGCGGCAGCACCACGTAGACCGGGTCCGCGTACCCGCCCAGGGCCGGGCCCGGCACGGTGATGCTCTGCACCGCGGGCGCGGCCACCGGCACGTGCCTGCCCCCGCCGGCCGCCACCACGCTGTGCGGCACGGTGGGCGCCGGGAAACCCCGGTACAGCCAGAAGGTGGACACGTACCTGCTGACCCCGAAGGCGCCCGCCACCGCCAGCGTGGCGATGAGGACCCCGGCGGCCAGCCCGGTCAGCCAGCGGCGGCCCCGTGACCCGGCCGGCCCCTCCCGGGCGTCCTTCTGCGGCGGCGATGACACGGCCAAGGTCTGTGCACCTCATCCCGGCAGGCGGAGGAGACTGTCTCCTCCTGGCGGGGACGGCTGCGGCCCCACCGCCGGTCAGACTGCGGCCGGACCTTCTGAAAACGTTCTGCCGACGCTGAGTTTCCGCCCAGAAAACGTCCCGGCGTCACATGAAGTTGCGGGTGTGCAGGGCGGACAGCTCCGCGGGGCCAATCCGCGGCGGCGGTCAGGCCATTGCCGGTCAGGGCTGGCCGGTTCCCAGCTGCCAGCTCACCGGCCGGTCCGGGTCGGGGTCGTAGCGGCAGCTGGCGCCGGTGTGCACGGTGTCGCTGAGCAGCCGGGCGAGCGCCGGGTCGTGGCCGCCGATGCGGGCCAGCGCCGCGGCGATCGCTTTCCGCACGGCCACCCGGGCCCGCTCGCCGGCCGCGCTGAACCGCCTGGGCCGGCCGGCCAGCCCGGTCGCCGCGCCGACCTCGCGCAGCAGGGCTTCGCGTTCGAGGCGGAGCCGGCTCAGCCGCGCCTCGTCGGCCCACGCCTGCGCCCCGTCCACCTCTGCGTCAAGCTCGCGCAGCCTGCGCCGGTAGGCGGTGAGCGCCTGCCGGTCGATCACCTCGCCGGCGCCGGTGCCGGGGACCGCGGCCCCCGGGTGGCCATGGACGGCGGCGGCCAGCTCCAGGGCGGCGACGGGTACCCCCGGCCGGCTGATCAGGTGCCGCAGGTAGTGCAGGCCCCGGAGGTCGGGCATGGCCGCCGTGGCCCCGTCGCGGCCGACCGTCCAGCTGTGCGGGCCGTCCTGCCGCAGGTGGATGACCGCGGCTGCGGCCGCCCGCGGGCCGGGCCGGGTGGCGGTGAGCCGGCTGAGCCACCAGCCGGCCCCGATCCGCTGGTAGCAGGTGGCGGCGAGGTCGCGCCAGCCCGCGGCGGCGGGCTGGCCGAGTGCCTGGCTGGCCCGGAAGAGGTAGTCATCGACGACGCCGTGGAACGTGACCGCGCCCGCGTTCAGCACGGCGCGGCCGGCGTAGGGCTCCAGCAGCCGGGCAGCGGCGGCGGTGAGGTCCTCGCTGTGCAGGGCGGCGCCCACTTCCGCCACCGAGGCGACGGTCAGCAGGAAGTCCACGTCTTGCGCCACCGTGTCCAGGCCGCCGCCGGCGGCCTGGACGGCGACCGCGAGCGCGCGCTCCGGCTCGCCGGCCGCCAGCCACAGCACGGCGGCCTCCGCCGCCACCGAGGGGATCCCCTCGCTCGCGCCGTACGCCTCGAACGCGGCTGCTTCCCGCCGCAGGGTGTCCACGTCGCCGGCCCGGCGGGCCCGGCTGGCGGCGAGACTGTGCAGCACCGCGTCCAGGTCCGGCTCGGCTGCCCGGGCCCCGGCCTCGGCGGTGCGGGCGATCAGGTCGTCCGCCTCCGCCAGCTCGCCGGTGGCCAGGGCGTGCATGGCCCGGCGGGCCGAGGCGAAGAAGGCGGTCCGGGCGTCGCCGGTCTCCGCGGCCAGCAGGTCCAGCGCGCGGAGCTGGCGCCGCACCGCGATCACGTCGAGGCATTCCCAGGCCGTGGTCAGCCGCCACAGGTGGGCGGACAGCCGCAGCCCGGGGTCGGCCAGGTGGGCCGCGGTGCCGTCCAGCTCCGCGGCGAGCTGGAGCCGGGCGCTGAAATCGCCGGGACCCCACCGGGTCAGCAGCGCCGCGTCCAGGGCACCGGCCAGGGCCTCCGGCTGGCCGGTGCCGCGGGCCACGGCCACCGCCTCGTCGGCGAACCTGGCCGCCCGCTGCGCGTCGCCGCCGTACACCCACGCGCGGCCCAGCGCCGCGGCCAGCCGCGCCCGCGTCACCGGGTCGGCGGCCGCGGCGTAGGCCTCGTGCACCAGGGCCGGGATCTGGCCCGGGTGCGCGCCGAAGCGCTGGCTCGACGGCAGCTCCGCCGCCACCTCCGCCATGAGCGCGGTGTCCCCGGCCTCGCGGGCCTCGCAGAAGGCCCGGATCAGCGCGGCCTCCCTGCGGCCGCCCGCCCGGGCAGCAGCCTCCATAGCGGAATCTTAGGCAGCCGGGCTGGTCAGGGCCTCAGCAGCGAGACCGCGTCCGCGTGCCTGGCGACGAGCGCGCTGTCCCAGTCGCCGGTGCAGTACACCGACAGCTGGCAGATCGCGCCGCCGGCCACGTCGGCCCGGAACATCTCGCGGCAGTACCAGGATTCGCCGCCGGCCTCCCACTGCTCTTCCACTTCGAGGACGAACCCGGTCGCGGTCGCGTCGAACCGCGACCGGGGCACCCGCCCCGGCGCGGGGTGGCCGTGCCGCCGGAGATCGGCGACGTCGCTGGCGCCCTGCGCCTGCAGCCGCCACTGCGGCATCGTGAAGTCGCAGAACACGTCCGGCGTGAACAGCCCCGCGGGCGGGGTGCCGGTCTCCAGGAACGCGATGAGCTGGCTGGCCAGCTCACGCGCGGTGGCCTCGCCGGTGACTGCTGTGCGCTGCTCGATTCCGGTCATGTCGTCCTCCAGGTGCGGAACGGGCTCTTGACCGGAAGGCGTGAGTCCGGGCGTCACAGTGTGACGCCCGGGCACGACCTGCGACGATGTCGCAGACACGCCCACCCTGACGAGGAGGCGACGTGGCGCCCATCGTGTCCGCGATCGAAGTCACCCGGCCGCCGGAAGTGGTTTTTGCCTTCGTCACCGATCCCACCCGGCTGCGCGAATGGCAGGACGGCGTCGTGAGCGCGCGCATGGAAGGAGGCGGGCCGCCCGCGGCGGGTTCCCGGTTCACCACCACCACCCGCATCGGCGGCGCCGAGCAGATCTCGACGCTGGAGATCACGGAGCTCAGCCCGCCCCGCGTGTGGTCGGTGCGCGGGGTCGACGGGCCGGTGCGGGTGAAGGTGACGGTGACCGTCGAGCCGCTGCCCGGCGGGCAGGGCTCCCGGGTGACCGTCGCGCTCGACTTCGACGGTCACGGGCCCGGCAGGCTGCTGGTCCCCCTGGTCGTCCGGCCGCAGGCGGCACGGCAGGCGCCGCACAGCTGCCAGCGGCTCAAGGAACGGCTGGAGAGCCAGCCACGGTAAGCGGCGGATTGCCGCGCCGCGCCCGCTACGGCACGCTTGGTGACGGGCAGCTCAGGCGCGAAAGGCGGACACGGTGCGCGGTGGCAGGTACCTCGTGGCTCTGGCCGGGCTCGGTGTCCTGGCCGCCGGGTGCGGCACCCAGGTGGCGCAGCCCGGCAACCTCGCCGCGGCGGTCGCCGCCACCGCGGGCCGGACAGCGCGGATCGCCGAGACCATGGCCATGCGGGCGCCGGGCATGTCGATGTCGTTCACGGCGGCGGGCGCGTTCGACTTCGCCCGCTCCCGCGGCCTGATCAGCATGCGCTACCCGATGGGGATGACGGAGCTCTTCATCCCGCCGAAGGTCTACATCAAGCTGCCGGCCGGGGCCGGCGCCGGGCTGCCGCCCGGCAAGTCCTGGCTCGCCATCGACGCCGGCGCCGCCGGCAGCCCGGCCGGCTCGCTGTTCGGCCCGTTCGGCGGCGGCACCGATCCGGCGGACCTGCTGTCGTCGCTGACGGCGATGTCCAGCAGCGTGACCAGGCTGGGCACCGCCACCGTCCGGGGCGTGCAGGTCACCGGCTACCGGGTGATCATCGACCCGGCCAAGGCGGCCGCCCGCCTGCCCCGCGCCAAGCGTGCGGGCTTCCGGGCCTTCGCCACCATGCTCGGCTCCGGCTCCATCCCCGTGGACGTCTGGGTGGACGGGCAGAATCTGGTGCGGCGGGTCCAGCTCTCCCTGCATCTGCCCGGCGGGCCGGGGGCACCGGCCCATGCGCGGTTCGTTCAGACAACTGATTTCTACGATTTCGGCGCGCCGGTCCACGTCTCGGCGCCGCCCGCGGCGCAGGTCGCCAGCATGTCCCAGCTCATGACCGGCGGTTCGTCAGGCCGCAGCTTCATCAGCACCGGCGGCGGTTCCGCCAGCCCGCCGAAGGTGGCCGGGACCCTCTCGCCGGCCCAGACGGCCGCAGCCGAGCAGGCCGCCAGCACCTTCTGGTCGGCGCTGGAACGGCACGACCCGGGTGCGGCCGCGCAGGCGGTCCCGGGCGGCCAGCGCGCCTGTGTCCGGTCGTTCCTCAGCAGCGGCCCGAAGATCACCGTCAGCTCGTTCCGGATCGTGTCGGCGCAGCCCGCCGGAAACGGCCGGGCGGTCGTGCGGGTCCGGGTGAAGGGACACGCCAGCATCGGCGGGCATGACTTCCCGGTGTTCCAGGGGCCGGGCAGCGGCCAGTGGCTGCTGGCCACGGAAACGGGCGGGCACTGGTACGTGGACCTGGCCCGCAGCGGCGGCTTCTCCTTCGGCGGGGTCTGCCCGTAACTCCCGATCAGGGACTTTCGGCCCCTGCCCGCCGCCGGCCCGGTCCTCCTAGGGTCAGCAGCAGGGGAGACGCATGACCGGGGGGGCCCATGAAGAAAATGCTGCTCGCGGCCGCCGGCGGTGGGCTGATCGCCACCGGGTACCTGGCCCGCCGCTACCGTCGCGATCTTGCCGAAGACCGGGCGCGGCTGGCGGACGTCAGCCGGGCGGCGATGCCGACCGAGTTCGGCGTGGTCGAGTACGCGGAACGGGGCACCGGCGAACCGCTCCTGGTGATCCACGGCATCTTCGGCGGCTGTGACTCCGGGCTGGTGTCGGTGGACGGGATGTTCCGCGACCGGCGGGTGATCGCTCCCTCGCGGTTCGGCTACCTGGGGTCGGGCCTGCCGCCCGGCGCGACGCCCGCAGACCAGGCCGACGCGTTCGCCGCCCTGCTCGACGGGCTCGGCATCACCAGCACCGACGTGCTGGCCATCTCGGCGGGCGCGACCTCGGGCCTGCAGTTCGCGCTGCGGCACCCGGACCGGGTGCGGCACCTGATGGTGATGTCCGGCAACCTGCCGGGCAGCCCGACCGCCGAGCACCAGCCGGAGGCGAACAAGCTGCTGGTGCGCTCGGAGTTCCCGATGTGGGCCGTGCGGACCTTCGCCCGGCCGCTCATGACCCGGCTGCTGGGCGTGCCGCGCGGGTTCCCGCTGACCGGCGCGGACGCGAGCGTCGTCCGCGACATCACCGGCAGCATCTTCCCGGTGAAGCCGCGGGCCGACGGCGTGATCTTCGACTTCTACGTGTCCAACCCGGACGTCAACAGCTACGACCTGGAAGCGATCAGGGTGCCGACCCTGATCGTGCACGCGTCCGACGACCCGCTGGCCTCCTACGAGGGCGCGCAGCGGGCGGCCCAGCGCATCCCCGGCGCACGGCTGGTCAGCGTGGACCGCGGCGGGCACCTGATGCTCGGTCAGCAGGACGCCGTGGAGCCGCAGCTCACCGCCTTCCTGGCGGGCCGCAGCCAGCCGGCCGCGGCTCCGCCGCCGGGCTGAGCGGCGGCTTGCCTCGCCGCCGGGTACACCTGGATGGGTGACGCAACAGGCTGACGGGAACCCGTCCGGGGCGGAGCTGCTGACGGTGGGGCACGGCACGCACACCGCAGACGGCTTCGCCGCGCTGCTCCGTTCGGCGGGGGTGCGGTCAGTGGTCGATGTCCGGATCGCGCCCGGCAGCCGCCGGTTCCCCCACTTCGGCCGCGACGCGCTGGCCGGCTGGCTGCCCGCGGCGGGCGTCTCCTACCGGTGGGAACGGCGGCTGGGCGGCTTCCGCACGCTGCCGCCCGGGTCGCCGGACGTGGCCCTGCGCAACGAGTCGTTCCGCGCGTACGCCGCCCACATGCGCGGCACGGAGTTCACCGCCGCCATGACCGGGCTGGCGGAAGCGGCCGCGGCGGAACGGACCGCGGTCATGTGCAGCGAGAGCGTGTGGTGGCGCTGCCACCGGCGTCTCATCGCCGACCACGCCCGGCTCATCGAGCAGCTGGCGGTCTGGCACCTCATGCCGGACGGGCGGCTGGCGGAGCATCAGCTGACGGACGGGGTCCGCGTCCGCCAGCACGAGCTCGTCTACGACCGCCTGCCGGGGGCCGATCCGCTGCCCTTCCCGGACGCCGGCTGAGGGGGCAGCCAGCGGCCGGGCTCTCCCCCTGGCGGCAAAGGCGCCTCACCTGACCCGGTAGAAGGAGGTCGGCACCCAGCCCCATCCGTAATGGGTGAGCCCGACCGGGGACCCGTAGTCGTGGGCGCCGAACGTGTAGCCCCGGGTCCGGTACAGCTCCACGTGCCCGGGCCCATAGAACGCGAGGTCCCCTTTCCGCGGGTGCCTGACCCGCTTCACCAGCGAGCTGGCCAGGATCATGAACGTGGTCCTGGGCAGGCGGATCCCGGCGTGCCGGTACGCCATCATGACCAGCCCCGAGCAGTCGAAGCCCGGCCCCGTGCCACCCCACACGTACGGGTGGCCGGCCTGGCGTACCGCCCAGTCATAGGCGCGCAGGCGCGCGGGCAGCCACCGGCCACGCCGGTGGCGGCGCCGGTGCCGGCCGGTCCGGTGCTCCGGCGGGTGGTGGCGTGCCCCGGCCCGGTGGCTGGCGGCCGGGTGGCTGGCGGCCGGGTGTGCCGGCGTCCCCGGCGCCGCGGCGGCGGGCGGGGCCTGGCAGGCAAAAGCCGCGGCCATCCCCACCGGGAGGGCGGCGGCTGCGACCTTGCCGAGTACCGTGCGTCTCAGCCGGGACATGCGGCTCCTATCACGCGAAGGGCGCGCATACCCGCGGGGTGAGGCATGACCCGGTGCCTGACGCGGCGGGCTGCGCCTGACATCGATACCGGCGAGTGTTCCCCGGCGTATTCACTAACGCCCTGTTCCGCCCGGTAAGAAATAGCAAAGAACCAGTAAGCCACCGCCCGGCCCCCCTTGCGGGTAAACGCTGGCCGGGGCGGGGATGCGGAACCCGCGGGGCTTTCTTCCCGGACACGCCGTGATCCCGCCAGCGGCGGATCCCGGCAGCCGTGATGGCAGGAATAGTGGGATATTCGTCATTGCAGACATGACCGTGATGGACCAGCATGGTGGCCATGACCAGCCGCGATGCCCTGATCGTCCTGTTCGATGGCGTGCAGAGCCTCGATGTGACCGGCCCTCTGGAGGTGCTGGCCGGTGCCAACCGGCGGCTCGCCGCGGACGGCCGCGAGCCCTGCTACCGGGTCAGGACCGCGAGCCTGGGGGGCGGCGCCGTGCGCACCTCCAGCGGGCTGCTGATCACCCCGGACACCGACCTGGGCACGGAGCGGCCGCGCGACCTGCTCCTCGTCCCCGGCGGGACGGGCACCCGGGCGCCGGGTCAGGACCTGATCGGCTGGCTGCGCGGGCACGCCCCAGGGGCCAGGCAGGTGGTATCGGTGTGCACCGGCGCGTTCCTGCTCGCCGAGGCGGGGCTGCTCACCGGCCGCACCGTCACCACGCACTGGGCGTACTGCGACGCCATGTCCCGGCGGTTCCCGGATGTCAGCGTGCTCGCGGAGCCCATCTACGTCCGCGACGGCAGCCTGATCACGTCGGCCGGGGTGACCTGCGGCATCGACCTGGCGCTGGCCCTGGTCGAGGAGGACCTCGGCCGGGACACGGCGCTGGCGGTGGCCCGCCACCTGGTGGTGTTCCTGCGCCGGCCCGGCAACCAGGCGCAGTTCAGCGCGCAGCTGGCGAGCCAGTTCGCGACCCGGCCGCCGCTGCGCGAACTGCAGCAGTGGATCGCCGATCATCCCGGCGATGACCTGTCGGTGCCAGCGCTCGCGCAGCGGGCGAGCCTGTCCCCGCGGCAGTTCGCCCGGGCGTTCGCCGCGGAGGTGGGGGTGACACCCGGCCGCTACGTGGACCGGGTCCGGCTCGAAGCCGCCCGCCGCCGGCTGGAAGACACCGCCGACAGCGTCGAGGAGACAGCACGGGCGTGCGGTTACGGCACGGCCGAGACGATGCGCCGGGCGTTCCTGCGCGCGCTCGGCGTCGGCCCGGCGGAGTACCGGCGCCGTTTCCACCCCGCCGCGTCACTGGCAGCAGCCCGTTAGCGCGCGGCGGCCATCCGAGGAGGAGAGTCATGGACATCGCGATCCTGCTGTATGACCGGTTCACCGCGCTCGACGCGATCGGGCCCTACGAGGTCCTCAGCAGGCTCCCCGGCGCCCGGGTGGTCTTCGCCGCCGGGCAGACCGGCCCGGTGGTCACCGACACGGGCAGCTTGCGGCTGGTCGCCGACGCCACGCTGGCACAGGTGCCCAGCCCCGACATCGTGGTGGTGCCGGGTGGCCCGGGACAGGCGGAGCAGATGGCCGACGGCCCGGTGCACGAGTGGCTGCGGGCAGCCGACCGGACCAGCACCTGGACCACCTCGGTCTGCACCGGCTCGCTGATCCTCGCCGCGGCCGGCCTGCTGCAGGGCCAGCGGGCCACCTCGCACTGGCTGGCGCTCGGCCAGCTGCCGGCCTTCGGCGTCACCCCGGCCAGCGACCGCGTGGTCTTCGCGGGCAAGTACGTCACCGGCGCCGGGGTGTCGGCGGGCATCGACATGGCCCTGGCGCTGGCCGGCCGGGTGGCCGGAGCCGCAGCAGCCCAGGCCATCCAGCTCGGCATCGAATACGACCCGCAGCCGCCCTACGACGCGGGCGCGCCCGGCAAGGCCCCCGCGGAGATCGTCGCCGCGCTGCGCGCCAGCAGCCGCTTCATCCTCACCGGCCAGCCATAGCGGTGTGCGGCGGCTGCTGGCTGAATACGCGCGGGGCACCGCGCGAGCCGGGTG
>JBLMWU010000033.1:0-23031 GCA_050257395.1 Gemmatimonadota bacterium | reverse complement strand
TCGGTGGTCAGCAGGCTGATCCATTCGTCCGCGGCGTCCATGGGCTCGGCGGGCGGGCCGGGGCGGCCGGCGGTCTTGCCCGCCAGCGCCGGGCCTGCGCTGGCAGCGGGCGGGCGGGGGGCCGCAGGCTGGGCGGGCTCCGGGTCCGGTGTCACCGGCAGATTCGGGTCGGTCGCGTCGTCCGCCAGCCCTTCCCCGCCGGCGGCTGGGCCGGCGGGGGCAGCCCCGGCAGCGCCGCGGCTGAAGAAACCGCCATTCCAGGCCGCGCCGCTGGCGTCACCGGGCTCCGCCGCTGGTTTGTGACCGCCGTTGGCCTGCGGCAGGCCGTTGCGCTGCCCCGCCGCTGGTTTGTCCCCGCCATTGGCCGCTGGCAGGCCGTTGCGCTCCTCCGCCGCCGGGTGCTCCCCGCTGCCGGTGGCGGCCGGCAGGCCGTCCCGCCCGCCGGCGCCGCGGCCCGGCGCCGCTGACGTGCCGGGATCGCCGGCGCGGCCGGGCACTGCGCCCATCTCGCCGGTGTCCGCGTCAGCGCCGGCCTCGGCCGGGTCCGCGCCAGCGCCTGTCCTGGTATCGGTGCCGGTGCTGGCAGCGTCCGCATCAGTGCCGGCGGAGCCCGCGTCCGTATCAGTGCCGGCGGAGCCCGCGTCCGCAGTCTCGCCAGTGTCCAGGTCAGCGCCGGTCCCGGCGGAGCTCGCGGGCGCTGCGGCCCCCGGCCCGGTGACCGGGGCCGCGCCCGCTGCCTCCGGCGCGGAGACTGGATCCGCACCGGCGTCCGGTGTGGGCACGGGGCCGGTATCCGCTGCCGCTCCGGAGGAGGGCTCCGGGTCCGCTGCCGCCGCTGGCACGGGGACGGAGCCCGCATCCGCGGCGGCTTCCCGCCAGGGGTCGCCGGGCCGGGCCCACGGCGGGGTGTCCGGCTGGCCGGCGTCACCTGCCGGGATGGCGGCACCGTCCGGGTCGGTGTCGTCCGCTGCGTCCGCCGGGTAGTCCTGCGGTGCCGCGCGGTCCGGCAGCCCGGCAGCCCAGCGCGCGGCTGCGCCCGCGCCCGCACCGCCCGGCTCCGCACCGGTCAGGCCGGCCTCGCTGCCGGGGACGTCGCCGCCGCCGGTGCTGTCCGCCGGGACCGGCGGGCCGGGCCAGTCCGCGCTCAGGTCACTCGCCAACGCCGCGATCCAGTGCCGGGCCTGGGCGCTGGTGGCCAGCTGCATCCAGTCCGCGCCCGAGCCGCTGTCTGGCCGCCGCCACTCGGCGGCACCGGGCCCGGACTCCGCGCCCGGGCCGGTTTCGCTGTCCGGCCGCCCGTCCGCCGGGAGCGGCCAGCCGCTGTCGCCCGCCGCAGGCGGATCGCTGGCCGGCGGATCGGCTGCCGCCGGTGGCCCGGGCCAGGCTGGGCGGCTGTCCTCGCCCAGCCCGAAGGCACCCGCGGCCTCGCCGTCCGCGGCGTCGCTGCGTACCTGGCGGAACCAGTCCAGGTCCGGGTCCGCGTCGGTCCTGGCCCCGTCCGCGGTCCGCCAGGGGTCGCCGTCCGCCGTGGCCTGGCCGGCCTCGTTCGCGGCGGCGTCCGGGCCGGGTCCCGCCGCCGGCGCGGCGCCCGCACCAGGCTGACCGCCGTCGTCCAGGCTGCTGCCGCCGGCGCCGCTGCCGCCGGCCCGTTCCCTGCCCGGCCGTTCCCTGCCCGGCCGGTCCTTGCCGGGCCGGTCCCTGCCGATCCGGACCCGGCCGGGGCGGCTCTTGCGGGCCCGGTCGCGGCCGCCGCGCTCGGGGCCGGGCTCGCCGCCGCAGCCGCCTGCCGGGCCGTCGCCCGCGGGCCCGTCCTGGCCCGGCCCGCTGTCCCCCGCGGATACGGGCCACTCGCCACTGCCGCCCTGGGCGGGCTGAGCCGGCCACTCGCCACTGCCGCCCCGGGCAGGCTGAGCCGGCCACTCGCCACTGCCACCCCGGGCAGGCTGAGCCGGCCACTCACCACTGCCACCCCGGGCAGGCTGAGCCGGCCACTCCCCGCTGCCGGCGTCGTGCTCGCGCGGCCAGTCGCCGGTGCCGGCGCCGGCCGCCCGGGTCCCGCCCGCTCCCGTCCCGGCGGCTCCGGTTCCGGCCACTCCGGTTCCGCTTCCGCCGTCCGCCGCCCAGGCCGTCCCGCTGCCCGGGTCCGGCTGGGCGGGCCGGCCGCCGTCCGTGCCCGTCTCCGGCCAGTAGGGGCCGGCACCGGGCTCGGCCGCGTCCGCCCATGGCGGGCTCGCTGCGCCAGCCGCCGGCTCCGGCCACCCGGCCCGCTCCTGCGCGTCCTGTCCGGCTTCCCCGTCCGCGGCCCACGCCGGGCCGTCATCAGCCGCTGGCCAGGCCGCGTCCCGGTCCTGCCCGGCCCAGGCGGGGCTGCTCTCCTGCCGCGCCGCCCACGCCGGGCCAGCCTCGCCGCCAGGGTCCCCCGGGTTCCAGCCGGCGCTGCTGACGTCCGCCCCGCCCGGTTCCAGCCAGCGGCGCCCGGAACCGCCGTCCGGGCTGGGCGTCCAGTGGTCCTGGTCACGCTCTGCCCAGGGTTCCCGTTCCCCATCGGCCTGGATGGCTGCCGGGGAAGCCTCCCCGTCCCAGCGCTGGCCGTCGATGTGCAGGTCGTGGAATGACACGATGAAGCCCGGGCCCTCCGGCGCGGCGCACATCACCCCGGCCAGCACCTCGGCCTCCGGCGGCAGGTACACCAGCGCGGCCAGCTGGCCTGGCTCCTCTGCCCCGGTGCCGTACCGGACCTCCACCGCGTCGTCGCGCCGCGCCACCCGCAGCACGATCTCGTCGGCGTCCTCGGGCAGGCTGGTCACCGTCCAGCTGGACCGGCCGAGCGTCAGCACCGTGCTCAGCCGCGGCTGCCCCTCGAAGAACTCCACCCCGGTCTTGAGCCAGGTCTGCTCGTCCGCCCGGAGCATGATCCCGGCCTGGTCATACTGGGTGTCCAGGGTGCAGCGGATGCGCACCGACACGTCGAGGTCCCCCGCCAGCACCTCGCCGTACACGTGGCCGCTGTCCCGGATGTAGCCGTAGCTGGTCTGGCGCCAGAAATCCGTGCCCGGATCGACGCTCACGGTGAGCACGCCGCTGGTGCGCTGCCAGCTGGCGGGCTCGTTCAGCCACTGCATGCAGGGGTCCCCCTCCGCTCTCGCACTAGGAACCTTAGCGTCCGCGGGGATTCCCGGTCCGCCCGGCGGCCAGTCACGGCCCGGGCGGGCGCGAGCTACCCGGACGCGGCGCAGGTAGTCTCAGCCCATGGACAAAGTCCAGAAATCCGACGCGGAATGGCGGCAGCAGCTCTCTCCCGAGGAGTACCACGTGCTGCGGGAAGCGGGCACCGAAGCACCCTGGGCGGGCGAGTACACCGAGACCAAGACCGAGGGCGTGTACCGCTGCCGCGCCTGCGGCGCCGAGCTGTTCCGCTCCGGCGAGAAGTTCGAGTCCCACTGCGGCTGGCCCAGCTTCTGGGAGCCGGCTGACAGCGACGCGGTGGTGCTGCTGGAGGACCGCTCGCTGGGCATGCTGCGGACCGAGGTCCGCTGCGCCAGCTGTGACTCCCACCTCGGCCACGTGTTCGAGGGTGAGGGCTACCAGGTCCCCACCGACCAGCGCTGGTGCATCAACTCCATCTCGCTGACCCTGGAACCCGCGGCGGAGTCGTGACCGGCCTGCGGCTGATCCGGGCTGGCGAGCTGTCCGCAGGCACGGCGCAGACCAGCGGCATGATCCGGTCCGCGGCCATCTCCGGGGCACTGACCGGCTCCCGCGGGCTGTGGATGGGGACCACCGTACTGCCGCCGGCCACCAGCTCCGGTGACCACCACCACGGCGAGTCCGAGACCGGCATCTACGTGGTGTCGGGCCGGCCCGTGTTCGTGTTCCGCGAGCCCGCCGGCGGCACGCTGACCCGCCTGGAGGCCGCCCCGGGCGACTTCATCTGGGTCCCGCCGCACGTGCCGCACCGGGAGGAGAACCCGTCGGCTGACACCGAGGCCGTGGTGGTG
The DNA here is from genome assembly GCA_050257395.1 of Gemmatimonadota bacterium. Taxonomy (GTDB): domain Bacteria; phylum Actinomycetota; class Actinomycetes; order Streptosporangiales; family Streptosporangiaceae; genus JAIRTY01. Next base: position 19,033 of record JBLMWU010000033.1, on the reverse strand, counting down.
ATCGCCCGCACCACCCAGGAGGCCATCGTCGTCAACCTGCCGGGCCTGTAAGGACGTTGCCGCCGGTGTTCTGCTCCCCGGCCGGACGGCGGCCTCAGGGCAGGGCGGCGATGAGCTCCCCGGCCGGCTTGCGGCGCCCGGTGTAGAAGGGGATCTCCACCCGGGTGTGCCGCCGGGCGTCCGCGCCGCGCAGGTGGCGCATGAGGTCCACGATCCGGTGCAGCTCGTCGGCCTCGAACGCGAGCATCCACTCGTAGTCGTTGAGGGCGAAGCAGGCCACCGTGTTGGCGCGGACGTCCGGGTACTCGCGGGCCATCATGCCGTGCTCGGCGAGCATCCGCCGCCGCTCGCCGTCCTCCAGCAGGTACCACTCGTAGGAGCGGACGAACGGGTACACGCAGACGTAGTTCTTCGCCTCCTCCCCGGCCAGGAACGCCGGGATGTGGCTCTTGTTGAACTCCGCCGGGCGGTGCAGCGCCATCGCCGACCACACCGGCTCGCTGGCCCGCCCCAGCCGGGTGCGGCGGAACCGCGCGTACAGCTCCTGCAGGTCGTCGGAGGACGGGGCGTGCCACCAGAACAGGTAGTCCGCGTCCGCGCGCAGGCCCTGCACGTCGTAGCAGCCGCGGGTCACGATGCCCTTGCCGGCCGCCTGCGCGAGCAGTTCCTCCAGCTCGGCGGCGGCCGCTTCCCGGCCGCCCTGGGGGCTGTCCAGGGCGGTGCGGTCGCTGATCCGGAACACCGACCACATGGTGTAGCGGATCAGCTCGTTCAGGTCCCGGGCCTTCGGCCTGGCCCCGGCTTCGGCCGCGGTCCCGTCCTTGCCCGCGAGCACGTCCTTCACGGTCTCCGCGATCAGCTCGTCCCGCGCGCGGCGCGCGCTGTCGTCAGTCCCTGCCATGGCTTCATTCTCCGCCATCGCCGGGAGTGCGGGCGCCGGCCCCCGCGCTGGCCCCCGGCCCGGCCGGCAGGCCGGCCAGGAACCGGCGCAGGGCCTGGTTGAACTCGGCGGGGCGCTCCAGGTTCGGCAGGTGCCCGGATCCGGTGATGACCGCCAGGGTGGCGTGCGGGATCAGGCCGTGCATGTACTCGGCGTCGCTGACCGGCGTGAACCCGTCCTCGGTGCCGACGACGATGAGGGCGGGCACGGCCAGGCCGCCCAGCACTCCGGTGTAGTCGGGGCGCCCGCAGCGGGCCAGCGCGGCCGCGGCCGCGCCCTCCGGCGGGGCGCCGCGCATCATCGCGAGCACGTGGCCGGCCACCGCGGGCAGCGCCTGGATGCTGGCCGGGCTCATCATCTTCGGCAGCACCTCGGTGGCGTAGCCCGCCATGCCCTCGCGCCGCAGCCTGCCCGCCATCTCCACCCGCCGCTGCCGGCCCTCGGGGGTGTCCAGGGTGGCGAAGGTGGCGGCGAGCACCACCGCGCGCACCCGGGCGGGGAACAGCCGGCAGAACTCCATCGCGATCTGCCCGCCCATGGACAGCCCGCCGATGACCACCCCGGCGACGCCGAGGTGGTCCAGCAGCGCCGCGAGGTCACGGGCGAAGGTGTCCCAGGCCAGCTCGCCACCCGCGCTGGTCTCGCCGAAGCCGCGCAGGTCCGGGGCGATGACCCGCCAGCCGGCCGGGGCGAACTCGCGGACCTGCGGCGACCACATGGACCGGTCGAAGGGGTGGCCGTGCACCAGCAGCAGCGCCGGGCCGTCCCCCTCGTCGTCGTAGCCGACGCTGACGCCGCCGATGACCGCGGTGCTCATGCCTGCGCGCCCTGCTGGCGGGCCGGGGCGGGGCGCTCCCGCAGGTAGGCCGCGACCTGCCGGGCGGCGGCCTCGGCGGTGCCGATGCAGGCCGGGATGCCGAGCCCGTCGTAGGCGGCGCCGCACACCGCCAGGCCGGGCTGCGCCGCCACCGCGGCGCGGATCAGGCCGGCCCGGCCGCGGTGGCCGACGGTGTACTGCGGCAGCGCCCCGCCCCACCGGGTCACCCGCTTCGCCACCGGCGTGCCGCGCACCCCGGTGGCGTCCGCCAGGTCACTGGCGGCGATCGCGGCCAGCTCCCGGTCGTCCCGCTGCAGCAGGCCCTCCTCGCCGATCCGGCCCACCGAGCAGCGGACCACGATCAGGCCGGGGGCGGCGGCCCGCAGGTGCGGCCATTTCACGCTGGCGAACGTGACCGCTTTCACCGCCCGGCCCTCGACCGCGGGCACCAGGTAGCCGCTGCCGTCGGGGAGCTGGCCGAACGCCTCGTCCGGGTAGGCCAGCGTGACGATGGCCATGCTGGCGTAGGCGATGCCGGCCAGCGCCGCCTGCGCCGCCCCGGTCCCGGGCACCCCGCTGAGCAGCCGGGCCGCCGGGCGGGCGGGCACGGCCAGCACCACGGCGTCGGCGTCGATGCGCTCGGGGGCGTGCGCCGAGCCCACGGTCAGCCGCCAGCCGGTGGCGGTGCGGGCCAGTTCGCGGGCCATGGCGCCGGTGCGGATGGTGGCGCCGGACGCGGCGGCGACCGCGGCGGGCAGCGAGCCGAGCCCGCCGGCCAGGGTAGTGAAGACGGCGGGCCGCCTGGACCCGCCCGCCGCGTCCGGGGGCTGCGGCGGGGCCGGCGCCAGCAGGGTGGCGGCGGCCTCGGCGAGCGAGGCGTGCGAGCGGGACTCCTCTGCCAGCCCGGGCAGCGTGGCCTCGAACGACAGCTCTTCGGACCGGCCCGCGTACACGCCGCCGAGCAGCGGGTCCACCAGCCGGTCGACGAGTTCCCGGCCGAACCGGGCGCCCACGTAGGCCGCCACGGACACGTCGCCGTCCCGGCCGGTGGCGGGCAGCTCCGCGTCCCGCCGGGCCCGGGCCAGCCCGTCCTCCGACAGCACCCCGCTGCGGGCAAGCTCGCCGAAGTCGGCGGGCACGCCCATGAACTGGCGGCCCGGCAGCGGGTGCAGCCGCCCGCGGCTCCAGATCCCGGCGGCGGTGGTGCCCGGCTCGGACAGCTCCCCGGCCAGCCCGGCCGCGCGGATCAGGCTGACGCCCTCCGGCCTGCGGGCGAGCAGCGCCTCGGCGCCCTCGTCCACCGCGATCCCGGCCACCTCGGACACCGACAGCTTCCCGCCCAGCCGCTGCGAGCCCTCCAGCACGGTGACCGTCACCGGCTCGTCACGCAGGAACCAGGCGGCGGCGAGCCCGGCGATCCCGCCGCCCACGATCACAACCCGGGGCAAGGCTGGCTCATTCACGCTCCCCACCCTGGCAGAAACCCGTCCCCGCCGGGGCGGCGGGGCTGCGCTGAGTCCCTGATGCCAAGCTGTGATCCGCGGGCCGGAACCTGATCAGCGGGACCGGCGTCTCAGCGGCATGAAACCGCGCAATTCGCGTCATCCCGCCCCTGGCCGCCGCGGCTGGGGCCAGGCCGCCGCCGGTGCCGCCGTGATCGCCGGCGCCGCCGTGATCACCGCTGGCTGCGCCGGCGGCAGCGTCTCGTCTGGCACCAGCTCCAGCGAGGCCCACTCCGCGCCCGGCGCGGTCGCGGTCCCGGCCCCGGGGCTGCCCGTCCAGGCTGGCGGGACCGCGGGGCTGCCGGCCGGCGCCGGGGTCAGGCTGGCCGGGCTGCCCGCCACCGGGCAGGCCATCATCTACACCGCCAGCGTCACCATCCGGTCCCGCGACGTCACCCGCGCCGCGGCGCAGGCCGGCCAGCTCGCCGCCGCCGCGGGCGGCTACGTGGCCGGCGAGAGCACCCACCTCAGCCCGCGCCACCCGGGCCGGTCCACCGTCAGCCTCCAGCTCAAGGTCCCGGTCAGCGCCTACCCCGCCACCCTGGCCGAGCTCACCTCCGGCCGGCTCGGCAGCCAGCTGTCGCTGGCCCGGCACGCCCAGGACGTCACCCAGGCCGTCGCCGACGTCGGCAGCCGGGTGGCCTCCGCCCAGGCGGCCATCGCGCAGCTGCGGGCGCTGCTGGCGCGGGCCGGTTCGGTGTCCGCCCTGCTGGACGTGCAGAACGAGATCAACCAGCAGGAGGCGAGCCTGGAGGCGCTGCAGGCCCAGCAGCGGGCCCTGAACGGGCAGACCTCGTATGCCACCGTGACCCTGCTGCTGGTGGGCAAGGCCGCCGCCGCCCATCACCCCAGGCCCGCCGCCGGGTTCCTGGCGGGGCTGGCCGCGGGCTGGCGTGCCTTCGTCCGGGTCACCGTCGCGCTGCTGACCGGGCTCGGTGCGGCGCTGCCGTTCCTCGTGGTGGCCGGGGTCCTCGGCGCCGCGGGCTGGCAAGGGCGGCGGTGGCTGTCCGGCCGCCGGCCGCGGCCCGGCACCAGCGGCTGACGCGGGGGCCGGTCAGGCTGGCCCGCGCGCCGACTCCGTGTGCACGAAGTCGGTGAGGCGGGTCAGCATGTCCGGGTCGGTGTCCGGGAGCACGCCGTGGCCCAGGTTGAACACGTGCCCCTCGGCGACCCGGCCCCGGCTGAGCACGTCCCGGGCCCGGTCTTCGACCGCGGGCCACGGCGCGAACAGGACCGCCGGGTCCAGGTTGCCCTGCAGCGCCTTGCCGGGCTCCACCCGGCGGGCGGCCTCGTCCAGCGGCACCCGCCAGTCCACCCCGACCACGTCCGCGCCCGCCTCGCCCATCAGCCGCAGCAGCTCGCCGGTGCCGACGCCGAAGTGGATGCGCGGCACCCCGGTGTCCGCGAGCGCGCCCAGCACCGCGCGGCTGTGCGGCAGCACGTACTGCCGGTAGTCCTCCGCGCTGACCGCGCCGGCCCAGGAGTCGAACAGCTGCACCGCCGCGGCGCCCGCGGCGATCTGGACCCGCAGGAACGCCAGGGTGATCGCGGCCAGCCGGCCCGCCAGCGCGTGCCACAGGCCCGGGTTGCCGTACATGAGCGCCTTGGTGTGCTCGTGGTTCTTGGACGGGCCGCCTTCGATCAGGTACGACGCCAGGGTGAACGGGGCCCCGGCGAACCCGATCAGCGGCACCGGGCCGAGCTCGCCGACCAGGGCCCGGACCGCCTCGGTCACGTACGGCACGTCCGAGGGGTCAAGCTCCCGCAGCCGCGCCAGGTCCGCCTCGGCCCGGACCGGCTTGTCCACCACCGGGCCGACGCCGGGCTTGATGTCGATGCCGAAGCCGATCGCCTTGAGCGGCACCACGATGTCGCTGAAGAAGACGGCGGCGTCCACGCCGTAGCGGCGCACCGGCTGCAGGGTGATCTCGGTGATGAGGGCGGGATTGGCGCAGGCCTGCAGCATGCTGGTCTTCCCGCGGGCCTTGCGGTACTCCGGCAGCGCCCGGCCCGCCTGCCGCATGTACCACACCGGGGTGTACGGCACCGGCTGGCGGCGGCACGCGAGCAGGAACGGCGGCGGGCTGGCGGGGGAACTCACGACGTCGAGCATCTCACAGCCCCGGAATCGGACACGCCGGGCCGCATCCACCGCTGGCGCGGCCCGGCGTGCCACCATCGACAGCAGCCTGCCGCCGCGGGGGCGCGTTGCGTGCCCGGCCCGTGGCGGGCCCAGGATCAGGGAGGCTGACGATGAGCGAGATGTTGCGCCACTGCGGCGAGTGCGGCGGGCAGCGGCTGTTCGAGCAGCATCATGGCCAGCCTGGCGAGTGCCCCGACGTGCCGGACGGCGACTGCCCCGAGTGGGCCTGCACCGGCTGCGGCGCCGCGCTGCTCGCCGGGTTCGTCCTGTACCAGGCGGAATCGCCCTATCAGGCTGGCGTGCGCGGCAGGGTCGCGTGAGAGGTCAGCCGCGACGACGTACGCTCGGAATATGAGGCAGGTCGGCGCAGCGGAACAGGAGGACGGGCAGGCACCCGCCGCGTTCCGGGACGCGCTGGCCGGGCTGGCCGCCGGCCGGCAGCAGGTGACGGCGCTCCGCCCGGAACTGGCATTCGAGGACGTGCCGCCGCCCCGGACGCTGGCGCCGTACGCGGCCGCGTTCGCCGCCACGGTCACCGACGGTGAGGACGAGGTGGCGTCGGGCCGGTTCATCCTGCTGTACGACCCGGCCGGGCAGCCGGGCTGGGGCGGCCCGCTGCGGGTCATCGTGTACATCCGCGCCGAGCTCGACCCGGAGATCGCCGCTGACCCGCTGATCGGCGCGGTGGGCTGGAGCTGGCTCACCGAGGCGCTGGACCGCACCGGCGGGTACGAGGCGGCCAGCGGCACGGTCACCCGGGTGGTCACGGAAGGGTTCGGCGGCAAGGCGGACGAGATCCCGGTGACCGGCTTCGAGCTGCGCGCCTCCTGGTCGCCCGCGGTCCCGGACGGCCCGGGCGCGGAGGCCGGGGCCGGGCTCGCCGGCCACGTCACCGCCTGGTGCGGCGCGCTGTGCGCCGCCTCCGGCCTGCCGCCGCTGGCCGCGGGGGTGACCGCGCTCCGGGTGCCGGGCGCCCGGGGCAGGCCATGACGGACGACGGCGGCCAGGCGGAAGCCGCGGAGGTGACCGGCGCGCAGGCGGAGACGGGCCGGCCGGAGGCGGTGCCGCTGCTGGAGCCGAGGGAAGGGCTCCCGCCGGTCATCAGCTCCCCCGGCGAGCTGGCCGAGGCGGTGGCCGCGCTGGCCGCGGGCAGCGGGCCGCTGGCGGTCGACGCCGAGCGGGCGTCCGGCTTCCGGTACGGGCACCGGGCGTTCCTGGTGCAGCTGCGGCGGGCGGGCGCGGGCACGGTGCTGATCGACCCGGTGGCCTGCCCGGACCTGTCGGAGCTGGACGCGGCCATGGCCGGCACCGAGGTCGTGCTGCACGCCGCCTCCCAGGATCTGCCCTGCCTGGCGGAGCTCGGCTACCGGCCGCGGCTGCTGTTCGACACCGAGCTGGCGGGCCGGCTGCTCGGGTTCCCGCGGGTGGGGCTCGGCATCCTGGTCGAGACCGTGCTCGGCTACACCCTGGAGAAGGGGCACGCGGCGGTGGACTGGTCCACCCGCCCGCTGCCCGAGGACTGGCTCCGCTACGCCGCCCTGGACGTGGAGCTGCTGGTGGACCTGCGGGACGCGCTGGCCGCGCAGCTCAGGGAGCAGGGCAAGACCGGGTGGGCGCAGCAGGAGTTCGCCGCCGTGCTGGCCGCCAAGCCGCCAGGGCCCCGGGCGGACCCGTGGCGCCGCACCTCCGGCATCCACCAGGTGCGCAGCCGCCGGGGCCTGGCCGTGGTGCGGGAACTGTGGCTGGCCCGCGACAAGCTCGCCCAGCGCCGCGACCAGTCGCCCGGGCGGGTGCTGGCGGATGCCGCGATCGTCGAGGCGGCCCGGGCGGTGCCCGCGACCCAGGCGGACCTGCTGGCCCTGGCCGGGTTCCGCGGCCGGGGCGCCCGCCGGCACACGCACGAGTGGTGGCGGGCCGTGCAGCACGCCCGCGGCCTGCGCGAGTCAGACCTGCCCGGGTCCGCGCCGCCCGCGGCCGAGGGCCCGCCGCCCGCGCACCGGTGGGCAGAGCGGGACCCGGTGGCCGCCAAGCGGCTGGCCGCGGTCCGGACCGTGGTGGCGGCCCTGGCCGACGAGCACTCGCTGCCCGCGGAGAACCTGCTCCAGCCGGACGTGGTGCGCAGGCTGACCTGGCAACCGCCCGACCCGCCGGCGGTGGAGGCGATCAGGGCGGATCTGTCCGCGCACGGGGCCCGGCCCTGGCAGATCGACCTCACCGCGCTCCCCATCACCAGGGCGCTGCTGCGGCTGCTGGAAAAGGACGACGAGTAGGCCGCGGCGGCCGGCCCCGGAATGTCGGGGGCTGCCCGTAGGGTGATCCCGGAGATCGATATGAGTGAACGAAGTGCCGCTTCCGGGCTCGCCACCGGCATGCTCGCGTCGCCTGTGGGTGACCTGCACGTCACCTGCAGCCCGGACGGCCTGGCCCGGGTGGACTTCGGCCGCGGCGGCGGGCAGATCCCGCTGCCCGCCGCGGTCCCCGGCGCCGCCCGGGACCTGCTGGCCGAGGCCCTGCGGCAGCTCGCGGGCTACTTCGCCGGGCGGCGGCGCGACTTCACCGTGCCGGTGGACTGGACCGGGGTGACCGGGACCCAGCAGCGGGTGCTGTCCGCGCTGATCGGCGCGGCCGGGTACGGCCGCACGATCACCTACGGGGACCTGGCGAAACGGGCGGGGCTGCCGGACGGCGGTGACTCCGGCGGGCAGAGTGCGCCCGCGGGTGACTACCGGCCGCCGGCCCGGGTGGTCGGGCAGGTGATGGGGTCCAACCGGTGCCCGGTCATCATCCCTTGCCACCGGGTCGTGGCAGGCAACGGCCTCGGCGGTTACAGCGGCGGCACTGGCATCGAGATCAAGCGCTGGCTGCTCATCTTCGAAGGCGCCCTGCCGCCCACCCTCGACTGGGACCCGGCCGGGGCGCGTCTCCCCCAGCCCGGCTGAGCCCCCGGCGGCGGGCGGCCCGGCGCTGCCCGCCGGCCCCGCCAGCCCGCCATCGCCTGCGGCAGCGGGCTCACCCGCCCGCGCGGCCCCCAGATAAAAGCACTTCTGGCCCCGGTTTTATGCTGGCGGAAAATGAGCATGCCGGATTCCGGGGGCTCATCTGCCGGTACCGGGGATACCGGCCCGCAGAGGTCCTTAAGACCAGCTGACAGCACATGTTCCCGAGTCCGTAATGCCGGTTGATACCGGTTTGACCTGGGAAGACGGGGGACCTTCCTGACTTATCTCTCTCTGGGCGAATTTAACCGCTGACTGCTGCCCTCACGTTTTCCGGGCTCCGCAAAGCCCGGTCATGGGAAGGGGGTGAGGGCCCGCAGACGTGAATTATCCAGATCGCAGGCTTTTCAAGGATGAAAAGGAAGAGTCCATGACTGTACGGAGAGCGCGGCTGGCCCGCCTGGCGGTGCCCGCTGCGGTCATGGCCGGTGCGACCGGCCTGGTCCTGGCCGGGGCCGCCCCGCCAGCCGGTGCCGCCCCGCATCACACCGGGACACCGGCCGCCCACCAGATCAAGAAGCGGCACGGCGGCCGGATCACCTTCGGCTGCACCGGCGGCAGCCAGTTCTTCCGGGTGCCGTTCGGGGTCAAGTTCGTCACCACCCGCGCCTTCGGCGCCGACGGCGCTGACGGGAGCACCGGCTCCGGCGGGAACGGCGACGGGGTGTCCAGCAAAGTGCATGTGTTCCCTGGTCAGGTGCTGACCGTCACCGTCGGCTGCGTCGGCACCAACTCCGGCGGCGGTTTCCCGGACGGCGGCGCCCCCGGGGCGAGCGACGCCGGCGGGGGCGGCGGTTCGTCCTTTGTCACCGGGTCGGGCCATAGGCATCGGCATGGGACCGGCCCTGGGCCCGGCCCCCTGCTGGTGGCCGGTGCCGGCGGCGGCGCTGGCGGCGACGCTGTCTGCACCACCAACAGCGGCGCTGGCGGCGACGGCGGCAACGCCGGCAACGATGGCTCTCCCGGTGACGGCGGCTGCCTTCTCAATTCGCCTCTGACAGGCGGCGGCGGTGGCGGCGGCGCCACCTTCACGGCCGGCGGCGACGGCGGTGCCGGCGGGTCGCCCAACGGCACTCCCGGCATGGACGGCACCGCCGTCGGGGGCACTGGCGGCCTCAACCTCATGGCTGCCGGTGACGGCGGCGGCGGTGGCGGCGGCTGGTTCGGCGGCGGTGGCGGCGGCAGCGGCGCCGACAACGCCCCGGACTTCTCGGCCGGCGGTGGTGGCGGCGGCGGCTCCAGCGCCGTCTTCTTCGGCCGGGATCGCCACTACAAGCTGCCAAGGTCCCATGCCAGGCACAACGGCAACTTCATGCAGGGCAATGGCCAGGTCACGATCACCTGGTTCGCGCCGCCCCCGCCCCCACCACCTCCGCCTCCACCGCACCGGCACGCGGACCTGGGCATCAGGCTGACCCACCTGGGCATCTTCCAGAGCGGCCGCCTGGGCGGCTACCGGCTGCGGGTGGTGAACACCGGGAGCGCACCGACCTTCGGGCCGATCACCGCGACTCTCCGCGTGCCCCGGGGCGAGGCGCTGGTGCAGTCGGGCGGCGGGCTGTTCTGGCGGTGCGCCGCGGTCCGGCACTTCCTGAGGTGCACGCGATTCGTCTCGCTGCTCCCGCACCGGCACACGGTGATCTCAGCCAGTGTCCTGATCACCGCCCGGCCGGGGCGGGTGCTGCGGGCGGTCGCTCATGTCAGGCCGCTCGACCGGACCCCGTTCGACAACACATCGGTGGACTTCGCGCAGGTCTTCCGCTGAGAGGAGGCAGCTGCAGTGCCGCCCCGGCCCTCCCGGGGCGGCACTGCCCGTCACTCGCTGAGCTGGTGCCGCTCGGCCGCCGCGAGGCGCCCGCCCGCCGCGTGCAGAACCCAGAAGCCGCCTTTCGGCAGCGGCCGGCCGGGCGGGGCCGCGGCGTGCAGCGCCTGGCTGGTCCAGGCGAGCAGGGACGGCAGGTTCTCCCGGTGGCCGCACATCACCGCCGAACCGCCGCCCGCCATCAGGGCCAGGACGCGCTCCCGGGCTTCGTCCGGAACGGGTTCGCTGTCCGTGACGGTGAACGCGGGCTCGGCTTCCACCTCCGCGCCCGCCAGCGCCGCGTACGGGCGGACCGACGCCAGGCAGCGTTCGGCCGCTGAGCTCACCACCCGGGCGGGCCCGAAGCAGGCCAGGATCTCGGCCAGGTCCCGCGCCTGCGCCTGCCCGTGCCGGGTGAGCGGGCGGCCCAGGTCCTCGGGGTGCCCTTCCGCCCGCCAGGCGTTCTTGTTGCGGGCCCAGGCGTGCCGGAGGATGACCGCCGGCGCCGTGAGCGCCGGGCCGGCCGCGAACTCGTCCAGCAGCTGCGCGTCGTGCCCGTAGGTGAGCCGGCCCCGGGCGTCGGGCAGCGGCACCCAGGCCAGGTCGTCCACCTCGTCGTTGGGCACGAAGCCGGGCTGCGGGTCATCGTCCGGGCCGTCTGCCGGGCGGCCCGCCCAGTAGTCCACCCGCTTGGGCTTGCCGCCGCTGAGGTAGCGGACCGTCGGCAGCCGCCGGCCGAGCACGATCCGGATGCCGGTCTCCTCGGCGACCTCGCGGGCCGCGGTCAGGACCACGTGCTCGCCGGGGAGGGCTTTGCCTTTCGGGAAGGTCCAGTCGTCGTACCGCTCGCGGTGGATGAGCGCGATCTCCGGCCCGCCCGCCGCTGGCCGCCACAGCAGCGCGCCGGCGGCGCGGATCTCCCCCGCGCTCTCCCCGCCTGCGCCAGTGCTGTCAGCCATCCAGGGCCCGGCCGCGCAAGCCCTCCACCAGGAACTGCTGCAGGTCCCGCAGGGGTTCCCCGTCCGGGCCGCGGTGGTGCCGGGTCCACGTGCCGTCGCCGTCCAGCCACCAGGACGAGGTGCCCTCGTCCATGGCCAGGTCGATCAGCGCGCGCAGCCCGTCCTTGTGCACCGGGTCGGTCACGCTGACCAGCGCCTCCACCCGGCGGTCCAGGTTGCGGTGCATCAGGTCGGCGCTGCCGATCCACACCTCGCTGGCCGGGTCTTCCCGGTCGCCGAACGCATAGATGCGGGAGTGCTCCAGGAAGCGGCCGAGGATGCTGCGGACGCGGATGTTCTCCGACAGGCCCGGCACGCCCGGCCGGATGGCGCAGATGCCGCGGATCCACAGGTCCACCGATACGCCCGCGCCGGACGCCCGGTACAGGGCGTCGATCATCTCCTCGTCGATGATCGCGTTGCACTTGAACTGGATGTGCGCGGGCTCGCCGGCCAGCCGCCGCGCGGTCTGCTGCTCGATGCGCTCCACCAGGCCGCTGCGCAGCGCGGTCGGGGCGACCAGGAAGCGGCGGTAGTCGTTCTTGCGGCTGTAGGCGGTCAGGTGGTTGAACAGGTCGGTGACGTCCTCGCCCACGGTCGCGTCGCCCGTGAGCAGCCCGAAGTCCTCATACAGCCGGGCGGTCGTGGGGTGGTAGTTGCCGGTGCCGATGTGGCAGTAGCGGCGCAGGCTGCCGTCGTGCTCCTGCCGCACCACCAGCGCCGTCTTGCAGTGCGTCTTGAGCCCCGGCATGCCCCACACCACGTGGCAGCCGGCCTCTTCCAGCCGGCGGGACCAGGTGATGTTGGCGCGCTCGTCGAACCTGGCTTTCAGCTCGACCACCACCACGACCTGCTTGCCTGCCTCGGCGGCGTCGATCAGCGCGTCCACGATCGGGGAGGTCTCGCTGGTCCGGTACAGGGTCTGCTTGATCGCCAGCACGTTCGGGTCGGCGGCGGCCTCCATGATGAACCGCTCGACCGAGGTGGTGAACGAGTCGTACGGGTGGTGGACCAGCACGTCGCGCCGGCGCAGCGCGGTGAAGATGTCGGTGTCCTGCGGCAGCGCCGACTCCGACGGGACGAACGCCGGGTACTTGAGCTGGCGCAGGCCCAGGTCCGCGATCACGTCGAGGCCGGCCAGGTCCAGCGGGCCGGGCAGGTGGAACACCGTCTGCCGGTCGATGCCCAGCTCGGTGACGAGCTTGTCGAGCACGTCGGAGGACATGGATTCCTCCACCTCCAGCCGGACGGCGGGCTCGAACCGGCGCTTGAGCAGCTCCCGTTCCAGGGACTGCAGCAGGTTCTCGGTGACGTCCTCGTCCACTTCCAGCTCCCGGGTGCGGGTGACCCGGAACGCGTGGTGCTCGAGGATCTCCAGGCCCCCGAACAGCTCGGGCAGGTGCGCGGCGATGACGTCTTCCAGCGGCACGAACCGGTACTTCGACACCGTCAGGAACCGCGGCAGCAGCGGCGGCACCTTGATCCGGGCGAACATGGTCGCGCCGGTGCGCGGGTCGGCGATCATCACCGCCAGGTTCAGCGACAGGCCGGAGATGTAGGGGAAGGGGTGCGCGGGATCCACCGCCAGCGGCGTCAGCACCGGGTAGATCCGCTCCCGGAAAAGCTGCTGCAGCTCCGCCTGCTCCTCGGCGGACAGTTCCTTCCAGCGCAGGATCTCCACGCCCTCGGCCGACAGCGCCGGCTGCACGGCGTGCTTGAAGCACTCGGCGTGCCGGGTGCTCAGCTCGCTGGCGGTCTCCAGGGCCCGGGCGAGGATCTGGTCCGAGGGCATCCCGGTGACGCCCTCGACCGGCAGGCCGGTCGCCATCCGCCGCATCCGGCCCGCGATCCGCACCATGAAGAACTCGTCCAGGTTGCTGGCGAAGATCGCCAGGAACCGGACCCGCTCCAGCAGCGGGAGGCTCTCGTCCTCGGCCAGCTCCAGCACCCGCTGGTTGAACCGCAGCCAGCTTTCCTCCCGGTCGAAGTACCGCCCGGGCGGCAGCTCCGGCGTGGCGGGCGCACCGGTCACGGTGCCGGGCGCCTGGCTGCTGCCGGATGTCATGAGGACGTCCTCCTCCTGGTGCGCGGCTGGCTGGACGATGTCCATGTCCCTATTGTCCCCAACAGCGCCGGTGTGGGAACTCCCCGTTGCCGTCTCCGCGGCGGCGGCGTGGTAAACGTTCGCGGGGGCGGCCTGATACGCGGCGGCGGCCGCCATGCGGGGCGGGATCCACGCCGCGGTGCGGCGGAGGACCTCGGCCGCGGCCCGGTTCGCGCTGTTCGCCAGGGCCTGATCGCCGAGCGTGGACCGGTAGAGCCGCCCGCCGGGCGGCTGCCCGGCGGGCGCCGCGCGCGGGTGCCCGTTGGCCGCGGCGGCCCGGCGCGGTCCCCGTTCGCCCAGGGCCGTCTGGACGTCGTGGTAGGCGGCGGAGGAGCGGTGACCGGACAGGTGGCCGGCGGCGTGCCAGCCGGCCCGGGCCAGGGGCCCGCCAGCCGCGGTGAGCATGCGCCCGGCGGTGGTGCGCTGCGTGAGGTCGCGGGCGGCGGCCAGCCTGCCCCGGCCCGCGAGCTCCCCGGCCACGGTGAGCGTGGCCAGGTCCCGCACGGTGGCCTCGCGGGCGCGGCCCGCCAGCTCCCTCGCGGCTGCCAGCCCCGCCCGGGCGGCCAGGTCGCCCGCTGCCGTCAGGGTGGCCAGGTCCGCTGCCGCCGCCAGCCGGGCGAGGTCGGCGCCTGCCCGGGCCAGGTCCCGCCGCGTGCGGCCGGCCGCATCCCGGGCAGCCCGCAGCGGGGCCAGGCCACGGCGCTGCCGCGCCGCGGGCGCCCCGTGCTGCCGGGCGGCTGGCCGCGTGAACAAGGCCGGGTCAGGTGCCGGGCGGCCGGCAGGCCGCGTCGATCGCCGACCGGCTGGCCAGCTTCACCCGGGCGCCCCGGCCCAGGCTGGCTGCCAGCTCCGCCTCTGCCTGCTCGACCCGCAGCCAGTCGGCGTAGCTGACGGGCACCACCCCGCGGGTGGCCAGGACCCCGGCCAGCGCCTCCCGCACCGCGGCGGGCTGCCCGGATTCCGCCGCCCGGGCCAGGGCAGCGTCGGCGAGCAGGCACTTCACCGTCTCCGCGGCGTCGGACTTGTTGGTGCCGATCACGCCGGTCGGGCCGCGCTTGAGCCAGCCGGACACGTACTCGCGCGGCAGCGGGGCGCCATCCGGGCCGAGCACCCGGCCGGCCTCGTTCGGCACCGTGTGGGTGCGCTCGTCGAACGGCACGCCGGCCAGCGGGATGCTCTGGTAGCCGACGCTGCGCAGCACCATCTGCACATCGAGCGTCTCCAGCTCGCCGGTGCCGGTGAGCTTGCCGTCAGCGTCCAGCCTGGTGCGCTCGACGGTCAGGCCGGTGACCCGGTCGGTGCCCTCGATCCGGACCGGCTTGAGCCAGAACCGGACGGTGAGCCGGCGCGGGTTCCCGGCCGGGGTGCGGCCGGCCCAGCCGGCGATGGCGGCGAGGTTGCCGCGCACCCGGCGGTCGGTCTCCGCCAGCCGGCTGCCCTCCCCGGAGTCGTCGAACCCGGCCGGGTCGGCCTCCTGCGCGGGCACGACGATGTCGACCCCGTCCAGCTCGCCGAGCTCGCGCAGTTCCTTGGTGGTGAACTTGGCCTGCGCGGGGCCGCGGCGGCCGATCACGTGCACTTCGCGGACCTTGCTGGCGGTCAGCGCGTCCAGCACCGGCTGGGACACATCCGTGCCGGCCAGCGCGGCCGGGTCCTTGACCAGGATGCGGGCCACGTCCACGGCCACGTTGCCGACGCCGATCACCGCGACCGACTCGGCGTCCAGCAGGAACCGGCCCGGGTCCATGTCGGGGTGGCCGCAGTACCAGTTGACGAAGTCGGTGGCGGCGAAGCTGCCGGGCAGGTCCTCGCCGTCGATGCGGAGCCGCCGGTCGCGCATGGCGCCGGTCGCGTAGACGACCGCGTCGTAGCAGCCGAGCAGGTCGTCGCGGGTCACGTCGTCGCCGAGGTGGACGCCGCCGGCGAACCGCACGTCCGGGTGCTCGAGGATCCTGCGCAGGTACTCGGCGATCGACTTGATCGACGGGTGGTCCGGCGCGACCCCGTAGCGGACCAGGCCGTAGGGGGTGGGCAGCCGGTCGAGCACGTCCACCCGGACGGGCAGCGGCGGGTCCAGCGCAGCGGACTGCTTGATCAGTGCCTCTGCCGTGTACAGCCCCGCCGGCCCGGAGCCGACAACGGCGACGTGCAGGCCCGCTCGCCCGGGCTCGTCAGTGCTCGTGGCGTCAATGGTCATGACTGGGATTGTGCTCCAGTTCGGGGGTGAGCTGCGCGACCGTCTCGGTGATCTCCCGCGCGAGGTGCTGCGGGACCAGGCCCACCTCCGCGAGGATCTCATCGCGCTTGGCGTGGCTGAGGAACTCCTGCGGCAGCCCGAAGGTCTTCACCGGGGTGGTCACGTCGCGGTCGCGGAGCAGCCGGCACACCGCGTCGCCGAACCCGCCGACCCGGCCGTTGTCCTCCACGGTGACCACCAGCCGGTGGCCGCGGGCCGCCGCGACGAGCGCCTCGTCCAGCGGCTTGACCCAGCGCGGGTCCACCACGGTGACGCCGATGCCCTGGTCGGCCAGCCGCCCGGCGGTGTCCACAGCGGTGAGGGCCATCGGGCCGGCGCCGATCAGCAGCACGTCCCGGGCCGCCCCGTCGCCGGGGACGTGCAGCACGTCCATGCTGCCGAGGGTCTCCACCGCCTCGACCTCGCCGCCGACCGTCCCCTTGGGGTAGCGGACCACGGTGGGGCCGTCGCTGACGGCAACCGCTTCCTCCAGCAGCTGCGCGAGCCGGGTGGCGTCCCGGGGGGCGGCGATCCGCAGGCCTGGCACCAGCTGCAGGATGGACCCGTCCCACATGCCGTTGTGGCTGGCGCCGTCCGGCCCGGTCACCCCGGCCCGGTCCAGCGCGAAGGTGACCGGCAGCCGGTGCAGGGCGACATCCATGAGCAGCTGGTCGAACGCCCGGTTCAGGAAGGTGGCGTACAGGGCGACGACCGGGTGCAGCCCGCCCATGGCCAGGCCCGCGGCGCTGGTCACCGCGTGCTGCTCGGCGATGCCGACGTCGTACACCCGGCCGGGGAATGCCTCGGCGAACGGGGCCAGGCCGGTCGGCTGGAGCATCGCCGCGGTGATCGCCACCACGTCGGGCCGCCGGGCGCCGATCTCCACCATGGTGTCGCCGAAGACCCGGCTCCAGCTGCCGGGCGCGGGGACGGACGGGCCGGGCACCTGGTGCAGGCAGTCGACCTCGTCCTGCTCGGCCTCCGGGTAGCCGAACCCCTTCTTGGTGATCACGTGCACCATGACCGGGCCGCCGAAGTCCCTGGCCCGCTGCAGCGCCTGCTCGACCAGCCGCTCGTCGTGGCCGTCGATGGGGCCGACGTACTTGAGGCCCAGGTCCTCGAACATCACCTGCGGCTGCAGGACGTCCTTGATGCCCTTCTTGATGCCGTGCAGCGTCTCGTACAGCGGCGGGCCGACCACCGGCGTGTGCGACAGGGTGGTCTTGATGTAGTCGAGCACGTTCTCGTACCGCTGGCTGACCCGGATGGCCGCCAGGTGGTTGGCGAGGCCGCCGATGGTCGGCTGGTAGGACCAGCCGTTGTCGTTGACCACCATGACCAGGCGGGAGTCCTTGGCGGCGGCGATGTTGTTGAGCGCCTCCCAGGCCATGCCGCCGGTCAGCGCCCCGTCGCCGATGACCGCGACCACCGTGCGGTCCCGCTCCCCGCGCAGCGTGTAGGCCTTGGCCAGCCCGTCGGCGTAGGACAGGCTGGTGGAGGCGTGCGAGTTCTCGACGATGTCGTGCTCGGACTCGGCCCGGCTGGGGTAGCCGGACAGCCCGCCGCGCTGGCGCAGCGTGCCGAACTCGGCGTGCCGGCCGGTGAGGAGCTTGTGCACGTAGGCCTGGTGGCCGGTGTCGAAGAGGATCCGGTCCTTGGGCGAGTCGAAGACCCGGTGCAGGGCGATGGTGAGCTCCACCACGCCGAGGTTGGGCCCGAGATGGCCGCTGGTCCGGGTGACCGTCTCGATGAGGACATCGCGGATCTCGGCGGCCAGCACCGGCAGCTGGTCAGGCGGCAGCTGCTTGAGGTCCCGGGGACTGGCGATGGTTTCCAGCAGGGTCACGTGGTCTGCTCCCTCGTGGTCGTCGCCCGCCGGGGCGCCGGCGCCTGCCCGGCCCGCGGGGCCTGTCTGGCCGGGCTGGGCGCGGAACCCCTGGAGATCACCGACTGATCGGGCGCAATCGGTCAGCGGCCTCCCGGCGAGTCTATTTCCCCGGCTGCGCGGGGCGCACGGGTGCCTCCGGATGTCAGGGCACGGACCCTGACACCGCTGTCGGCGCCACCGGGCTGGTCTCGCCGGCCTCCCCTACCCCCAGCGCCCGGACTTCACGCGGCAGCAGCGCGAGCGCCGAGGCCACCAGGGTCAGCGCGGCCGCGGCGAACTCGGCCGGGACCAGGCCGATGGCGGCCGCCAGGGGCCCCGCGGCCAGCGCCCCGGCGGGCATGGCCACCACCGAGCCGAGCACGTCGTAGGAGGACACCCGGGCGAGCTTGCCGGGCGGGATGTGCCGGGCCAGCGCCACCGTCCACTGGACCATCATCATCTCCACCGTGACGCCCAGCGCGACCGCGGACACGCAGACGGCCAGCAGCGGCCAGCGCAGCGCCAGCGACAGCGGCGACAGGGCGCACGCCCCGCCGATGAGCGCCACGAACCGGATCGGCCGCCGGGGCGCGTACCGCAGCGAGACCAGGCCGCCGAGGATGAGGCCGACCGCGTCGGCCGCGGTGATCGTGCCCCACGCTGCCGGGCCGCCCAGGTAGCGCTGGGCGACCACCGGCCCGAGCACCTGGAAGCCGCCGTACCAGCAGGCCATGACCACGCTGAACTCGGCCACGATGACCCACAGCCAGCGCCGGGAGACGAACTCGGCCCAGCCTTCACGCAGCTCCCGCACCAGGCCGCCGCCGCGGCCCCGGTTCTCGCCGGGTGCCCGGATGGACAGCAGCAGCGGGACGGTGGCCACCATGCCGGTGCCGCAGCCGGCCAGCGCCCAGCCGGGGCCGGCCACGGCGACGAACGCCCCGGCCACCGCGGCGCCGCCCATCTGGGCGGTGTTCATGGCGAGCCGGCTCAGCGCGCTGGCCTCCTGCAGCAGGCTGCCCGGGACGAGCCGGGGCAGCAGCGCCTGGGAGGCCGGGTAGAACATGGCCATGCCGGAGCCGGTGACCGTCTCCAGCGCGATCATCTGCCACAGCGCCGGGCGGCCGGCCAGGACCAGCAGCCCGAAGGTGCCCTCGCCCGCGGCGATCAGCAGGTTGGCCGCCACGATCACCTTCTGCGGCGCGACCCGGTCCGCGATCACCCCGCCCGCCAGCGCGAAGACCAGCATCGGGGCGATCTGGGCGGCCAGCACGTAGGACAGGTCGGCGGTGGACCCGGTCAGGTCCAGCACCGCGAACGCCACCCCGACCAGGGAGAAGGCAAAGGCCGCCGGGGCGATCAGCCGGTCTGCCAGCAGCAGCCGGAAGTCCCGGATCGCCAGCACGGGAAACCTGCGGCGCAGGCCGGGCCACGGCATGACGGCATCCGTTCTGTGCAGGCCGGGGCTGGCTGCGGGGCACGGCATCCGCGGCGGCGTAGAGCACCTGGCAACAGGACTGCCGGGGCTCGCGTGCCCCCGCATCCCGGCTGGCGGCGTTGTCGTCGTCGCCGATAGCTCCGCTATCGGCTCCTCCTCCGCCTTGCCATCCGGGCGCGGATGGCCCGCTC
>JBLMWU010000032.1:0-18371 GCA_050257395.1 Gemmatimonadota bacterium | reverse complement strand
CGGCGCCGTCCGGGTCGTCTGCCGCGTCACCTTCCGGCCGGGGCAGGTAGCGGTCGATCACCTCGCCCGGCAGCATGGTGAGCTCCCGGCGGGGCAGCACGGCCAGCGCCCGCCAGGCCCGCGCCAGCGTGCGCGCCAGGCTGCGGTTCTCGCTGCGGCCCTGGTCCACCAGCACCATCTCGTAGGCCTGGGCCATCGCCTGGTAGCTGCGGTCGGTGTCGCTGAGCGCCGCGGCCCCGATGAGCTCGGCCAGCTCCCCGGCCCGCCGGGCGGCGGCCAGCGCGGCGAGCATCTGCGCCGCCACGTCCAGGTGGTCTTCCCGGGTGCGGCCGGGGCCCGCGCCCTTGCGCATCAGCCGCGACAGCGAGGACAGCGCGTCCACCGGCGGGTAGATGCCGCGGGCGTGCTGCGCCGGGTCGAGAACGATCTGGCCTTCGGTGATGTAGCCGGTGAGGTCGGGCACCGGGTGGGTGATGTCCCCGGCTGGCATGGTCAGCACCGGCACCAGGGTGACCGAGCCGGGGACGCCGCGGATCCGCCCGCACCGCTCGTACAGGGACGCCAGGTCGCTGTAGAGGTAGCCGGGGTAGGCGCGGCGGGCGGGGATCTCGCCGCGGGCGGTGGACACCTCGCGCAGCGCCTCGCAGTAGCTGGTCATGTCCGCCATCACCACCAGCACGTGGCGGCCGAGCCGGAACGCCAGATGCTCCGCGACCGTGAGCGCCAGCCGGGGCGTGAGGATCCGCTCGATCACCGGCGCGTCCGCCAGGTTGAGCAGGAGCAGCAGCTCCCCCGCGGCGCTGCGCTCCTCCAGCACCGACCGGACCGCGGCCGCGTCCGCGTGGGTGAGCCCCATGGCGGCGAACACCACGCTGAACGGCTCGCCCCCGGCCGACGCCTGCGCCGCTATCTGGGCGGCGAGTTCCAGGTGCGGCAGGCCCGCCACCGAGAACACCGGCAGTTTCTGCCCGCGCACCAGGGTCATCAGCGCGTCGATCACCGACACACCGGTCAGCACCGGCTCGGCGGGCGGTTCCCGCCGCACCGGGTTCATCGGGCTGCCCGCCACCGGCGCGATCTCGTCCGCGGTGACCGGCGGCCCGCCGTCCAGGGGCTCGCCGAGACCGTTGCAGACCCGCCCGAGCCAGCCCTCGCCGACCGGGATCCGCAGCGGGGTGCCCTCGAACGCGACCCGGGTGCGGGCCGGGTCCATGCCCTCGGTGCTCTCCAGCACCTGGACCACGGCCAGGTCCCGGTCGGCTTCGAGCACCAGGCCGTGCCGCAGCGGGCCGGCGCCGTCGCGGATGGCCGCGAACTCGTCCCAGCCCACCCCGCTGACCCCGCGCACGAACAGCAGCGGTCCCCGCAGCTCCGCCACGCCGGTGTACTCCGGCCGCGCCCGCAGCCCGCTCATGGCCGGCCCTCCGCGTGCAGGAGGGCGGCCAGCCGGTCCAGCATCTGGTCGCGGCGGGCGTCGACCTCCGCGGGGGTGGCCGCCTCCTCCCGGGCGCGCAGCACCGGCGAGAAGTCCTGTTCCTCGATGAGGGCGGGCGGCACCGCGGCCCCGGCCAGGTCCTGGCACCGGTCCGCCACCGCCAGCACCGCGCTGGCCAGCGCCGCGCCGCGGGCCGCGTCGCAGTACGCGTCGGTCGTGCTCAGCGCGCTCTGCTGCAGCACACCCTCGCGGATGAGCCGCCCGGTCAGCAGGGTCACCCGCTCCCGGGCCGGCAGCGCCCCGGCGCCCATCAGCTCGGCGAGCGCGCTGAGCCGGTCCGCCTCGGCCAGCAGGCCGGCCAGCCGGCCCCGCCGGTCGGCCCACCCCGGGTCGCCCTCCTGCGCGTGCCAGTCCGCCACCAGGCCCGCGTCCCGGGAGAACGAGCCTGCCCACGACACCGCCGGGTAGTGCCGGGCGTACGCGAGATCCCGGTCGAGCGTCCACAGCGAACGCACATACCGCTGGGTGTGCGTGGTGACCGGCTCGGTCAGGTCGGAGCCGGGCGGGGAGACCGCGCCGATGATCGTCACCGAGCCTTCCCGGCCCTCGGTGGTGATGACCCGGCCGGCCCGCTCGTAGAAGGCGGCCAGCGCCGAGGACAGGCTGGCCGGGTAGCCCTCCTCGGCGGGCAGCTCCCCGTTGCGGGAGGCGAACTCGCGCAGCGCCTCGGCCCAGCGGGAGGTGGAGTCGGCCACCACCACGGTGTCCAGGCCCATGTCGCGGAAGTGCTCGGCCACCGCCGCGGCGCTGTAGATGCTGGCCTCCCGCGCCATCATCGGCATGTTGGAGGTGTTGGCGATGACCACGGTCCGGTCGGCCAGCATGCCGCCGGTCCGCGGGTCGGTGATCTCGCGGAGCTCGGACAGCATGTCGGCCAGCTCGTTGCCGCGCTCCCCGCAGCCCACGTAGACGATCACGTCCGCGTCGCACCACTTGGTGATCTGCTGCAGCAGCACGGTCTTGCCGGTGCCGAAGCCGCCGGGCACCGCGGTGGTCCCGCCCCGGGTGACCGGGAACAGCAGGTCCACCACCCGCTGGCCGGTCAGCAGCGGCGCGCCGCCGGTCAGCCGCTCCCGGTACGGGCGGGGCCGCCGGACCGGCCAGGCCGACAGCAGCCGGACCGGGGTGCCGCCGACGGTGGCCAGCACGTCCCGCAGGCCGGCCGGGCCGGCCTGCCGGATCCCCGCCACCGGCCCGCTGGTCCCGGGCGGCACCAGCACGCGGTAGCCGACACCGCCGGGCACGGTGACCGTGCCGAGGCAGGCGCCGCCGCCGGCCTCCGTACCGTCGGTGATCAGGGGAGTGAACGGAAACTCCCCCGCCCCGTCGAGCTGCCCGGCCCGGACCTGCCCGGGGGCGAGCCAGGTGGCGGCTCCGGACAGCGGCCGCAGCAGCCCGTCGAACACCCGGCCGAGCAGATGCGGGCCGAGCCGCGCGGACAGCGGCTCACCCAGCGCCCGGGCGGGCGCGCCGGGGGCGAGCCCGCCGGTGTACTCGTAGGCCTGGACGGTCACCAGGTCTCCCCGGATCGCGACCGCCTCGCCGGGCAGCCGGTCCTCGCCCAGCTCGACGATGTCGTACATGGCGATCCGGGGCAGCCCCTCGGCCTCGACCAGCGGGCCGTTCACCCGGGTCACCCGCCCGCCGCTGGCGCCGGTCATGGCGGCCCCACCCCGCCTGGCTCCGGCGGGGCTGCCCGGCCGGCGCACCGCCTGGTCATGGCGATCCCACCCCGCCCGGGCCGTCGGGCCTGGCGGCTGCCGGCTCCCCCCACAGGCTGCCGAGTTGCGGGCTGACCGCGGCAACCGCCTGGTCGGCGAGCGCGGGCAGGGAACAGTCGACCACCACGCCGGGCCCGGTGGCCACCACCCCGCCGTCCGGGTGAGAGCTGGCCGTCGCGCCCGGCCCGGCGGCGGCCAGCGCCGCTCTGGTCAGCCCCGCCAGCAGCCGGGGGTAGCCGGGCTCGGCGGGCAGCCCGGCCACGGCCGCGCGGACCTGCCGGCGCAGCTCGTCGTAGGCCTCACGGCGGGCGCGCAGCAGCTGCGCGCGGGCCTCCTGGCGGCCGCGGCTGAGCCGGGCGGCAGCCAGCGGGCCCGCCTGCGCCTGCCCCTCGGCCCGGCCCCGCTCCACGGTTTCGGCCGCGTCCCGGCGGGCATCCGCGAGCAGGGCGGCCGCATCCCGGCGGGCCCGGGCGACGATGTCCGCCGCCTGGGCGCGGGCCGCCTGCAGCAGCGCCGCCCGCACCGGCGCCAGCGCCGCTTCCGCCCCGGGCAGCAGGGTCATCCTGCTGCTTCCCTGGCCGTCACGGGCTCCGGGTGGCGCATCGGGTGACCGCTTCCGGACTGCTGGCGAGCTGTTCATGGTGGCAGCACCACCGGCAGGACGTCGCGGCGGCGGGGCAGGCCGCCCCGGTCGCCTGCGACCGGCTCGGCGGCGGGGCCTGCCAGGCCCGCCAGCCAGCCGGCCGCGTCGGCGGTGAGGATCACCACGGCGATGTCCGGCGGCAGGGCCGCCCAGGCGGCGCGGGCCTGCGCGGCGTCCGCCGCCGGGCACACCAGCGCCCCGGCCAGCGCGTAGCCGGACACGCGCACGCCGTCGCCGATCACCGCCACCCGGGACATGGCGCTACGCCTTCCCGATCAGGATGATGCCGACGATGAGGCCGTAGATCGCGATGCCCTCGGCCAGGCCGACGATGACCATGGCCCGGCCGAACAGCTCGGGCCGCTCGCTCATGGCGGCCAGCGCGGCCGCGCCGGTGTAGGCGACGGCGATGCCCGCGCCGATGGTGGAGCCGGCGACCGCGATCGCCGCCCCCAGCAGCGCGGCCCAGCTGCCGCTGGCGGAGGCCGCGGCCGCGGTCTTGGCCACGGCAGCGCCGCCCGCCGCCGCGGCGGCGCCCGCGGGCCCGGCCGTCAGCACGCTCACCAGCAGCACCCCCGCGCCTACGGCCAGCACCACGCCGGCGGCGGCGGCGACGTACACGGCGCGGCGCCCGCAGCGGGCGGCCAGCCGGGCGGCCAGCACGGTCAGGGCAATCAGCGGCAGCCCGATCCGCCAGGCAGCCATCTCACGCACCTCCTAGGGCTTGGTCCCCGGCCAGGGCGGCCGGGCCGGGATCGGCCGGGTCCGGCACCGCCGGGTCCCCGGGTGCCGGGTCCCCGGGCGGCGAGCCAGCGTCGGCGATCGGCACATACCAGGGCTGGAACTCCCGGCCCAGCACCTGGAACACCCGGGAGAACAGCTCGTAGTACTCCAGCCGCAGCGCCTGGATCGCCGCGATCAGCGCCTCCAGGGCGAACGCGAGCGCGTTGCCGAGCAGGAACACCAGCGCGGCGGCCGCCAGCCAGCCCCCGCCGCGGTGCCACAGGCCCCGGCTGGCGTCCCAGACCACCAGGCCCAGCGCCGCGTGGGTGAGGCCGAACGCGGCCAGCCGGGCGAAGGACACCACGTTCGACCCGAGCCGGATCACCAGGTCGAACAGCTCGACCGAGGACTGCGCCACCCCGGTGCCGCCGCCGCCCGCCTCGGCGTAGAACCCGGTGAAGGCCAGGCCCAGGCCGATGACGGCGATGACGATCCCGGCGCTGAGCAGCCAGATGTGCCCGATGTACCAGCCGCCCGCGGCCACCGCGATGCCGAGGAACACCGAGGTGCCCGCGATGCCGGACGGCGCGTACAGGGCGAGCGGCCAGCCGCCTTCCCGCCAGCGGTTGACGGTGCCCAGCGCGTAGGCCCCGGCGAGCAGCACGGCGCCGACCGCGATGGCGGTCAGCAGCAGCGGGATCGGCTTGTCCAGCGGGTTCAGCCACAGGGTCGGCACCAGCCCGGTGGGCCCGAAGCACTCCCCGTACGCCAGCCCGAACCCGGTGGCGGCCACCCCGGCGCCGGCCACGAACGGCCAGGCCGCGCGCCAGCGCCGGACCCACCGGGGCCAGCCCGCCCGCAGCGCCACCGCCGCGATGACCAGCAGCGCGCCGTGCCCGACGTCGCCGAACATCATGCCGAACATCAGCACATAGCTCGCCCAGGCCAGCCAGCTCGGGTCGATGTCCGCGTACGGCATCACCCCGTAGGTCTTCACCAGCGGGGTCAGCGACCGGCGGGCCGGCGTGCCGCCGAGCAGGGTGGGCGCCATCGCGCCGCGCGGATGCCGCAGCGGGACCAGCGCACCGCCGGCCTCGCCGATCCGCCGGGCCACCTCGCCGGCCCGGTCCGCCGGGATCCAGCCGGCCAGCGCCGCCGCCCCGGAGCGGCGCACCGCCTCGGCGGCCCGCACCTCCAGTTCGGCCTCGCCGGCCAGCAGGTCGTACCGGCCGGCCGACTCCAGGGCGGCCAGGTCGGGCGCGGCCGCGGACAGGGCGGGCGCGGGCGGCGACTGGCCGGCGCCGCGCAGCCGCCGGGCCGCCTCGCCCAGGTCCTCGGAGTTGCGCATCGCCTGGTCGATCTCCATGGCGCCGGAGTCGGCCACCTGGACCAGCACGTCGCGCAGGGACACGGCCGGGGCGACCAGGGCGACCCGCTCCATCCGCACCGGCGCGGCGGCGTCAAGCCACGGCATCGTAGGCCTCCAGGGGCCCGCCGCCGCGGGCGGCGATCTCCAGCGCCGCCCGGGTCCGCCAGGCGTCGGCGGCCAGCACCGCAGCCACCCCGAGCACCGGGCCGCCGTCGAAGCGGGCCGCCCGCAGCAGGTGGAACCCGTCCCGTTCGACCCGCGCCCACCAGCGCGCCTCCGCCCGCCACAGGTCCGCGGGCCGGTGCACGCCGTCCAGGGCCCAGGCGGCCCGGCCGGGCAGGCGGGCTGCCAGCTCGTCCAGGGTGGCCGCGCCGGCCGCGCTGGTACCCAGCAGCCCGGTGGTGGCGGCGGTCACGGCCGGCGGCAGCAGCCGGCCGGCCGCGAACCGTTCCCCGGCGACCAGCAGCGCGGCCGCGCCCGCCGCCCAGGCCGGGGCGGGTTCCTCCAGCTCGCCGCCGACCCGGGCCGCCCACCGGGCACGCATCCAGATCCGCACCGCGTAGGCGCTGTCCTCGCCGGGGTCGCCCCAGGTGGACGAGGACAGCGCGGCGCGCAGGCCGGGCACGCTCCGGGCGCCCTCCAGCTGCGGCCACGAGGTGGCGAGCGCGCCGATCCGGAACATGCCGCCCGGCTGCTGCCCGGCCATCGCGGCCAGCAGCTCGTCGGTGTTGGCGATCTCGAACCAGCCGGCCAGCACCCGCAGCATCAGCACGCCGCCGCGGGGCAGCCAGCCCGCAAGCACCCGCAGGTTCCACAGGACCGAGGCGGCCAGCGCGTGCTGCGCGTCGCCGAGTTCCTGCCCGGAGTGGATGCCGCGGCGGTAGGGGGTGGCGGTCAGGGTGTGCAGGGCACTGTCGAGCGATTCGGAGGCGGCCAGCCGCCGGGCCGCGGCGGCGCCCAGCCGGCGGCGGGCCAGCGCCCTCGCCCGCACCGCGGCGGCAGCCCAGCCCGCGCTCACGACGGCCCCGCCCCGTCCCCGGGCGGCCCGTCCAGCCCGTCGCGGACCAGGGCGACGGCCTTCGCGACCAGGGCGGGCAGGCGCTGCGCCGCCCGTTCCCTGGCCCGGTCGGCGTCGTGGCCGGCCGCCGTGGTGGCCGCGGCGACCCGGTCGCCGGCCTGCGCCAGCAGCCGCCGCGAGGCCTCGTCCCGGGTCGCCCGGGCCCGGGTGTCCGCGTCCGCGGCGGTCCGCGCCGCCTCGGACCGGGCCGCCGCCATGATCCGCTCGGCCTCCCGGCCGGCGTCGGCGACGATCCGCTCGCACTCGGCGTGGGTGTCGTCGAGCAGCGCCAGCACCGGGTCGAGCTCGTCGGCCAGCTCCCGGGCGCGGTCGGCGGGCACCCCCGCGCGGGCGGCGGAGCCGGGCGCCCCGGCCGGCCGGAAGCGGTCGAGGAAGTCACGCCCCTCGGGCACGTGTTCCTCCTCCCCGCCCGGCGCGCGGCCGGGAGCGCGGTTCAGTCAGGGCCGGTTACCGGCCCGCCAGGAAGGCGACCCCGCTGTCCAGGGTTGCCAGCTGCGGGTAGTCGTCCTCGTCGATGCGGCGCCCGGCGCGCTTGCCCAGCGCCTCGACGAAGTTCAGGAAGTCCAGCGAGTCCAGTTCCAGGGTGTCGCGCAGGTCGGCACCGGGCGGCAGGGTGTCCAGGTCCGCGTCCGGGGCCACTTCCAGCAGCGTCTCCGTGATCGCCGCACGCGCTTCGTCGGGTGTCACAGTTCCTCCGGTCTTTGCAGCAGTTCGGCGATGGCTGCGAGGTAGCGGCCGCCGGTGTAACCGTCGGTTGCCCGGTGGTCGGCGGCCAGGGTGGTGAAGACGACCGGCCGCACGCCGAGCAGCCCGCCGACTGCCCACGGCCGCTCGACGACCTTGCCGAAGCCGACCAGCGCCACCTGCGGCGGGTAGATGACGCCCTGCACCGACTCGACCCCCTGGTCGCCCAGGTTGGTGACGGTGAGGGTGGCGTCGGTGAGCTCGGCCCGGCGCAGCCGGCCGGCCCGGGCCCGGGTGACCAGGTCGCGCAGGGCGGCCATCAGCCCGGTCAGCGGGAGCTGGTCCGCGTCGTGGATGGCGGGGGTGATCAGCCCGCCGCCGCGCAGCGAGATGGCCGTCCCCAGGTGGACGTGGGCGGCCTGGTCGAAATGATCGTCGACCCAGTAGCCGTTCACCTGCGGGACCTGCCGCGCGGCCAGCGCGGCCGCCTTGAGCAGCAGGGCCGCTGGCACCAGCCGCTCGGACATCTCCAGCTCGCGGTTGCGCTCGCGCAGCCAGGCCATGGCCACGCCCAGGTCCACCGTGTTGCTCACGTAGTAGTGCGGGATCTCCCGCTTGGAGCGGGCCATCAGCCTGGCGATCGCCTGCCGCATCGCCAGCGCCCGCTCGGCCTTGCCCGCCGGGCCGCGCCCCGCGCGCTCCGCGGCGGCCGCCTCGTGTGCGGCCTCTGCCGCTGCCGCCCCTGCGGGTGCCGGCCGGGTGCCGGCGGGCGTGGCCGTGCCCGCCAGCGCCTGCGGCCCGCCCGCGCGGGGCCTGCCCCCGGCGCGGGCCGCTGCGCGGATGTCGCTTTCCCGGATCGCCCCGCCCGGCCCGGTCCCGCTGACCCCCGCGAGCTCGACGCCCAGTTCCGCCGCGACCCGCCGGGCCAGCGGGCTCACCCGGAGCCGCCGGGTGGCGGCGGCCTGTTCCACGTCGGCGCGGGTGATCGCGCCGCCGCGGCCGGTGCCGTGCACCCGGGCCAGGTCGACCCCGAGTTCTCCCGCTTCCCGCCGGACCAGCGGGGTAGCGTGCGCCGCCACGGCAGGCGCCAGCGGCGCCGCCGGCTGCCCGGCCCCGGGCGGGGCGCCCGGGGCGGGCGCCGCCTCAGCTCTGGCCGCCTCAGCTCCGGCGGCTCCTGCCGCTCCGGCGGGCTTCCTTGCCCGGGCTGGCTTCTTCGCCGCGGCCCGGCCCGGCCCGGACGGCGGCCGGCGCCTGCCCGCGCCGCGGCGCGGCTTGCCTTCTGCCCCCGCGGCCGCCGCTGCGCCTTCGGCCGCTGGTGCTCCGGCTGCCGCGGCTTCCGCCTTTCCCGCGGCGGCCGGGGTGGCGCCAGCCCGTTCGGTATCAATGGGGGTTTCTGCTGGCAGGCCGGGTCCGGCGAGCTCGGCGATGGTGGCCAGGACCGTGCCCACCGGCACCGTCTCCCCCACGCCGATCAGCAGCTTGGCGACCGTGCCGGTGTGGAACGACTCCACCTCGATCGCGGACTTGGCGGTGTCCACCACCGCGATCGGCTCGCCCTTGCGGATCGCGTCGCCCGGCTTGACCAGCCACTCGGCGATCGTGCCCTCGTCCATGTCGGCGCCGAGGGCGGGCATCCGGAACTCGGCCATGTCAGCCCACCGCCCGGCGGGCTGCCGCCACGATGCCCGGCACCTGCGGCAGCGCGGCCTCCTCCAGATGCCGCGGGTACGGGATGGGGACCTCGGCGCTGCAGACCCGCTCGATCGGCGCGTCCAGGTCGTAGAACGCGTGCTCCACCAGCCGGGCGCTGATCTCCGCGGACAGGCTGCCCGACCGCCAGCCCTCGTCCACGATCACGGCCCGGTGGGTGCGCCGCACGGAGCCAGCGATCGTGTCCTCATCCAGCGGCCGCAGCGTGCGCAGGTCGATGACCTCGGCGCTGATCCCGTCCGCCGCCAGCTCGTCCGCGGCGGACAGCGTCTTGCCCAGGGTGCCGCCGTAGGTGATCAGGGTGACGTCGTCACCGGCCCGGCGCACCGCGGCGTGGTCGATCTCCACCGCGCCGGCGTCCGCGGGCAGCTCGCCGGACAGGTTGTACAGCCCGCCGTGCTCGAAGATCAGCACCGGGTCGGGGTCTTCCAGCGCTGTCCACAGCATCCCGCGCGCGTCCTCCAGCGTGGCCGGGGCGAGGATCCGCAGCCCGGGGATGTGCGCGTACCAGCCTTCCAGGCTGTGCGAGTGCTGCGCGGCGACCTGGCGGCCCGCCCCGGTCGTCATCCTGATCACCAGCGGGACGTTCAGCTGGCCGCCGGACATGTGCAGCAGCGTGGCCGCGTTGTTCATGATCTGGTCCAGCGCCAGCAGGCTGAAGTTGACGGTCATGATCTCGACGATCGGCCGCATGCCGTTCAGCGCGGCGCCGATGCCCGCGCCGACGAACGCCGACTCCGACAGCGGGGTGTCGCGGATCCGCTCGGGGCCGAACTCCTCCAGCAGGCCCAGGCTGACCGCGAAGCAGCCGCCGTACCGGCCGACGTCCTCGCCCATGAGGAAGACCCGTTCGTCGCGCTGCAGGGCTTCCCGGATGGCGGCCCGCATGGCCTCCCGGTAGGTGGTCTTCACCGGGGCGCTGGTGGTGCTTGCCGCGGCGGTCATGACAGCTCCCGGCGGTAGACGAAGCGAGTGAGGCCCGCCACCGGCTCATCCCGGCCGTTGCGGGCCGCCTCGACAGCCTCGCCGATCTCCGCGGCGACACTGCTGATCATGGCGGTGAGATCCTCGTCGGACAGCTCACCCGCCGCCCGCATCCGGTCGGCCAGCGCGTCGATCGGGTCGTGCCGCTTCCACGCCTCGATCTCGGTCTTGTCCCGGTACCGGTCCGGGTCGTACATCGAGTGGGCCCGGTAGCGGTAGGTCCGCAGCTCGAGGAAGTGCGGGCCGCCCCCGGCCCGCACCGACGCGGCGGCGTGCCGGGCGGCCTGCTCCACGGCCAGCACGTCCATCCCGTCCACCGGCCAGGCCGGCATCCCGTAGCTGGCGGCCCGCACCGCCAGGTCGGTCTCGGACTGCGCCCGCGACAGCGCGGTGCCCATCGCGTAGAGGTTGTTCTCGCAGCAGAACAGCAGCGGCAGGTCCCACAGCGCGGCCAGGTTCAGGCACTCGTGGAACTCGCCCTCGGACACGGCGCCGTCGCCGAAGAAGCACGCGGTGACCTGCTCCCGGCCCTGCATCTTGTCGGCCAGGGCGACCCCGACCGCCAGCGGCAGCCCGCCCGCGACGATCGCGTTGCCGCCGTAGAACCGCTTGCTCTCGTCGAACAGGTGCATCGAGCCGCCGCGGCCGCCGCTGCAGCCGCTGGCCCGGCCGTACATCTCCGCCATCACCGGCTTGAGGCCGACCCCGCGGACCAGGGCGTGGCCGTGCTCCCGGTAGGTGGACACGATGGAGTCCGCCGGCTCGAGCGCCTGGTTCACGCCGACCGCGACCGCTTCCTCCCCGATGTACAGGTGGACGAAGCCGTGGATCTCACCGCCGCTGTACAGCTCGACGCACTTCTCCTCGAACTGCCGGACCAGCAGCATCTGCCGCAGCAGGCCCGTGCGGTGCACCGCTTCGGGGGTCCGGGCGTGGCCGTCAGGGCTGGGCACCGGCGCCTGCGGCGGCACCGCCGTGGTCTTGCGGCGCGGGCTCATCGCGCACTCTCCAGGGTGGAGGTGTCGCCGGTGTCCAGGCCTAGTTCGCGGGCCTTGAGCAGGCGGCGCATCACCTTGCCGCTGCGGGTGAGCGGCAGGTTCTGGTCGAACTCGATCTCCTTGGGGGCGACCCCGCCGAGGCGGCGGCGGCCGAACCCGATGAGCTCGCGGTGCAGCGCCTCGGTCGGCTCGAAGCCCGGCTTGAGCGAGACGAACGCCTTCACCAGCTCACCCGCCACCGGGTCCGGCTTGCCGATCACGCCCGCCTCGGCGACCGCCGGGTGCTCCATCAGCACGCTCTCGACCTCGAACGGGCCGATCAGGTGGCCGGCCGATTTGATCACGTCGTCGGCCCGGGCGACGAACCAGTAGTAGCCGTCCTCGTCCCGGCGGGCGACGTCCCCGGTCAGGTACCAGCCGCCCGCGAACGCCTTGGCGTAGCGCTCGTCGTCGTGCAGGTAACCGCGGAACATCGACGGCCAGCCGGGGCGCAGCGCCAACTCGCCCTCGGCGCCCGGCTTCGTGATCACCGAGACCTCGCCGCCGGCGGTCACCTTCGCCCGGCCGTCCTCGCCGCGTTCCAGCAGCGCCGCGGTCACGCCGGGCAGCGGCCGGCCCATGGAGCCGGGCCGGATGTCCATGGCCGCGAAATTGCTGATCATGATGGCGCCGGTCTCGGTCTGCCACCAGTTGTCGTGGATCGGCAGCCCGAGCACCTCGTCGCCCCAGACCACCACCTCCGGGTTGAGCGGCTCGCCGACGCTGGCGATGAACCGCAGCGCGGACAGGTCTTGCCCGGCCGCCAGGGCCGGCCCGTACCGCATCAGCATCCGCAGCGCGGTCGGCGCCGTGTACCACACGGTCACCCTGTGCTCGGCCAGCTGCCGGTACCAGCGCTTGGCGTCGAACTCGGCGGCGTCGGCGAGCACGGTCAGGCCGTGCGTGAGCGGGGCGATGATCCCGTAGGAGGTGCCGGTCACCCAGCCGGGGTCGGCGGTGCACCAGAACACGTCGCCGGGCCGCAGGTCCAGCGCGTACGCGGAGGTCGCGTGGTGGGCCACCACCGCCTCGTGCACGTGGACCGCGCCCTTGGGCTTGCCCGTGGTGCCGCTGGTGAAGTGCAGCAGCGCCATGTCCTCCGGGCCGGTGGCCGGGATCACGAACTCACCGCTGCTCGCGGCCAGCCCGTCCGCCAGGGAGATGGCCGGCGCGTCCGGCAGCTCGCCCACGATCAGCACATGGGCCAGGCCCGGCAGCTCGGCGCGGATCGGCGCGATCTTGCGGGCGTACAGCTCGGCGCTGGTCACCAGGACCTTGGCGTCGCCCAGGGCGAGCCGGTCCCGGATCGGCTCGGGCCCGAAGGCCGGGAAGAGCGGGGAGGCGACGCTGGTGTTCTTCAGCGTCCCCAGCACGGAGATGTACAGCTCCGGGACCCGGCCGAGCAGGGTGAACACGCGGTCGCCGTGGCCGACGCCCAGCGACCGGAGCAGGTTGGCGAACCGGTTCGTCTGCCGGGCCAGGTCCGTGTAGGTCAGCTCGGTGACGGTGCTGTCCTTGGCGATGCAGCGCAGCGCGGCCGCCTCTGCCCGCGGGCCGGTCAGGTGCCGGTCCACCGCCTCATACGCGATGTTGAGGCCGCGCCCGCCGGGCAGCCCGGTCAGCTCGCGCCGTGCCTCTTCCCACGAGAAGCCCGCCCTGGCCGTGTCGTAGTCGGCCAGGTTGAAGCCGCTGTCTGCACGGCCAGCCTTGCGGATCGGCTCCCACCCCATGGCCGGACCTCCACCCCGTCGCGCTCCTCCTCCTGTGTAAGCCGGGCAGCAAAAGCCGGGCAGGGCCGAAGGTCCCCGCCAGCGACGCCGATGGGACCGGCGCACATCCCCCTGAGTGGGCATTCATACCCGCGGGGTCGCAGCGATCACCGGCCGTCGCCGCCAGCGCCCGGGCCGTGCCGGTTTGTCCTGGTTGGGCTCTTGTGATCACGGACCTGGCAGCGGCGCGGGCACGGTTTGGCGCGTGGCGAAAGGAGCCCGGGTAAGGGTGGGGGCATGGCTTCCATCCGTCCGGGGCGGGTCGCCGCCCCCCAGCACCGCGAGTCCGGCCCAGGCCCGGATCAGCCTGCCGGGACCGGGCGCCAGCGGGCTATCACCCCGTCCCTCGCCATCATCTGCATCGGCTACTTCCTGGTGATCCTCGACGTGACGGTGGTCAACGTCGCGCTCCCGTCGATCGGCCGCCAGCTGCACGGCGGCGTGTCCGGGCTGCAGTGGGTCGTGGACGCCTACACGCTCTCGTTCGCCGGCCTGCTGCTGGCCGGCGGTGCGCTGGCCGAACGGGCCGGCGGCCGCCGGGTGTTCACGGCCGGGCTGGCCCTGTTCGCGCTCTGCTCGGCCGCGTGCGGGCTGGCGCCGTCGCTGGCGGTGCTGGTGGCGGCGAGGCTGATCCAGGGCGCCGCCGCGGCGCTGCTCGTTCCCTCGTCCCTGGTCCTGCTGCAGGCGTCCTACCCGGACCGGCAGGCCAGGGCCCGGGCGTTCGGGATCTGGGGCGCCGTCGCGGGCATCGGCGCCGCGGCCGGGCCGATCATCGGCGGCCTGCTGGTCAGCACCTGGAGCTGGCGGGCCGTGTTCTTCCTGAACCTGCCGTTCGCGCTGGCCGCGCTCGCGCTGACGCGCAGGTTCGTCCCGGTGCCGCAGCGGCACCAGCGGGCGGTGGACCTGCCCGGTCAGCTGCTCGGCATCGCCGCGCTGGCGCTGCTGGCCGGCGCGCTGGTCGAGGCCGGCCCGGACGGCTGGACCTCCCCCGTGGTGCTGGCCGGGTTCGCGCTGGCAGCGGCGGCGGGCGCGGCTTTCGTGGCGGTGGAGCACAAGGGCAGCGACCCGATGCTGCCGCTGGGCCTGCTGCGCCACCCGGCCTTCCGGGCCGGCAGCCTGGTCGGCCTGCTGATCAACCTCGGGTTCTACGGCCAGCTGTTCGTCATGAGCCTGTACTTCCAGGACATCCGCGGGTACTCGGCGGCGCAGACCGGGCTGGCCCTGCTGCCGCAGGCCGCGCTGATCACCGTGGCGTCCACGGTCTCGGGGCGGCTGATGGCCAGGACCGGCCCGCGGCTGCCGATGCTGGCCGGGCTGCTGCTCGGCGCGGCAGGGCTGCTGGGCACCATGGTGGCGGGCCAGCATTCCGGCTACGGCTGGCTGGTGCTGCCGATGACGGCGACCGGCTTCGGGATGGCCCTGACCATGCCCGCGGCCACCGCCTCGGTCATGGAGGCCGCACCGGCCAGCCGCGGCGGCATCGCCTCCGGGGTGATCAACGCTGCCCGGCAGACCGGCGCGCTGCTGGGCGTGGCCCTGCTCGGCACGCTGCTGCACCCGCAGGCGGGCTTCGTGACCGGCCTGCGGGCGGGGCTGGCGATCGCGGGCGCCGCGTTCCTGACCGGGGCGGCCGTCACCTTCCGGGGGATCGACCGCCCCGCCCGGGCGTGATCAGGCCCGCGACCTGACCCCGCCTGTCAGCTCAGGCCGAGGGTGGCAGCCAGGGTCCGGGCGGGTGCCCCGCCGGCCTCGATGGCCAGGTCGAGCGCGGCCGGCACGTTGAGCTCGGTGGCCAGCAGCTGGCACAGCTCGGCCACGGCCGCCGGGCTGTCGCCCCCGGTCCGGCCGGCCGACTGGTAGAGGCGGTCCAGCCTGGCCCCGGCGGCGTCCAGCAGGCCGGGCCGATAGTCCCAGTTCTCCGCCCATCGCCGGTCCAGGATCATCATCCGCACCACCGCCGCCGGATGCCCGGCCAGCAGGTCCTCGAGCAGCACCAGGTTGCCCGCGGACTTGGCCATCTTCGCGCCGTCCACGGTGACCACGCCGGGGTGCAGCCACGCCCGCGCGTACGGCCGCACGCCGGTGAACGCCTCCGCCATCGCGGCGTGGTAGGCGTGGTGCGGGAACCGCAGGTCCGCGCCGCCGGCGTGCACGTCCACCGCCGGGCCGAACACCGACATCGCCATGGCGGCGCATTCCGCGTGCCAGCCCGGCCGGCCCGGCCCCCACGGCGAGTCCCAGGCGGGATGCCCCGGCTCACTGGCCTGCCACACCGCCACGTCCAGCGGGTCGTCCTTGGCCCCGTCGTCCGGGCGGCCCGCGTACTCGCGGGCCATCCGCAGCGCGTCCTGGAGCGTCAGCCCGGCCCCGGCGGCGACGTCATGGCCGCGGAAGTAGACGCTGCCGGCCCGGGAGTAGGCGGCACCGGCCGCCAGCAGCCCGGCCGCCAGCCGGATGACCTGCTGCACGTAGCGGTGGGCACGCGGCTCGTGCTCGGGGGCGCGCACGTTCACCGCGGTCATGTCCCGCTCGAACTGGAACTGCTGGATCGCCGCGAACGTGTCGTAGGCCGCCCCGGCCCGGCGGGCGGCCGCGTCCAGCACGTCGTCCACGTCGGTCACGTTGCGGCACACCTCCGCCTCCACCCCGAGCAGGCGGAGCACGCGGGCCAGCGTGTCCACCCAGACGAAGGTGGACGCGTGCCCCAGATGCGTCACGTCGTAGGGGGTGATCCCGCATGCGTAGATCCGGGCCCGGTCAAGCAGCTCCACCCGCTGTCCGTCGATCACGGCCCCCGCCGCGGCCGCCGTGTGAGTTGTGGTCATAGCTCCAGTGTCGGGCACGCGGGCAGCGTCCCGGTTGGCCCCCCGGCGTTGGCCCTCCGGCCCGGCTGCCACCTCCGGCCCGCACACGCGGGCAGGAGGTCCCGCGGCGGGACCGCCCTTCGGCCCTGCCCGCCGGCCCCCGCCGCCCGGGAGCATGGCTGGACAAGGCGACCCCGGCGGAGACGACCATGACGAGCAGCGGATCAGCAGCCAGGGCCAGGCGGGCGCATCCCGCGGGCCGTTCTCTGCGGGCACGGAACCGGTGGACCGGGGTGGCGGCCGGCCTCATGGCGGCGGCGGCCTATGCCGGCGTCATCGGCCTGACCGGCGGCTCCATCGACATGGGCGCGGCCGTCAACCAGCGGCTGCCGCTGCATTCACCGGTGCTCGGCGGCGTCGCCCTGCTCGTCGTCGTGGCCCTGCCCATGACCGCCGCCGCGGTCGCCGCCTGGCGGGGCATCACCCGGGCGCCGGAGCTCGTCACCCTGGCCGGGCTGGCGCTGATCGGCTGGATCGTGGCGGAGATCGCGTTCATCCGGACCTTCGCGTGGCTGCAGCCGGTGTGCGCGGCGTACGGCTTGCTCATGGTGGCCATGGGCTGGTGGCTGGCCCAGGCCCGGGCGCAGCGGTACCACCGGCGCTGACGGGACGTTCTGGCGCAGAGCGGATTTTTTACCGTCATAACCACTAGCCGCGAGACCAGCTGAGCGGTATAGACGTCTTGTCAGGAAGCTTTGCCGACAGGTTGCGCTTTCCGGCGCTGCGGTTTGCACCGGCCGCTTGGTGGCTGGTGCGTGCCTGCAACGACGGAGGTACAGATCGTGCGTTCCCTGATTCCGCGGCTGAGGCACCCCGCGAGTGCGGTGGCCGCCCTCGGCTGCGCCGCGGCCATGGCGGTGGCTGCTACCCCCGGCACCGCCCGCGCCGCCGCCAGGTTCCCCGCCCCGCAGCCCACGGTCAGCGATTTCCAGTGGCTGACAGGCGACCAGACACCCCCCACTGAGGCGAACTGCAACTCGGTCGGCCGCCGCTGCTTCACGCCCACCTCGATGCGGAACTCCTACAACGTCGGCCCGCTGCTCAGCGGGGGCAACGACGGGCACGGCGTAACGGTCGCGATCATCGACTCGTTCGGCGACCCGAACATCGCCTCCGACCTCAACGTCTTCAACAACGCCGAGGGCCTGCCGCACATGTGCGGGGAGCCCGGTGTCACCTGCGCCGGCAGCATGCCGACGTTCCAGCATGAGTACTGGAACGGCAAGACCGTCGTGAAGGCCCCGCCGCCCAAGTCGAACGGGACCGGCAGCCAGACCCGCAACATCTGGGCGCTGGAGACCGCGCTCGACGTCGAGTGGGTGCACTCGATCGCGCCGGGGGCGAACATCCTCAACATCACCACCAACCCGGCGGAGACGCTCGGGGTCCAGGGCTTCCCGACCATGATGAACGCCGAGCAGTTCGTCGTGGACCATCACCTGGCCTCGGTGATCTCGCAGAGCTTCGCCGCCGCTGAGGAGACCTTCGCGAGCACGCAGTCCCTGATGACGCTGCGGCACGCGTACGTCTCCGCTCAGGCGAACGGGGTCACGGTGCTGGGCAGCTCCGGCGACGGCGGGACGGCCAACAGCAGCTTCACCCCGGTCAAGAACCCGCAGACCTTCCCGTACCCGACCGTGGAGTGGCCGGCCTCCGACCCGCTGGTGACGGGCGTGGGCGGCACTTACTTGTGCACCAACCCGGTCACCGGCAGCGGTGTTGACAACAGCGACCCGCCGAAAGCCTGCCAGAATCAGAACAACCGCGAGGTCGGCTGGATCGCCTCGGGTGGCGGGTTCAGCCACATCTTCAGCAAGCCGGCTTACCAGGACACCCTGCCCGCCGGGTCGACGAGCATCGACTCCATGCGCGGGGTGCCGGATGTGGCCTACCAGGCCAGCGCCCTGACCGGCGTGCTGGTGTACGACACCGCGCCCGGCGACGCGACCAGCGGCCTGCACTGCCAGTCCGGTGACCCGTGCAGCGCCGGCTGGTACGTGGTCGGCGGCACGTCGTCCAGCTGCCCGCAATGGGCCGCGCTGGTGGCCATCGCGGACCAGATGGCCGGGCGTGGCCTCGGGCTCATCAACCCGACGCTGTACAAGCTGGCGAACGACCCGGGCTACAGCAACTATTTCTATGACGTGACCACAGGCAAGAACCAGACCGACTCGAGCGTCCCCGGCTACCCCGCGACGACGGGCTGGGACCCGGTGACCGGCCTCGGCACACCCAACGCCGCGAACCTGGTGCCGGCCCTGGCCGCCGGCTGACCGTCACAGTGAGCTCTGGCC
>JBLMWU010000031.1:0-39557 GCA_050257395.1 Gemmatimonadota bacterium | reverse complement strand
CACCACGGCAGCGCGCAGCTGCCGCCACCGGGCGTTAGCCGCTGGCGCCGGCGCCGCGCTGTGCGCCGCCGGGCTCGCGGCCGCGGCGCCCGCTGCCCCCGCGCACGCCGCCGCGCTGGCGGCTCTGCCGCCGCCGCAGGCCACCCTCCAGCAGATCAGCGACTTCGGGCCGGACCTGGCCCGGGCGGCGGACCCCGGATACCGCGGGCCGCGGCCGCGCATGCAGCTGTGGCACGGCACCGCGGACTCGATCCTCTTCTACCCGAACTTCACCGAAGAGGTGAAGCAGTGGACGGGCTGACCGGCCCCGGGCTGAGCGGGGGCGCGCGCGGCGGGTGACGGGCGGCGGCGGCCCGGGCCGGCGGGGCGGCCGGGCGAATTGAGGTGGTTTTGGCCACGTCCATCGCGGGCGTGGCCAAAACCATCGCTGCGCCGTTCTGAAACGTGTTCTCGTTGCGTCCGGAGTTGCGGTCTATCGGGCCAGGCTGCTGTGATTGCATCAATGAGAACACGTTGCAGTAAAGGGCGTGTTAACCTGCCTTTTCCGGTCGCTGCGGGCCGGGCTCGGCCGCCGGGAGGAAGGAATCGGAGATGGACTCCGGCCAGGACGCTGGCGCACTCGCCGCCGCCGCGCAGGCGGACGGGGAGGAGGAGCCTGCCGCCGCTGCCGGGCCTCCCGAAGACGCCGGGCCCGCGGGGGACTCAGAGCCCGCGGGGGACACCTGGAACTCCGCTGATCCCGCGGAGACAGCCGGGCCAGCCGGGGCGCCGGTGTGGACGGCGGCCATGGCGGTGCTGCTGGTCCTGCTGGTCGCGGGCCTGGCGGCAGCCGGGTTCTTCCTGATCCAGGTCCGCGGCGCCGACGCGGCCAGCGCCCGGCGGCAGGCCGTGCTGGCGGCCGCCCGGCACGCCGTCGCCGACCTCACCACCGCGGACTACCGGCATCCCCGGCAATTCGTGAGCCGGCTCAAGGCCGACGGCACCGGCCGGTTCCTGAGCCTGTTCACCAATTCCGCCACCGGGTTCACGAACGTGCTCGTCCGGGGGCAGGTGGAGACCGTCGGGCACGTCGCCGAGGCGGGCGTGCAGCAGCTCGGCACCGACACCGCGGAAGTGTCGGTGCTGGCGTACGTCACTGTGAAGAACGCACAGACCCCGAATGGCACCCAGCGCGTGTACCGGATGACCATCTGGCTGATATCAGCCGGGTCCCGCTGGCTGGTGTCGAATGTGGAGTTCGTCAAATGAGCGCGCCCGGGACCGGAGAGCAGGCAGCCGCCGGGGCTGACGAGCAGCCACCTGCCGCGGCTGACGAGGAGGCGAGTGCCGCGGCTGACCAGCAGCCGGGCACCGGGACTGAGGAGGCGCCCGCCGCCGGGCCGTCCCGCCAGCCGCTGTCGGATACCGTCCGCGGGCTGCCCCGCCGCGCTGCGGGATGGGCCGGCGGGCTGCCGCCGGGCCGGCGCATCGCCGCGGCGGCCGTGCTCGGGGTGCTGGCCGCCGGGGCCGCTGCGGCAGCGGTGCGGCTGGGCGCACAGGCGCATGACGACGCCGCGGTGGCGGCCGCCCGCAGCACCGCGCTGGCGTCCGCCCGGACTGAGATCCGGCAGATCCTGTCCTACAACTACCGCACCATCGGCGCTGACCTGGCCAGGGCGCGCAGCGACACCACCGGTGAGTTCCGCGGGGAGTTCGGGGTGCTGGCCGGCCAGCTGATCGGGCCCGCCGCCGCGCAGCAGCACACGATGACCTGGGCGACGGTGCCGGGCGCGTCGGTGGTCAGCGCCACCGCTGACCGGGTGGTGGTGCTGCTGTTCATCGACCAGAACACCGCGAACAAGGCACAGCCGCAGGCGCAGCAGGTCGCCAGCCAGGTGCGGGTGACGATGCAGCGGGTCAACGGCCGCTGGCTGGTGGCCCAGTTCCAGGCCCTGTAACCCAGGCCCTGTAACCCAGGCCCTGTAACCCAGGCCCTGTGACCCAGGCGCTGTGAGCAGCCGCCAGCCGGTGAACCGCCGCGTCAGCCTCAGTTGCCGAGTGTCTGCTGCAGCAGCTGGCTGAGGGTGGCCGGGCCGGCGCCGGGCGTGCTGCCCGCGCCCGCGGAGTAGAGGGTGCCGTTGGGCCCGAAGAACAAGCCGCTGGCCGGGTCGTAGGTGGTGGCGCCCACGGGTATCGGCCCGTTGCCGTGCTGCCCGTGACCCTGCCCGCCCCCGGGCGCCGGTGACGTGGCGCCGGGCTGGAAGACCAGCCCGCAGCCTGCGGCCGTCGCCGCCCGGAGGGCCGGGTTGTTCGGGCACGGGTCGTTGTGGGCGCCGCGGACCTCGAGCGTGGAGCTGTGCGGCACCGTGCAGTACGGGGTCGGGGACGGGGGCGCAGCCCGGCTGGTGTCGGTGGGGGGCCGCATCGGCGTGTGAAAACCCTGCTGGCAGGGCGGGGGGTTGTTGATCGTGGACTTGAAGTCCATGTTCGCGCTGCCGGGCACCGACGAGGTCATGATGGCCGCGGTGACGTCGTTGATGTCCGCTGGCAGGATGACCAGGATCTGCCGCAGGTTGGGCACGTAGACCTCGAAGACCCGGCCGACCGCGGTGAGGTTCGCCAGCAGCAGCGGCACGGTCGGCTGGACTTGCCCGACCAGCGAGTTCAGCTCGGTGGTGAAGCCCGGCAGCTGTTGCAGCGAGCCGCTGAGGTCGGCGTTGCTGGCGCGCAGCTGCTGCGTGAAGGCTGCCAGGTTGCGGCTGAAGGAGGCGATGTCGGCGCTGCCCGCCTGCTGGGTGCGCAGCACCGGCTGCAGCTGGGTCAGCAGCTTGCTGGTGGGGGCCAGGTTGGCGCGCGCCGTGCCCAGCAGCAGGCTGGAGGAGTCGAGCAGCCGCTGCAGGTCGGGGCCGCTGCCGTTGAACGCGGCGTAGAGCTCGTTGATGGTGCTGTTGAGCTGCTGGCGGGGAACCGAGTTCAGCAGCGAGCTGACGTTGGTCAGCAGGAGGCCGGGCGGGGTGGGCAGGCTGACCTCCCGCTCGGGCACGGTGGCTCCCGGCTGCAGGTAGGGCGGCCCGGCGTGCTGCGGGGTGAGCTCGAGGTACTGCTCGCCGACCGCCGAGGTGTTGCGCACGGCGGCGTGCAGGTCGGAGGGGATCTGCACGCCGTCGTTGAGGCTGACATCAGCGATGGCGCCCTGACCGCCGAGCCGGACGTCGGCGACCTTGCCGACGGGCACGCCCCGCTCGGTGACGACCGCGTTCGAGTACAGGCCGCCGGCCGCGGGCAGGGCGACCGAGACGCGGTACTGCCCGAAGCCCAGGATCCGGGGGAGCCCGACGTACTGGAGCATCGCGTAGCTCACGCCCAGCACGGTCACCACGGCGAACGCGACGAGCTGGTAGCGGACGAGCCGGGGCGTCATCAGCTGCCTCCCAGCAGCCAGCCGAGCACGCCGCCCTGCGACGAGCCGCCTGACCCGCCCGAGCCGCTGGAGCTGCTGCCCTTGGTGCTCGCCGGGCTCGGGCTGGCCGTGGGAAGGGGCAGTGGCAGCGGCAGCTTGGACTTGGCTGAGCCGTTGCCCAGCGATGGCAGGGCGCCCAGCACCGGGACCCCGGTGAGCCAGGCTTTCTCCAGCTTGGGCAGGGTGAGATCGAGGCTCAGGTAGAGGTTGGCGTAGTCGCCCCGGACGCTGTTGTCCACGGCTTTGGCCGGGAAGGGGAACGTCGCCAGCAGCGGGATCGAGGTCACCAGGTTCTGCCCGGAGTCGGCGAGCCTGCGCAGGGCCGGCTGCAGGTCACGCAAGTTGGCCAGCAGGTTCTGCTGGGTCTCGTTGATGACCCGGTCGGCGACCGTGCTCAGGTGGGAGACGGCGGCCAGCGCCGTGGTCAGGTTCTTCTCGTTCTGGTTCAGCACCGCCAGCCCGGCCGGGATGCTGTCGATGGCGCGGGCGAGCGTGCGGTCGCGGGTCTTCAGCTGGGCGCTGAGCGCGTCGAGGCCCTGCAGGCTGCGGACGATCGCGACCCGCTGCACGTTCAGGCTGCTCATCAGGACGCTCAGGTTCTGCAAGAGCTGCCGGGCCTGCTGGGTGTGCCCGCGCAGCGCGTTGTTGAGCTCGGTGGTGATGGTGGACAGCTGGTTGAGGCCGCCGCCGTTGAGCACCGTGGACAGCGCGGCCAGCACGTCCTCGGTGCCGGGATAGGTGCTGGTCCGTGCCAGCGGGATCACGTCCCCGCCGGTCAGCTGCCCGGTGGGCCGGGTACGGGCGGGCGGGGCCAGGGCGACATACTCCGCCCCGAACAGGCTCTTCTGGCCGATGGTGGCGGTGGCGTTCGCCGGCAGGTGCACGCTGCGCGGCAGCGAGACCGTGAGCCTGGCGTGCCAGTGGTCGAACTGGATCGCCGTGACCGTGCCGACGGTGATGTCGTTGACCATCACCTCGGCGTTGACCGGCAGATTCCCGACCTGATCCATCATCACGGTGACCGTGTAGGAACCCGACCCAGTGCCGCGGGTGAACGGCAGCGGCAGCCCGCCGAACCCGGTGAACTGGCAGCCGCTGACCGCGGTGGCACAGGCCAGCGCGGCGGCCGCGAACCCCAGCCGGGCGGTTGCCCGGCGCCGCATCCTCATCACTTGCCTCCCAGCAGCAGGCCGATCAGCCCGCTGGAGCTGGAGCCGGAACTGGACCCGCCAGAGCCGGTCTGGTTGCTGCGGCCGTTGCGGTTGACCGGGTCGACCGACACCGGGATGTTGTTCATCTGCACCAGCTGGGCGAGCGGTGTCAGCGCCTGCTGGCACTGGGCCGGGGTGCCGCCCAGGGAGAAGATCGTCGAGCAGATGAACTGCGCCGGGTTCTTGAGGTTGGCGAAGGCCAGCGTCCCGGTCAGGCTCGTGTCGACCGGGTCGTAGATGTTGTTGAAGTTGCTCAGCTCGGTGGGTGAGACCTGCAGGATGTCGGCGATCGACTGCCGCGACCGGGACAGGTTGGCGGTGACGTTGTTCAGGGAGGCCAGGCTGGCGGCGAGCTTCCCGCGGTTGCCGTGCACGAACTTCTGCACGATGCCCAGTGAGGAGTTCAGCGTGGACAGGGCGGTTGCCAGCTGCTGCTTGTTGCTGGCGAGCACGCCCGAGACCGCAGCGAGCTGCCGGTTGAAACTGTCGACCTGGGCATTGGACTCCGCCAGCACCTGCACGAAGGTCTGCAGGTTGTCCACGGTGGCGAACAGGTTGCCGCGGCTGTCCGACAGGGTGCCGATCGCCCGGGACAGCTGGGCGAGGGTGGCGTGCAGGTTCTGGCCCTGGCCGTGCAGGTTGGCCGCGGTGGTGTCCAGCAGCCGGGCCGCAGCCCCCGCGGAGCCCGGGCCCTTCGGCCCGAGCGAGGTGGCGAGGTTGTTCAGCTCCTGCTCGATCTGGTCCCATTCCACCGGGATCGCGGTGCGGGCCTCAGGGATGGTGGCGCCGTCCGCGAGGACGGGACCGTGGGTGTAGGCCGGGGACAGCTGCACCGAGCGGGAGGTCACCAAGGTCGGGGTCACGATGGCCGCGTCGGCGCTGGCGGGGATCTTGATCTGGCTGTTGTAGGCCAGCACCACCCGGACCCGGCCGGGCTGCGCGGTGATGCTGTCCACCCGCCCGACCGGCACCCCGAGCACCAGCACCCGGTCACCCGGATACAGGCCGGGCGTCTGCTGGAAGTAGACGGTCACGTGAGTGGTGGCCGGCCCGCGCAGCAGCAGGAGGCCGGTGGCCAGGAGAACGGCGAGCGCTGCCACGGCGGCGGCGAGCTGCTGACGGCGGGAGAGCTTCATGCGTCACTTCCCGAGCAGGCCGGGGACTACCGGCACGAGGTTGGTCGGCACGATGTTCTGCAGGTAGGCGTAGAACCACGGGCCGCCGCCCACCACCTCGCCGAGGCTGCCCGCGTAGCGCTGCAGCCCGGCGATGATCTGGGTGATGTTGGTCGCGTTGTTGTTCAGCACGGTGAGCACGCCCTGGAGCTGGGCCAGGGCGGGGCCCAGCTGCCGCTGGTTGTCGACGGCCAGGCCTTTCAGCTGGTCGATGACGGCGGTGACGTTGACCAGCAGCAGCCGGATCTCGGCCCGCCGCTGGTAGAGGGTGGCCAGCAGCTGGTTGCCGTCGGTGATCAGGGTGCCGATCTGATGGCTGCGCTGCGCCAGCACCCCGGTCACCGCGCCCGCGTGCGCCAGGAGCTGGCTGAGCGCGGCGTCGCGGGAGGCGATGGTCTCCGACAGGGCGCGCACCCCGGTCAGGGTGCTGCGCAGGGCCGGCGGTGAGTTCTGGAACGCGGTCGCGATCGTGTCGAAGGACTTCGCGAGCTGCCCGGTGTTGACCGCGCCGACCTTGTTGGTCAGGGTCGACAGGATCTCGGTCAGGTTGTAGGCCGACTGGGTGCGCGACAGCGGGATGGTCGAGCCTGCGGCCAGCGTTCCCTGTCCGCTGGGCAGCAGCGCGAGGTACTTCGTTCCCAGGACGGTGGCGGTCCTGATCGCCGCGCCGGTGGTGGTGCCCAGGTGGCCGCCGTGCCGGACGGAGAAGGTGACCTCCACGTGGCTGCCCTGGAGCGCGACGCTGTCCACCGTGCCCATGATCAGCCCGGCGACCCGCACCGTGTCCCCGGCGGCCAGCCCGCCGGCCTCGGCGAAGTCCGCGTGGTAGCCGGTGGTGGTCAGGTCGCGGATGACGGTGCCGGAGTTGAGCGCCAGCAGCATCAGCCCGAGCAGCAGCACCAGCCCGGTTGCCCCGATCCGGACCGTGTTCCGCCCGTTCCGGATGGTGCCCTTGTCGGCCACCTTCCGTTTCCTCATCGGCATCGCGCCACCTCGCTGTTGAAGAACTGGGTGGTCACCGGGGCGCCGGTCGGGCCGGTGAACTTCAGCTGGAAGCCGCACAGGTAGAAGTTGAAGAACGACCCGTACAACCCCTCGCGGTTGAGCAGCTGGTAGGTGCCCGGAAGCGACTGCAGGTCGCTGCTGATCTGCTTGGAGTTCGCGTTCAGCACCGTTGCCAGCCGGTCCACCTGGACCACCGTTCCGGAAATACTGGGGCGGGCGGCGGTGAGCAGCCCGGCGAGGGTGCCGGACAGGCTGGCGATGTGTCCCAGTGAGCCGCCCACCGTGCCACGGTCGGCGGCCAGCCCGCTGATCAGGTGCTGCAGCCGCACAACCAGGCTGGAGAGCTGGCTGTCGTGCTGGCTGACGGTGCCGAGGACCTTGTTGAGGCTGGTGATGACCTGGCCGATGACCTGGTCACGGTTGGC
This sequence comes from Gemmatimonadota bacterium, assembly GCA_050257395.1. Classification (GTDB taxonomy): domain Bacteria; phylum Actinomycetota; class Actinomycetes; order Streptosporangiales; family Streptosporangiaceae; genus JAIRTY01. The sequence continues at coordinate 32,302 of JBLMWU010000031.1, read as the reverse complement.
CAGGGTGGTGGTCAGCGAGCCGATGGTCGCCAGCAGCGTGTCGATGGTGCCGCCTTCGCCCTGCAGGACCGTGATCAGCTCGGCGGACAGCTGGTTGATCTGCGCGGGCTGCAGCCCCTGGAACAGCGGCTGGAAGCCGTTGAACAGCGCGTCCAGGCTCAGCGCGGGCTGGGTATGGCTGGCCGGGATCACCCCGCCGGAAGGCAACGGCGCGCTCGGCCCGGCGGGCGGATTGATCTCCAGGTAGCGGCCGCCGATGATGTCCTTGTACCGCACAGTGAGGGTCGTGCCGCGGGTCACCGGCACCGCGTCAGAGGCGGTGAACGTGACCAGCACCTGGTTACCGGGCTGGAGAGCCAGGCTGTCCACCCGGCCCACCTCCACCCCGGCGGCGCGCACGTCGTCACCGGCCGCCAGGCCGGACACATCGGTGAACATCGCCCGGTAGCTGTGCTCGGGCTGGTACTGCAGGTTGTCGAAGAGCACGACGAGCACGGCGGCCATCACCGCCGCGACGCTCAGCAGCGCGATTACCTTGATCAGCAGGCCGCGCATCAGTGCCCTCCCGTGGCTGCCGGGTTCTTGGCCGCCGGGTTCTTGGCCGCGGGCGGGATCTGGGTGCCGAACAGCTGCACGGCCAGCGGCGGGTTGCCCGGGGACAGGCTGTCGTTGCGGGAGAAGAAGTTGGCCGTGCCGTCGTTGAAGACGATGTGCGGCCAGTGCGCCGCTTCCGCCGGGGTGATGGGGCCGCCGTAGCAGCTCGGCCCCGAGGTGGCGTGCATCACCGGCAGGTTGGCCGGGTACTGGTAGCCCTGCTGCCCGGGCAGGATCGTCGAATGCAGGATGATCTTGTCGGACACCGAGAAGTCGTTGAACTGGGCGACGCTGGCGAACAGGCAGCCGAACATCGGTGAGTAGCGGGCCAGCAGGGCGGTGGTGGGGGCGAGGGTGGCCAGGGTGGCGGTCAGGCCCCGCTCGTTGCTGGCCAGGAAGCCGCGGGTGTGGCCGGAGAAGCCGGTCAGGTCGACCAGGAACGCGTCGAACTGGGCCTGCCGGCCCACCAGGGTGCCGCTGGTGACCCGCAGATTGTCCAGGGTGCGGACCAGCGCCGGGGTGGCGGCGGCGTAGGTGCGCAGCACCGGCGGGGCGGTGACCAGGTCGGCGCGCAGGGCGGGCAGGTCCGGGTTGAACTCCCGCAGGTAAGCGTTCAGTTCGGCGATGAAGGTGCCCAGCTGCGCCCCGCGGCCGTGCAGGGCGGTGGAGATCGCGCCGAGCGTGGCCGACAGCATCGCCGGGTGGACGCTGTCCAGCAGCGAGACCAGGCTCGCGAACACCGTGTTGACCTCGGTGGGGGCGGCGGTCGGCTCGATGACCTGGCCCGCCCGCAGCCGCTGCGTGACCGGGTGGGCGGGCAGCACCAGATCCAGGTACTTCGGCCCGAACACGGTGGGCTCGGTGATCGAGGCCTGGACGTTCGCGGGGATGTGGGCCACCTGCGCCGGGTCCAGGGAGATCCCGAGCCTGGCCTGCCCGCCCGCTGGCGCGATCGAGGTGACCCGGCCGACGGTGACGCCGTCGAGGGTCACGTCCGCCCCCGGGTACATGAGCAGCCCCGCCCGGTCGGCGACCACGGTGGCGGGCACGGACGGGCTGAACACCTGCTGGTAGGCGAGGACCGTCCCGGCGCCGAGGGCGGCGACCACGAGCATGCCCACCGCCCCGGCCAGCCGGCGCCGCGCCCGCACACGCCGGGGGAGCCGGCGTGCCCGCGAGCGCGGCAGCCGCGGGCGCTGGGAGGGTTCGGTCAGGGTCATCGCTGCCTACCTCGACAGGTGCAGTGTGTTGGAGTGGCCGTAGAGGACCATGCTGGCGGCGAGGGCGACGAACATGACGGCGATGAGTGAGAGGCGGACGGCGCGGCCGACGGCTTCGCCGACGCCGGCGGCGCCGCCGGTGGCGCGGTAGCCGTAGTAGCAGTGGACCGACATGATCACTACTGACATGAGCAGGACCTCGATGAAGGAGTAGGCGATGTCGGTGGGGACCAGGAAGGTGGAGAAGTAGTGGTCGTAGCTGCCGGCTGACTGGTGGAAGAACACGACCACCGCCAGCCGGGACAGGGCGAAGGAGGAGATGAGGGCGATGGCGTAGAGGGGGGTGACGGCGATGAAGCCGGCGATGATGCGGGTGGTGATCAAGAACGGGATGGAGGGGACGGCCATGACGTCGAGGGCGTCGATTTCGTCGCTGATGCGCATGGCGCCGAGTTCGGCGGTGAAGCCGGCGCCGACGGTGGAGATGAGGGCGATCGCGGCGATGAGGGGGGCGGCGATGCGGGTGTTGACGAACGCCGACACGAACCCGGTGAGGGCTTCGACGCCGATGTTGGCCAGCTGGGAGTAGCCCTCCAGCGAGACTTCGACGCCGGCCAGGCCGGTCAGGACGGCGACGATGACGGCGGTGCCGCCGACGAGGGCGAGGGCGCCGCGGCCGAAGGACACGGCGGTGACCTGGCGGATGATCTCGCGTTTGTAGCTGGCTACCGCGCGCCAGATCCAGCCGTAGGCGCGGGCGTACAGGCCGATCTGGTCCCCGAACCCTTCCAGCCAGGCCGCCGGGACCGCCGCCAGCCGGCCGAGCCGGGCCGCTGGTGACGGTGTGCCGGGGTTGCCATCCGCCATTGCCGTGGTGCTCCCTTTCCTGGGCCCGGTGGGGGTTCAGACCTGGCCGGCGAGCTGCAGGTAGACGGCTGTGAGCAGCACGTCCAGCACTGACAGCAGCACCACCGACAGCACGACGGTCTGGTTGACCGAGTCGCCGACGCCCTTGGGGCCGCCGGCGGTGGTCAGCCCGCGGTAGCAGGCGACCAGCCCGGCGGCCAGGCCGAACAGCCCGGCCTTGACTTCGGAGAGGATGACGTCGCCGAAGTGGGTGAGCAGGGTCAGGTTGGCGACGAACTGGCCGGGGCTGGCGCCCTGGACCACCACCGACAGCACGTATCCGGTGGCGATCGCGATCACCGAGGCGAAACAGTTCAAAACCAGCGCCACCAGGGTGGAGGCCAGCACGCGGGGCACCACGAGGCGGTGGATGGGGTCCAGGCCGATCACCCGCAGCGCGTCGATCTCCTTGCGGATCGTCCGCGCCCCCAGATCCGCGCTGATCGCCGTCCCCCCCGCCCCGGCGATGATCAGCACACTGGCGACCGGGCCGATCTCCCGGATCACCGCCAGCCCCACCCCAGCCCCGGCCAGATCGATCCCGCCGATCTGCGCCAGCAACTGGTTGATCAGGAAGATCACCACCCCCAGAAACGGGATGGTGAGCATAATGGTCGGGCCGATGGATACCCGGGCTATGAACAGCGTCTGCCCCAGGAACTCGCGCAGCTGAAACGGCGGCTCGAAGATGGCGCGGAACGTGTCCATCGCCATCGCCATGAACCCGCCCACCGGGCGGAGGGCATCAGCGGGCGACCGGGCTGCCATCGATCCCACCAACCTCCACTGCCTGGCTTTCCCGGCCCGGCCATCCAACGCTGGATACCCCAAAGAGGGTAATTCGGACACTTCAGGTAATTAGCTCAAAGCGCAAAATTTGGGCTTGCGCGCCGCCAATAGTTCTTGTCTGCCAGTATTGGTTGACTGTCAGCCGGAGCATATGGGAGTGTCCGGAACTACTGCAACACGTTCTAGTGGACAGAGTTCAGTTTTTTCCGGTGATGTACAGAGGGTGACGCCGGGATAATCCCGATTTGCACCCAATGGTGGCTGGTTTTCCCGGGTATCGCCCGGGCGGGAAGCAGGGAGCGCTGACACGGTGGATGACAGTCCCCCGGATCCGGGCGGGATGACCCGGACGGAACCCGGCGGCCGGGGCCGCCCGGTCGGCACCGTGCCGCCGCGCACGCCCGTTGCGCCGCCCCGGCGTCGGGCCGCCAGGCGCTCCCGCCGCCGCGGCCCCCGCGGCTCTCGCGGCTTCAGCGGCGGGGCGCGGCTCACCCTCGCCGGGCTCGGCGTGGCCGCCATCGCGCTCGCCGCGGTCACCGGCTGGCTCGCCGTGACGCTCCAGCACAGCACGGCCGCCGACCAGCAGCGCGCCGCGGTGCTCGCCGCTGCGCAGCAGGAAGCGGCCGACCTGACCACGCTCTCCCACCAGACCGCCGGCCATGACTTCGCCGCCGTCCTGGCCGGCTCGGCCGGCGCGCTGAGGCAGCAGCTCGCGCAGGGGCGCAGTTCCTTCCTGCACACGCTCACCGCGGACAGCGTCAGCTCATCCGGGACGGTCCTGGACGCCGGGATCATGACCATCAACTCCCGTACGGCGACCGTGCTGCTGAACGTGCGGGCCGTGGTGCACACGAAGCAGACCCGCGCGCCGGAGACGCGGCTGTACCACTGGCGGGCCGGGCTGGTCTACAGCGGCGGCCGCTGGCTGGTCACCGGGCTGGAGTTCGTGTGAGCGCGGCAGTGGCGGCCCGGCGGCCGCAGGCGGCCCGCCCCACGGTTGCCCTCGCCGCGCTCGTCATCGTGGTGGCCGCCCTGGCCGTGGCCGCCGGGGTGCTGGCGCTGCGGGTGCGGGCGAGCCAGGCGGCTCAGGCCGCGCGCACGGCTTCGGTGACCGCGGCCGAGCGTGAGGTGCCCGCCCTGCTGTCGTACTCATACCAGTCGTTCAGCGGCAATCTGGCGCACGCGGCGGCGTACACCACCGGCGCGTTTCGTTCCCAATACCTGCGGCTGATGTCCAGCCAGGTTGAGCAGCGGGCCATGGCCAACCACGTCGTCACCCAGGCGTCGGTGTCCGCGGCGTCGGTGGTGGATGCTCAGCCCGGCAGGGCCACCCTGCTGCTGTTCCTGAGCGAGCAGACCAAGACCGACGCCAAGCAGCAGGCCATCCTGAACGACACCGCGGTCCGGGTGACGATGCGGGAGGTCAACGGCACCTGGCTGATCGCGGGCCTGGTCCCGCGCTCCTGACCAGCCCTTCCGGGGACACCCGCCCGGGCAGGCCGCCGGAGGAGAGACCCGATGACCAGGAGGATCACGTTCGCGGTCCGGGCCTGGAGCCCGGCGCCGCCACCGGTGGTATACCGGCTGCTGTCCGACGGCGCGAGCTGGCCGTCCTGGTCGCCGATCGGCTCGTTCCAGCTGGAACGGGAAGGCGCGGCGGGCGGGGAGAGCGAGGGCGCGATCCGGGTGTTCGGCCGCGGTGGCCTCAGCAGCCGCGAGCTGCTGGTGGAGCTGCGGCCCGGCGAGTCGATCGCCTACGAGCTGCTCTCGGGCCTGCCCCTGCGCGGCCACCGGGCAGAGGTTGAGCTGCTGCCGCAGGACGGGGGTACCGCGATCGTCTGGCACGAGGCGTTCGAGCCCGCGCTGCCGGGCTCGGGCTGGCTGCTGCACGCGTTCCTCCGCTGGTTCATGCAGCGCTGCGCCAGCGGCCTCGCGGCCCGGGCAGGTGCGCACGGCCCGGCGACGGACGGGCCGCTGACCTGAGACCGTGCCCAGCTGTCCGGTGCCGGGCAGGCCAGGACGTCTGCCTCGGGCCGCCGGGACCTTGGCCCGCTCTGACCTGCCGTGACGTCGGCGCAGGGTGGAAGGGAGAGTGCCAGGGACGAGGAGCTGCACCATGACGACCGACACCGGGCTGGCGGGCAACGGCCCGCTGCTGCACGCGATCCTGAATCTGTCCAAATTCCACCGCGAGCATGAGAAGTTCTACGCATCGTCACCCCGGGAGCTCGCGGTCATGCTGCAGCGTCATGCCCGCACGCTGCAGGCCCTGGCGGACCAGTGGTCGGGCACCCAGCCGTCGTCCAGGTCAGTACTCAGTCCGTATGAGGGAACGGAAGACCTCAACAGCGCGGCCGCGCTCCAGCTGGACGGTGTCCTGTTCATGGAGGGCGAGGGCCGCCCGCCGGAGATCACCCACCTCATCCGCGACCTGCGCGCGGCAGCAGCCGACCAGCGCGGCATCGGTGAGTGGCTGGGCCAGGCCATGCAGGCCTCGTGGGACATGGCGGCCACCCTGACCGGCATCGGCGGCCTGGCCGGCGTGCTGGGGGAGCGGCATCGCATCATCGCGAACGACTGGCAGGCCGCTGGCATGACGGTGCTGCTGGGCCGGATCCTCGACCGGGCCGCCGACATCCTCGAGCTGGTCGATTTCACCCCGCAGGCACTGCGCGCCGACCTGGCCGGGGAGAAGCTGTCCGCCGGGCGGCTGTACTCCGCGGCCGAGCTCATCTCCCACGCGGCCGACCTGTGCAGTGAGTCCGCAGGCCTGGTCCATGACAACGAGCGCCGCTGGCGGGTGTTCCGGCAGCAGGTCGGTGAGGTCCTCACCGCTGCCGACGGCGGGCCGGCGGGGACCTAAGCCTCTGCCGTTCCCGCACGGACGCGGGAATCGTGGATGACGGGGGTTGAGGGGGCGCTGTGAGCATCGGGCGGCGCATCGCGCATCTGTATGAGGTCACGGTCAATGCGCTGCTGGACCGCGCCGCGGATCCCCGCGAGGCGCTGGACTACTCCTACCACCAGCAGCAGGACCTGCTGCTGCGGCTCCGCCGCGACCTCGCGGACGTAGCGGCCACCCGGATGCGGGCCGGCCGGCAGGAAAGCGAGTTGCGGCACACGGCGGCCCGGCTGGAGCCCCAGGCACGGCAGGCCGCCCTGGCCCGGGCCGGCGAGCTGAGGGCCGGGCAGGCGGCGTTGCGTGACGATGAGGAGAAGCTGTCCACGGCGGTGGGGCGGCTGGCGAGCCGGATCGAGGCGTTCGCCGTCCACAAGGAGGCGGTCAAAGCCCGCTACACCTCGGCGGCGGCGGCCGGGAATGCCCGCGAGCTGTCCAGCGAGATCTGGGCGGAGCTGGACCAGCTGAAACTGGCCATCCGCCGGGCCGAAGACGTCACCACCCGCATCGAGACCAGAGCCAGCGCGCTGGCCAGCCTGCTCACCCCCGATTCTTTCGCCGGCGTCACCAACCTGCCCGGCGACGACGGCTTCCAGGCCCAGCCCGGCGGCACCCGGGCCGCGGTCGAGGAGGAACTGGCCAGGATCAAGGACCAGCTGAGATCCGCCGCGAGACAGCGGCGTGCCGATTCCGGCCCCGGCAGGCCGCGCAGCTGATCCGGTGTGCAGGGAGATCCGGTGTGCAGGGAGATCCCGGCGGCCGGGGTCCGGGCGTGGCCGGGCAGTGTGCCGTAGGCGAATCCGCGCCGGCCTGGTTCATCCACGACGTAGACGACCCGGCCAGGGGCGTGTACCCCTTAGCCCCGCCACGCCCAGGCCCAGCACCACTACGCTGCCTTGCTGCGTAGTCGCCGAGGAGGCCGACACGGCGAGGCCGGCGCGCAGCTGCACCAGCCAGCCTGCCAGCGCGTCCGCGGCGGCGGTGAAGGCCCGCTCCCCGGAGCCGATCGTGACGCTGCGCCGCAGGTGGTGATAGCCCGGCGGCAGGACCCCCGCGGTGGCGCCCGCCTGGGGATAGGTCAGCTCGGCCGCGGTGAGCCGCGCCACGAGCGCCGCTGGCATCGCAGTGACCGGCATGGCAGCGATCGTCCCGCATAAGGTCGGGGTCTGCGGCCACCGGAACTGGCGGACGCGAGACTGGTGAGCACGGGGTCAGCCGGCGGGGCAGCCGCCAGGCACGGTTCCGGGGGACGGGAAGGCGGGAGCGCACGTGCAGGACAGCCACGCGGACCCGTTCGGGACCGCAGACCTGCGCCGCCGGGTGCTGGACGCCTGGGCGGCCTCGCCCGCGCGGTTCCGGGAGGACGCCAACGCGGAGGAGGACTACGCGCTCGGCGGCTACCGGGACCGGGTCGTGGTGGAGCTGGCGCAGAACGCGGCGGACGCGGCGGCCCGCGAGGGCGTGCCGGGGTGGCTGCGGCTGTCGCTGCGCGGCGGGACGCTCGTGGCCGCGAACGTGGGCGCGCCGCTGGACGCGGCGGGGGTGGCGGCGCTGTCCACGCTGCGTGCCTCCAGCAAGCGGGGGACCGACGCGCAGGAGACAGCGGTCGGCCGGTTCGGGGTGGGCTTCGCCGCCGCCGTCGCGGTCAGCGACGAGCCGAGCATCTGCTCGCGCACCGGCGCGGCCCGGTGGTCCCGCACCGCCGCCGGCGAACTGGTGCAGGGCATCCCCGAGCTGGCCGGCGAACTGTCTGCCCGGTCCGGGCACCTGCCGGTGCTGCGGCTGCCCTTCCCCGCTGGCGGCGTGCCGCCGGCGGGTTTCACGACCGCGGTCACCCTGCCCCTGCGGGACGAGGCCGCCGTGGCGCTGGCCGGGCGGCTGCTCGCCGAGACGGGCCCGGCCCTGCTGCTGGCCCTGCCTGCCCTCGCCACCATCGAGATCGAGCTGGCTGGTGAGATCCGGGTGCTCAGCGCGGTCCACGACGGCGACGTCGCGACCGTCACCGTGGACGGCGCCGCTGGCCGGTGGCGCACGGCGACGGCCAGGGGGGAGGCCGGTCCCGCGCTGCTCGCCGACCGCCCGGCCGAGGAGCGGGCGCGGCCCGCGTGGTCCGTGCGCTGGGCCGTGCCTGTCACCCCGGCAGCTGGCGGTGACACGCCTGCGGAGCGCCTGCCGGAGGGAGTGAGCGCCGTCGTGCACGCGCCCACGCCGACCGACGAGCCGCTCGGCCTGCCAGCGCTGCTGCTCGCCTCGTTCCCGCTCAGCCCCGACCGCCGGCACGTCGCACCCGGCCCGCTCACGGACTTCCTGCTGGAGCAGGCCGCCGACACCTACGCCCGGCTCCTGCCCGGCCTCGTGCCCGGGCCCGGCCTGCTCGAGCTGGTCCCGGGCCCGCTCGCGGCCGGCGAACTGGACGCGCGGCTGCGCCGGGCGATACTGGCGCGGCTCCCGGGCACCGCCTTCCTGCCCGCCGCGGCCCCGCCTGCTGGGGCGCCGTCTGCTCAGATCCCGCCTGTGGAGTCTCCGTCCGCTGCCGCGGTGTCCGCCGCGCCGCAGCCCAGGCAGCGGGTCCGGCCGGAGGACGCGATCGTGCTGGACGCCGACCTGCCGGACCTGGCCGGCCAGCTCGGGCCGGTGCTGGACGGGCTGATCGCGGTCCCGGCCCGGCACCCGGCCTGCGCCGTGCTGGGCATCCGGCGGCTCGGCCTCGCCGAGCTGGCTGACCTGCTCGCTTCACTCGACCGCGATCCGGCCTGGTGGCGGGACCTGTACGAGGCGCTGGCCAGCGCCGACCCCGGTGAGCTCGGCGCGCTGCCGGTGCCGCTCGCGGACGGGCGGCTGGTCCGGGGCCCGCGCGGGCTGCTGCTGCCCGGGCCCGGCCTGGCGGACCCCGGGCGGCTGTCAGCGCTCGGGCTGCGGGTCGCGCATCCGGCCGCCGCCCACCCGCTGCTCGCCCGGCTGGGCGCGGCCGAGGCGACCCCGCGGAGCGTTCTCGCCGACCCGGCGGTGCGCGCCGCGGTCGCGGCGTCCTATGACGAGGACGATCCCGGCCCGGTCGCTGATGCGGTGCTCAGCCTGGTGGCGGACGCGCAGGTGGAGCCCGGCACGCTGCCCTGGCTGGCGGACCTGGCGCTGCCAGGCGACGACGGCGAGTGGTATCCAGCGGGCGAGCTGCTGCTCCCGGGCGGGCCGCTGGCCGGGGTGGCCGCGGCGGACGCGCCGTTCGGCGTCGTCTCCCCGGAGACCCTCAGCCGCTACGGCGCGGCGCCCCTCGAAGCGGTGGGCGTGCTGTCCTCGTTCAGCGTGCTGGCCGCCGCCGACGTCGACCTCGCTGATCCAGGCCTCGACCTCGACGGCGCCGACGACTGGGCGGACAGCGTGTGCGCGCAGCTGGCCAGCGGCGACCTGCCGCCGGTCGCGCCGGAGGTGCGGGCCGTCCGCGACCTCGAACTGGTCGACCCGCAGCGCTGGCCGCGGGCACTGGAACTGCTCGCGGCGCCGCCGCTGCGGGCAGCTCTCGTCGAGCCCACCCGGGTCCTGCTCGCCGACGGCCGGCACGCCGACGTGCCGTCCTATACCGCCTGGTGGCTCCGGCACCATCCGGTCCTCGGCGGCCGGCGTCCCACCGACGTGCGGGTGGCCGGCACCGACTCGCTGCTGGCAGGCCTGTACGACGAGGCGGACCTGCCAGCCGACCCGGGCGTTGCCCGCGCCCTGGGCGCGCGCACCTCGCTCGCTGCGCTGCTCGCCGAACCGGACGGCCCGGATGAGCTGCTGGACCGGCTGGCCGATCCGGGACGGCCGGTGACGCGGGCCCAGCTGCGGGCGCTGTGGACGGCGCTCGCGGATGTCCGGGAGGCCGGGCCGCCGGACCGGGTGCGCGCCGTGCGCGGGGACGAGGTGGTCGTCGCCGCCGCCGGGGACGCGCTGGTGCTCGACGCTCCGGACCTGTGGCCGCTGGTGGCCAGCCGCCCGCTGATCCTCGCGCCCTATGACCGGGCCGAGCGGCTCGCCAGCCTGCTGGACCTGCCGCTGGTCTCCGAGGAGATCCCAGGCAAGGTGGAGTCGGCGGCCACCCGCCGCCCGGTCCCGGCGGCCGCGGGCACGATCCTGCCCGGCTGCCCGGAGACCTACTGCGCGCACGACCAGCTGGTGGTGGACGGCGTCAGCGTGCCGTGGCGCTACGTTGACGGCGTTGTGCACGCGGCCGGGCCCGGCGGGCTCGCCTGCGGGCTGGCCTGGGCGTCGGGCGCATGGGCGGCCCGTCATCTGCTCGCCGCCCTGCTGAGCGACCCCGGCGCTGCCGCCCGCCTGCTGGCTGAGGCCGATCTGGATCAGGACGGCTCCAGCAGCACCGGCCGTGAGGCTTTCTAGCCGGCGGCGTGTCAGCCCGGCGGCGTATCAGGCGGGCGGGATGTCAGACGGGCGGGGTGTCAGGCGGACGGGGTGTCAGCCTGACAAGGGTGTGGCTGCGGCCGGGAATCCTGTCCAGCGCAGCGCGGGCGGCAGATGCCCGGCGTCATTGAAGCTGATCAGCCTGGGCGGCACGGCGGCCTGGTAGGCGATCACGGTCAGGCCGCCGTTCATCTGGTTCAGCCCGAGCCAGCGCCACGGTGGTGCTGCCAGTGCGTGGCTGACGAACCACCCGATCAGGAAGTTGTGGGTCACGATCAGTTCGTGGGTCTCTGCCACGCCGGCCTGCGTGAACCGTTCGATCGCGGCGCTGCCGAGCCGGGCCCCCTGGGCGCGTTCCGCCTCGGCGTAGCTGGTGACGAAGCGTCTCTAATCAGCTAAGCGAGCTCATGCAGGACGTAGTGTCTGGCGTGGGCTCTGCCCACCTGGGTGGGGAAGCATGGGCGTGGAGGTGGAATCCCGCGCCCAGTGCTGCTCCGTGTGGCCAGTGCCGGCTGGTGGGTGTGCTGATCGTGGTCACGCCCTGGTGCCGGTGGGCTGCACGGGGCAGCCGGGTCCGGTCCGTTGGTGCGTGTCCCTCCGGACGCTGGCCAGCATGACCGGAGGGCCGTACTGGGGAGGGGACCTCACGTCGCCTGGGCGTGAGGCGGTTGGTGCGTGGCCGGGTGGTGCCGGTCTTTGACCGGTCGGCCCGGCTGGTCTTCGGCTCGGCGGTGATGACGGCCTTCGACTCCATCGTTTCGGCTACCGAGCGGATCACCATGGTGCCGCTGGCCTTGTCCACGACGGTCTTGGTCTGGTGGGTGAGGCCGCGTGCGGCGATGCGCCGCCATGCGCCCTGGTCTCGGTCACTCTGCCACCCGCACGAGCCGTTGGGGCAGATGGCCCACTTCCAGCCGCTCACGGCAGGCCGGTCGGGGGCCTTGCGGTGGCGGAGCGGGGTGAGGCAGTGCGGGCAGTGCTTGGAGGTGTTGCGGGGCGGCACGGTGACGACGGCGATCCCGGTCTCGGCGGCGTGGACCTTGCCGCCCGCTATGCGCAGGGTGGGCAGGTGGATCACAGCGTTCGCCGGGATCGTGGGTGGCAGCGTGATCTGGCAGGCCACCCACGACCAGTCCGCGTACTTCTGCGGATCGGGCCGGGTCGGGAGCTGCAAGCGCAGAAGCGCCCGGCGTCCGTCGCCGGAGCGTTCGACGGTGGCCTGCTGCCCGTCACATGCGGCCAGCAGCAGCATCCTGGCCATGCGGGCCACAGGTTCCAGCTCGAACAGGTCGGCCGGGAGACGGCCGTGCTTGCGCTCGAAGGCGGCGACCTGCCGGGTGCGGGAACGGATCACGCTGGACGGCAGGTACTCCCCGCCCGCTATCGCCTTACGCACCTGCTCCCACTCCTCCGGCGTCCGCTTGCGCGGATCGGCAGGCCAGGCGGCCAGTATCCCGGCCGCCAGGTCGGCACGCCACTTCACCGACCGCACAGCACGCCCGGCCTGCTCCTGGGCCATGCGAACGATCCTGTCGTTGACCTTCACGCCCTCGGGAGCGGCAGTGGTCCAGCCCAAGCGGCGCAGCGCCATCCACGCGTTCGACGGCAGTTTCCGGCCCCCAGCGTCCACGCCGGAGGCCAGCATCTCAACGTCGCCGGTGTTCCAGTGCCCGGCCACCAGCGAGCTTGTCATCCCGGCCACCAGGTCGGCACACCAGCCCACGCGCTCCACCAGCGCGGCACTGCTGAGAATTTCGCCGGTCTCCTCATCCACCCCCGCGCGGATCAGAGCGCGGGCGCAGGCGGTGCGGGAGGTCTCGCCCTGGGCAAGCGGCAGTTTCCGGCTCACGCGGCTCTGCCTTCGTCGCTGCACTGCCCGGACTCGGCCAGCAGACGCCGGCGGTTGTCCGCGCTGCGCATCCCGTACAGCCGCCCGGCGAACGTGGTGACCAGCGAGACGAAGTCCTCCAGCAGCTCATCCCGGCCGCCGAGCTTCCTCGGGTGCACAACCTCCACGGTGGCCCCGTACATGGCGAACAGCCGCTTGAGCCAGCCGACACCGAACCGGGCCAGACGATCCTCATGAGTCACGCGCACGACGGTCACACTGCCGTCCGACACCATCGCCAGCACCCGGTTCAGACCAGGCCGGTTTTCCTTGAGCCCGGAGCCCCGGTCCCGGACGACCTTGACGATCTCGCCCGTCGCGGTGGCCCTCAGCTCGCTCTCCTGGGCTTCCAAGGAGGACTCCTGGCCCGATGAGCCGGAAACGCGCACGTACAGCAGCTCCCGGCGCGGGCGCGGGATCGCGGAGTTGCCGCCTCGCTTCATCTTCTCCACGTCCACGGAGGAGAAGCGGCGCTCACGGCCGACCCACGTGAATGGGATCTTGCCGTCAACAGCCCATTGACGAAGCGTCATCGGGTGTATCCCGAGACGCTTCGCGGCCTTCGACATGCGCAGCAACTCCACAGCAACACTAGGGATAACTAACGAAGTTGATGAGCCTGCGTACTCGGGCGGCAGGTCAGCAGGATCGGGGTCGGACGGCAGGTAGTCACCCGCCAGGTCCGAGGCGGACACGGGGACGCCAGGGAAATCCTCGGCGATGATGGCGGCCGTCTCGGCCGCCCGGGGCGATCACCTCCGCCTGAGCCCGGCCTTGGTACCAGCCGCGCGCAGCCATAGTGATGGCTGCGAGGCCAGCGCCGCGAGCAGTTCGTTCGATAACTAGTTCGATAGTATCCGGGGGTGCCGACAATTCCGGAGCGGCTGCCGGTCAGCTGGCCGTGAGCGCCGGGTACCGGGCCGGCACCGACCCGATCACGGCGAGGCACTCCACGAAGAAGTAGATCGTCTTGAAGAACTCGAGCAGGTCACCCTGTTCCAGCAGGATCGTGCGGTACATGACGGTCCGCTGGGCGTCGTACCCCTCGTGCAGCGCGAGCCAGCCGGCGTAGTCCATGCCGAGCACGTAGCTGGCCGCCAGCGGGTCGTCCGGCCCGATGATGTGGCAGCCGGTGACGGTGCCGCCGTCCCACTGGACGTGCAGGTAGGCCGGGCCGCCGCCCAGTTCCGCGGGCAGGTCGCGGCAGCCGAGCGCCCATGACGCCGGGTACGTGCTCCTGACCAGCTCGAAGAAGTCCCAGTACAGCTGCAGCTTGCCGGCCCGGGCCGCGGGTGGCGGGCCGGCCACCAGGGCGTCGCGGACCGCGTCGGCCCACTCCTTGCTGAAGAACGCCGGGCCGCCCACGCTCACCCACCCGCCAGGGTGGGCTGCACCTGACCGATCATGGCTTCGAGGTCGGGCGCCAGGTCGATGCCGACGTCGTTGAGCTTGCGCCGCAGCTGCTGGAAGAACAGCATCCGCACCTCGTCCTCGGTCCAGCCGAGCGGCTCGTACACGATCCGGCGGCTGGCCACCGCGGAGACTGTCAGGATCGTCCGCAGCGTGTCGTGGATCTCGTGGATCATCGTGGGGTCCTTGCGCACCGCCTGCTGCAGGTAGCGCATGCCGCCCTGCACGTGCCGGGACTCGTCCCGGCAGGTCGCGGTGAAGCCGGTGTAGTACGCGGGCAGGAACCCGCGCCAGCGCGCGTAGGACAGTGTCACCTTCATCACCGACAGCGCGAGCACGCCCTCGATCCACAGGAAGTAGTTCGTGCCGTACCGCACCCGGGCCCGCTCGTCGTACGGATTGCGCCGCACCTCGTCCGCCTGGTAGGCGAGCAGCCCGAACGGGCCGACGAACGTCTCCGACACGTACGGGAACGAGGCGTCGAGGATGTCCATGATGCTGTCGCCTTCGAGGCCGACGACCTCCCGGTAGAAGCGGTCGAAGAACACGGTGTGCCGCGCCTCGTCCTCGATCTGCGCGGCGATGTGGAGCTTCTCCTCTTCGCTGGCGCCGATCATGAACACCGGCAGCTCGATCTCCACCTGCCGTTCGCCGTGGTGGAAGCCGGACGCGATGGCGAGGAACGACTGCCGCTCGTCCTCGGTCATCTTCTGCTGCCAGTCGATCCGGTCCTGGCTGAAGTCGAGGTCGTACACGTCCCACCGCTGCTTGAGGTACTTGCGGTACAGGGTGGTGAAGTCCGGCAGCGACTTGAGGTCCCGGTGCACGTACTCGATGACGTCGTCGATGTCGACGCCGAGCACCCCGGTCAGGTCGGACTCCTCGATCTGGCGCACCTGCTCGTCGCTGAGCGCCCGCGGGCCTTCGTGCAGGACAGCTGTTGGGCTCTTGCGTTCGGGCATCCGGTGACCACCTCGTCCGCCTCGGCCGGCAATGGAACCGATTCTAGGAAAGGGCGCTCCCGGTGGCCATGGCCGCCCGCGGGTCGGTGCCCGGCGTGGCGGCCCGGGTCAGCCGATGGCGAGCACCACCTTGCCGACCGCCTTGCCGTCAGCGACCTGCCGCAGTGCGGCTGCCACCTTGCCAAGCGGGAACTCGGCGCCGATGTGGGGCAGCGCCCGGCCGGAGGCGAGCAGACCCAGGAGTTCCTCCTCGTTGCGGCGCAGCTCGCCCGGGGCCCGGGTGACGAAGCTGCGGAACTCGAAGCCGAGGATGTGGATGCCCTTGAGCAGCACCAGGTTGAGCGGGATCCGCGGCACCACCCCGGAGGCGTAGCCGACGGTCACGAACCGGCCGCCCCAGCGCAGCGACCGCAGGGCCGGCTCGGCCAGGTCGCCGCCCACCGGGTCCACCACGACGTCCGTGCCATCCGGCACGGCTTCGCGCAGCGCCTGCCGCAGGTCGCCGGACCGGTGGTCGATGAGCCGGCTGGCGCCGTGCGACGACGCCGCCCGGAGCTTGGCGCCCGAGGACGCGACGGCGGTCACGGTGGCCCCGAGGATCGCGCCGAGCTGCACCGCGGCCAGGCCCACCCCGCCGCCCGCGCCGAGCACCACCAGCTCCTCGCCCGGCTGCACGGCGGCCACCGACCGCAGCACGTGCCAGGCGGTGCGGTGGGCCACCCCGAAGGCGGCGGCCGAGCGGTCGTCCACGCCTGCCGGGACGCGGGTGACCGAGCTGGCCGCGGCCACCGCCTCCTCGGCGAACGCGCCGACCATGGTGGTGCCCATGACCCGGTCACCGGGAGCGAGGCCGCCGGCGTCCTGGCCGGCCTCGGTGACCACGCCCGCGAACTCGCTGCCGGGGATGAACGGGACCGGCACGCTGAGCTGGTACTTGTTAGCCATCAGCAGCACGTCCGGGTAGTTCACCGCCGCGGCGCCGACCCGCACCCGCACCTGGTCCCCGGTGAGGTCCGGCGCCGGGACGTCCTCCACCCGGATCACCTCGGGCGGCCCGTACTCATGGCAGACGGCCGCCCGCATCAGCCGGGTCATCCCCGGTAGCCGGTGGTCTCGGCGAGCTCGGCGGCGCCGCGCATCAGCTGCAGGATGACCGGCCCGAACCCGTCCTTCAGTGCCTGGCTGGTGGTGCGCTGATAGGTCTGCTCCAGCACCACCGCCAGCTTCCACCGGGCCAGCACCACGTAGTAGTCGATGTCGTCGACCTGGCGGCCGGCGGCTTTGGCGTAGCAGTCCAGCACCTCGCCGCGCGAGGGCATGCCGGTCATGTCGACGTAGCCGCCGACGCTGCCGTCGCCGCCGCTGGTGTCCTCCGGCCAGGACTGCACCACCCAGGCCAGGTCGAGCTTGGGGTCGCCCACGGTGCCCATCTCCCAGTCCACGATGGCGGCCAGCCGGGCGGGGGCGCCGTGGCAGAACATGACGTTGGCGAACTGGTAGTCGCCGTGCATCAGACCCGGGAGGTAGTCGAGCGGCTTGTGCGCCCGCAGCCAGGCGGCGGCCTCGTCGAAGCCCGGCAGCTCCCGGCCCTTGATCCGGTTGAGAAACGCGGTCCACCGGTCCACCTGGCGCTCGTGGAACCCGTCCGGCCGGCCGAGGTCCGCCAGGCCCCTGGCCCGCCAGTCCACCTTGGACAGCCGGGCGATGCCCTCGACCAGCTCGAACGCGAGGCCGCGGCGGGCGGCCAGGTCGCTGGCGAACGGCTCCGGCCAGCGGCGGTGCGTGGACATGGGGGACCAGCCGTCCACGAAGCCCATGAGGTAGAACGTGCGGCCTGCCACCGCCGGGTCGGTGCACACGGCGATCGCCTCGGTGTGCGGGACGTCGGTGCCGGCCAGCGCCTCGATGATCCGCCACTCGCGGAAGATGCCCTCGTCCCGGCTGGCCGGCGCGGTGGGCGGCGGGATGCGCATGGCGCAGTGCAGGTCGCCGCGGCGCAGCTCGTAGATGTGGTTCTGGCTGCCGCCGGAGATGTAGCGATGCTCCAGCGGCGCCCCCACCCCCAGCCCCTGCGCGTCCAGCCAGGCGGTCAGGCTCGCGACGTCGGCAATGGCCGGCGTCGTCTCCCCGGTCTTGCTCAAAGGTTGCCCACCTCGTGCTCCAGGTGCTCGGCGAACTTGGCCCGGGCGGCCGCGAGCTTCTTCGGCAGGTGCTCGGTGGGCCACAGGTCGTCGCTCGGCCGGTAGTCGCGCAGCACCTGCTTGGCCACGGTCACCTTGTGCACCTCAGTCGGCCCGTCCGCCAGGCCGAGCACGCTCGCGCCCAGCATCATCCGGGAGAACGGCATCTCGTTGCTGGCGCCGAGCGCCCCGTGCACCTGCAGCGCCCGCTGGGCGATGTCGTGCAGCACGCCGGGCATGAGCACCTTGATGGCCGCGATGTCCTTGCGGACCTTGCGGTAGTCCCGGTACTTGTCGATCGTCCACGCCGTGTACAGGACGAACAGCCGGAACTGCGTGAGCTGGGCGTAGGAGTCGGCGATGTAGCCCTGCACGAACTGCTTGTCCGCCAGGCGGCTGCCCTGCGTCTCGCGGCTGAGCGCGCGCTCGCACATCATGTCGAGCGCCTTCTGGGCCTGGCCGATGGTGCGCATCGCGTGGTGGATGCGGCCGCCGCCGAGCCGGGTCTGGGCGATGACGAATGCCTGGTTCTCGCCGCCCAGCACCGAGTCCGCGGGCAGCCGCACGTCCTGATAGTGGATGAGGGCGTGCGAGCCATGGCCGATCCGCTCCGAGCCGAGGCCCACGTTGCGCACGATCTCGATGCCGGGTGTGTCCGCGGGCACCAGGAACATCGACATGCCCTTGTACGCGCTGACGTCCGGGTTCGTCACCGCCATCACGATGAAGAACGACGCCGTCTTGGCGTTGGAGGAGAAGAACTTCCAGCCGTTCAGCACCCACTCGCCGCCGTCGCGGACGGCCTGGGTCTTGAACGTGGCCGGGTCGGAGCCGCCGTGCGGCTCGGTCATCGAGTAGCACGAGAACAGCTCGCCGTCGAGCAGCGGGCGCAGGTACCGCTCCTTCTGCTCCGGCGTGCCGTAGTGCGCGATGATCTCGGCGTTGCCGGTGTCGGGGGCCTGGCACCCGAAGATTACCGGCGCCCAGCTGGAGCGGCCCAGGATCTCGTTCAGCAGGCTCAGCTTGAGCTGGCCGTAGCCCTGGCCGCCGAGGTCCGGGCCGAGGTGGGTCGCCCACAGCCCCTGCTCGCGCACCTGCTGCTTGAGCGGATCGATGATCGCGCGAAGTTTCCCGTCCAGCGGGGTGAACACGCGATCGGGCCAGACGAGGTCGAGCGGCTCGACCTCCTCGCGCACGAACGCGTCAGCCCAGTCCAGCTTCGCCTGGAACTCCGGCTCCGTCTCGAAATCCCACGCCATCGCGCCTCCTCGGGTCGTGGACCGCGATAGCAGAATACAATTCTCCAGAAAGAAACTACAATTCTGATCATGGAGAACGACGTTGCGGCGCGGATCGCCCAGCAGACGCAGCGCCGATCCGGCCATGGATGCGTCACTCGCTGCTCACGCGGCCGTCGGCAGGATGCCGGACTGCCTCTGGCAGCATGTCACTCCGAGCGAGGGTGAGATCGAGCACGTCGTCGAGTTCTGCCTGCGGGCGCTCACTCCCCGGCAGTAGGAGAGTCACATGCCATCGGTGCTGCACGTGGAGGTCGTCGGCGACGGGCGCGGCGGCCTCGACGTGTCGTGGGAACAGGCGGGGGACGGGCCGGTCGAGATCGCGGTCGGGCCGGCCCCCGAGTCCATCGACCACGATCATCCGGTCGCCCTGGTCGGGGACGCCACCCGGGTCTCACTGCCCGGCCTCGGCGCCGGGCGCCACTACGTGTCCGTGGCGCCGGCGGGCGGCGGCTCCGCGGTGGTGGCGGCCGAGCGCCGGCTCGTCCTGGACGGCGCCGCCAACTTCCGGGACCTGGGCGGCTACCGCACGGCCGGCGGCGGGCGGACCCGCTGGGGCCTGGTCTTCCGCTCGGACGCGCCGCACCGGCTGACCGAGGCCGACCTGGCCGCCATCGGCAGGCTGGGCCTGCGCGTCGCCTATGACCTGCGCATGGAGGAAGAGCGCAGCCTGGCCCCGTCGGCCCTGCCCAGCAGCGTCCGCCGCGAGGTGCTCGCGATGGGCGGCAGCGCCAGCCAGACCAGGGAGATCACCGACCTGTTCGTGTCCGGGCAGCTGACCAGGCTCCCGGAGGACTTCCTGATCCAGGTGTACCGGGCCATGGCGGAGCTGGAGGCGCCGTCGTTCGGCCAGCTGCTGGCCGGGCGGGCCGAGCCGGGCGGCCTGCCCGCGCTGATCCACTGCACCGCGGGCAAGGACCGGACCGGGATGAGCGCGGCGCTGCTGCTGACGGTGCTGGGCGTGGACGAGGCCACGGTGCTGGACGACTATGAGCTCAGCGCCGTCTACTACACCGAGGGCCAGATGGCGAAGCTGCGCGAGCGGCTGGCGGACGCGGGCATGGACCCGGAGACCTTCCGGCCCATGCTCGGCACGCCCCGGCACGCCATGGCGGAGGTGCTGGCGATGCTGCGCGAGCGGCACGGGTCGGTGGCGGGCTACCTGACCGGGCCCGCGGGCATGACCGGACAGACCCTGGCCGGGCTGCGGGAGCTGCTGGTTGAGCCGCCTGCCTGAGCGGCCGCCGGCAGCTTCCTGACCAGGCCGGCGGCGCCGTCGCGCTGGCCTTCACGCGCGCCGAGCGCCAATTTTCTGAGAACGAAGTACCTGCCGTGGAGGTGGCGATGAGCGGGACCGAGCCGCTGGTCCTTTCCGAGGTCGCGGGCCGCGTGGCCACGGTGACGCTGAACCGCCCGGATGCGCGCAACGCGCTGAGCCGGGCGCTGACATACGAGCTGTGGGACGCGATCACTGCGGCCGGGCAGGACCCGGACGTGGACGCCGTCATCCTGACCGGCGCCGGCCCCGCGTTCTGCGCCGGGCTCGACCTCAAGGAGATCTCCGGCGAGTCACCCCCGGCCGGGCCGCCCCGGGCAGCCGGGGAGGGCCCCGGCCGTGACGGCAACGGCATGTTCCGGTTCCTGCCGGTCATCGGCAAGCCCATCATCGGCGCCGTCAACGGCCCCGCGGTCACCGGCGGGCTGGAAGTGGCCCTGCAGTGCACCTTCCTGGTGGCGTCGGAGCGGGCCCGGTTCGGCGACACCCACGCGCGCATCGGCATCATGCCGGGCGCCGGCATGACCGTCCTGCTCGCCCAGTCCATCGGGCTGCTGCGGGCCATCGAGATGTCCCTCACCGGCAACTTTCTGACCGCCGCGGAAGCGCTCCGGCTCGGCCTGGTCAACCACGTGGTGCCGCACGAGGACCTGCTGCCCTTCGCCCGCGGGCTGGCCGCCGACATCGTCAGCAACGACCAGCGGGCCGTCCGCCTGCTGCTGGCGCACTACCGGCGGGTGGCCGCCGCCGCCACCCTGGCCGAGGCGCAGCTGCTGGAGGGCAACCTGTCCGAATCGTGGCAGCGCAGGCCGGAGGAGGTCGCGGCCCGGCGGGCGGACGTCACCGCCCGCGGCCGCGCGCAGAACAGCTAGCTCCGCCAGCCCTGGTCGCTGGTGATGGACGCGGTCTTGGCCGGGTCGCTCCGGCTGTGACGATAGCGATAGTTTCACTTCGGGAGAAGGCTATTCTCGGTGGGCCCGCGGCATGGCATCATCGGCGGGTGGCATCGTTCGCGGAACTTCATGACCTGACCGGCAAGGTGGCGGTGGTCACCGGGGGATCCCGGGGCATCGGCCGGGCCATCGCGGCGACGCTGGCCGAGGCGGGCGCCGACGTGGTCATCGCCTCCCGCAAGCTCGCGGCCTGCCAGGCCGCGGCCGAGGAGGTGCGGGCCGCCACCGGGCGCAAGGCGGCCGGCGTGGCCTGCCACGTGGGCCGCTGGGGGGACTGCGACCGGCTCGTCGCCGAGACGCTGGCCCACTTCGGCCGGCTGGACGTGCTGGTCAACAACGCGGGCATGTCGCCGCTGTACGAGAGCCTCGACCAGGTGAGCGAGGAGCTCTACGACAAGACCCTGGCGGTGAACCTGAAGGGCCCGTTCCGGCTCGCGGTGCTGGCCGCCACGCACATGGCCGCCCACGACGGAGGCTCCATCATCAACATCGGCACCATCGGGTCCCTGGTGGCGAGCGTCGGCGAGCTGCCCTACGCCTGCGCCAAGGCGGGCCTCAACGCCCTCACCGTGGGCCTGGCCGAGGCCTACGCGCCCAGGGTGCGGGTCAACGCGATCCTGCCGGGACCGGTCCGCACCGACATCAGCAAGGGCTGGGCGCCGCCGGTGGGCGAGGAGGTGCCGTTCGTGCCGCTGGGCCGGATGGGCGAGCCAGCGGACATCGCGCCGCTGGCCCTGCACCTGGCCAGCGCCGCGTCCAGCTTCACGACCGGGGCGATCATCCGGGTCGACGGCGGCGTCACCCGCAAGGTCTGAGGGAGCCGGCATGCCGGTCATGGAGATCCACGGCGGCAACGCCGCCTTTGAGTTGCTGCTGGACTTCGCCCGCAGCCAGCAACGGCTGTGGCCAGTACTCGGGGTCTGCTCCGCAGGGTGGACATCCGGGTCAGGGTGATGAAGCTGGCCCGGGGCGGCCCGGGTGCACGGGCCGGCCCGGGGGGGCGGCGACGGCGTGGCCGTGCACCCGGCAATCAGGGCGCCGGCCCCGGCCAGCGCCGCCGCCCGGGACGCCGGCACCCGCCCGCGCCGCCAGCGGGCCAGCGGCCGGTGCGGGGCGGCGCTGGCGCCCGGCGGGGACGCTTTCTGCTAAGTCGCCGGCGCGCGCCAGGGCCTGGCGCAACGCTGCCACCGACGGCGCCCGGACCGGGCGCCCGTCATCGTCACGGAAGAGCCGGCACGCCAGCACCGGCTGTGCGCCCGGCGGGGCGAAGGGGTCGGTCCCGTTGATCAGCAATGTCGGCGAACCGTGCATGCCGTGCCGGGCGGCGGCCCCCGGGCCGGGGATCTCGATGCGCCGCACGGTGACGCCCGGGCGGTCCGCGACCGCTTCGGCGAGGCGCTGTTCCAGCAGGGGCGCGTTCGGGCAGCCGGCCATCGCCAGCACCGTCACTTCCACCGCCATCACCCTCCGCTGCGCACCCGGGATAGTGCCCCCAGCGCCGACGGTAAGGCTTCCAGTGCGCTGGAAGGTCAAGAGCTATCCTGCCCGTATGCGCATCGGGGACCTGGCAGCCAGAACGGGGCTGACCGCCAAGACCGTCCGCTTCTACGAGCAGGCCGGGCTCATTCCCGAGCCACCCCGCACCGCGGGCGGCTACCGCGACTACCCGCCCGGCGCCCCGGGCCGGTTGCTGTTTATCCGCCAGGCGCAGGCGGCCGGGTTCTCCCTGGCCGAGATCCGCGGCATCCTGGCCGTGCGGGACAGCGGGCAGGCTCCCTGCGAGCACGTGACGGGCCTGATCGCGCAGCATCTGGCCCAGGTCGATCGGCGCATCGCCGAACTCACCCAGGCCCGCGACGACCTGAGCGCCCTGCAGCGCCGGGCAGCCGCAACGGACCCAGCCAGCTGCGGCGAATCCGAGATCTGCGGCATCCTTGCTGGCTGACCGGGCACGCTGGCCGACCCGGGAGATTAGCCGTCCCGGGGGAGATCACGCCGGCGCCCGTATGCCGGAAGTGGGCGACGTGGCGGGTCACCACGTGCAGGCGGTGCGCTATCGCGGTCGCTGCGATCATCCAGCCTTCTGGGAGGCCTGCGCCGGGCTGCAGCTGCCGGTGCTGACTGGGTAGCGGCGACGGGGCCGCCCGGGGGAAGCTGAGGCATGCGCGCGCAGCGGGCCATGACCCGGGCGGACCGGCCCTGGCACCGGCCGGGGGCGCTGCGGTACGCGCTGCGGCGGCTGCCGGAACTGCTGCGCCCGCCGGTGGAGGTCTGCGAGCCCGCCGCGGGCTCGCTGTCGATAGCGCGGGACCTGCCGGTGACCGTGCGCGACGGCACGACCTTGCGGGTGAACGTGGTGCGGCCGGCCGGGTCCGGGCCGTTCCCGGTGCTCATGTCGGCGCACCCCTACGGCAAGGACAAGCTGCCGCAGCGGCGGCGCCGCGGCTGGCGGGTGTCGTTCCAGTACCGGATCCTGCGCCAGACCGGGCGGGTCCGGTTCTCGTCGCTGACCGGGTGGGAGGCGCCCGACCCGGCCTGGTGGGCGGCCCACGGCTACGCGGTAGCCAACTGCGACCTGCGCGGCGCCGGCACGTCGGAGGGCTCGGCGGGCCTGCTGTCGGACCAGGAGGGCGAGGACGTCTGCGACCTGATCGGGTGGGCGGCGGCGCAGCCGTGGAGCACCGGCGCCGTTGGCCTGGTCGGGGTCTCCTACCTGGCCATGTCGCAGTGGAAGGCCGCGGCGCTGGCCCCGCCCGCCCTGCGGGCGATCTGCCCCTGGGAAGGCCTCACCGACCTGTACCGGGACCTGATGTACCCCGGCGGCATCCGGGAGACAGGCTTCTCCCGGTTGTGGGGCCAGTCGCTGCGGGGGGTGCGGCAGCGCTATCGGCTGCCCCGGGAGCAGCGCCGCCGCCCGCTGCGGGACGAGTGGTGGCAGGGCCTGGTGCCGGCCCTGGCGGACATCACCGTGCCGGCGCTGATCTGCGGCAGCTTCTCCGACAACAACCTGCACGGCCGCGGCTCGGTCCGCGGCTGGGAGGGCATCGCCAGCCCGGAGAAGTTCCTCTACACCCACCGCGGCGGCAAGTGGGCCACCTTCTACTCCGATCCGGCGCGGGAAGCGCAACTGCGGTTCTTCGGCCGCTACCTGCGCGGCCAGGATGTCCCCGCGCCGCCCCGGGTCCGGCTCGAGGTCCGCGAGAGCCGCGACGTCATCACAGGTGTGCGGGAGGAGAGCGACTGGCCGCTGGACCGCACGCAGTGGCAGCCGCTCTACCTGACCGCCGGCGGGCTCGCCACCGCGCCGCCATCAGCTTCCGGCCACCTCACCTTCGCGACGCGCTCGCAGGGCGCCTGCTGGGAGTGGACCGTCCCGGCGGACACCGAGCTGACCGGGCCGATGGCGCTGCGGCTGTGGGTGCAGGCACACGGGGCCGCCGACGTCGATCTCTACGCGGGGGTCGAGAAATGGCGCGGGCGCCGCTACATCCCCTTCGAAGGCTCCTACGGATTCGGCCGCGACCGCGTCACCAGCGGCTGGCTCAAGGTCTCCCTGCGGGAACCCGACGAGCAGGCATCCCGGCCGTTCGCCCCCGTGCCTGCCTGCGCCCATCCGGAGCCGCTGGCCCCGGGGCAGGTCGTGCAGGCTGATATCGCCCTCGGCCCGTCGGCCACCCTGTTCCGGGCCGGGGAGACGCTGCGGCTGGTCGTCGCCGGCCGCTGGCTGTGGCCGCGCAACCCGCTCACCGGCCAGTTCCCGGCCGCCTACCGGAAAGGCCCGGCAGGCCGCTGCACCCTGCACTGGAGCCCGCAGCACCAGGCCCGCCTGCTGGTGCCCGTCATCCCTGGCTGATCGCGCGGCGAGCGCCCGGCACCAGTGGCCGAAGTCATGGCCGGGGCCCGTCCCGGGCCCCGTGCCGCCCGGGGAACCGGCGGACCAGGACATCGCGGCGACGGTGCCGTTCCCGCGCCCTGTGTTCTAATCCGGGTAGGGCGGGCCGACGGCGCCGGCCCCGCAGTCTGGCAGGCCACCCGGCTGACCATAGATTCTCCGAAAATGAGAAGCTAGTTTTCAGTTCGGGCGGCGCTCTGGAGAGGGAGTGCGTGCATGCGTGAGGCGGTGGTGGCCGGGGCGGTCCGGACCGCGATCGGCAAGCGGGGCGGCGGGCTGTCCACTGCCCACCCGGTGGACCTGTCAGCCCAGGTGCTCACGGCGCTGGCCGGGCGCACCGGGCTCGACCCGGCAGTGGTGGACGACGTGATCTGGGGCTGCGTGTCCCAGGTTGGCGACCAGGCCGGGAACGTCGGCCGGTTCGCGGTGCTGGCGGCCGGCTGGCCGGAGGCCATCCCCGGCACCACCATCAACCGTGCCTGCGGGTCCAGCCAGCAGGCCGTGGACTTCGCGGCCCAGGCCGTGATGTCCGGCCAGCATGACCTGATCATCGCGGGCGGGGTCGAGGTGATGAGCCGGGTGCCGCTGGGGGCGGCCCGGGCGACCGGCTTCCCGTACGGTCCGCGGGTCCTGGAGCGCTACGACGGCTTCTCGTTCAACCAGGGCCTGAGCGCCGAGCTGATCGCGGAGAAGTGGGGCTTCTCCCGGCGGCAGCTCGACGAGTACGCCGCCCGCTCGCACGAGCGCGCCGCCGCGGCCATCGACAGCGGCGCGTTCAATGAGCAGATCGTCCCGGTGCAGGCCGGCGAGGCCACCGTGGCCGTGGACGAGGGGCTGCGCCGGGGCACCAGCCCGGACACGCTCGCCAGGCTCAAGCCGTCGTTCCGCGAGGACGGGATGATCCACGCGGGCAACTCCTCGCAGATCTCCGACGGCGCGGCCGCGCTCCTGGTCACCACCCCCGAGCGGGCGGCAGAGCTGGGCCTGACGCCGATGGTCCGCTACCACACCGGCACCGTCGCGGGCGCCGATCCCGTGCTCATGCTCACCGGGCCGATCCCGGCGACCGCCAGGCTGCTCAAGCGCTCCGGGGTCGCGCTGGCGGACATCGGCGTGTTCGAGGTGAACGAGGCGTTCGCGCCGGTTCCGCTGGCCTGGCTGGCCGAGACCGGCGCGGACGCCGGGCGGCTCAACCCGCTCGGCGGCGCCATCGCGCTCGGCCATCCGCTCGGCGCCACCGGCGCGGTGCTGATGACCCGGATGATCCACCACATGCGTGACCGCGGCCTGCGCTACGGCCTGCAGACGATGTGCGAGGGCGGCGGCACCGCCAACGCGACACTGGTCGAGCTGATCGGCGCATGATGCGCCGCGGCGTCTTCACGCCGGAGCAGGACGACTTCCGGCTCATGATCCGGGAGTTCATCGAGCGCGAGGTGGTGCCGGCCTATCCGGAGTGGGAGAAGGCGGGGGAACTGCCCCGGGACTTCTTCCGGAAGCTCGGCGGCCTCGGGGTCATGGGCATGGCGATCCCGGAGGAGCACGGCGGCGGCGGGCAGGACGACTACCGGTACAACGCCGTCCTGCAGGAGGAGGCGGCCCGCGCACTGGTCACGCTCGGCACCGTGCGCACGCAGCTGGACGTGATCCTGCCCTACTTCCTGACCTACGCGGACCCGGAGCAGCGCCGCCGCTGGTTCCCGGGGCTGGCCGCCGGGGACCTGCTGACCGCGATCGCCATGACCGAGCCCGACACCGGATCGGACCTGGCCGGGGTGCGGACCACGGCGGTGCGAGTGAAGGGGGAAGGGGAGGCGGGCGGGGAGTACGTGCTGAACGGCGCGAAGACCTTCATCACCGGCGGGCTGCTCGCCGATCTGGTCATCGTGCTCGCCCGCACCTCGGCCGATGAGAGCAACCGCCGGGCCGGGTTGTCGCTGCTGGTGGTCGAGGACGGGATGCCGGGCTTCGTGAAGGGGCGCAAGCTCGACAAGCTGGGCTGCAAAGTCCAGGACACCGCGGAGCTGGCGTTCCATGACGTGCGGGTGCCGGTGGCGAACCGGCTGGGGGAAGAGGGAGTGGCGTTCGGCTATCTCGGCCACAACCTGCCCCAGGAGCGGCTGGCGATCGCGGTGGGCTCGGTGGCGCAGGCCCGCGCCGCGGTCGCCGCGACCGTCGAGTACGTCAAGGCGCGCAAGGTATTCGGCACCACCGTGAGCAGCTTCCAGAACACCAAGTTCGAGCTGGCAGCCGCGGCCACCGAGGTCGAGGCCGGGCAGGCGCTGCTCGACCGCGCGATCAGCGCCCTGGTCGCCGGTGAGCTGGATCCCGCGGACGCGGCCCAGGTCAAACTGTTCTGCACCGAGATGCAGGCCCGGGTGGTGGACCGCTGCCTGCAGCTGTTCGGCGGCTACGGCTACATCATGGAATTCCCCATCGCCCGGCTGTACGCCGACGCGCGGGTGACCCGCATCTACGGCGGCACCAGCGAAGTCATGAAGTCGATCATCAGCAAATCGCTCGGCCTGTGAGGTAACCGTGCGCATCGAAGGACTGTCCGCCCTGGTCACCGGCGGGGCCTCCGGGCTCGGTTTCGGCACCGCCCGCCGGCTCGTGGAACGCGGCGCCCGGGTTGTGCTGCTGGACCTGCCCAGCTCGGCGGGGAAGGAAGCCGCCGCCGAACTCGGCCCGGCGGCGCTGTTCGCCGCGGGGGACGTCACCGACAGCGCCAGCGTCGAGGCCGCGCTGGACGCCGCCGCGGACCAGGGACCGCTGCGGGCGGTGGTCCACTGCGCGGGCCGCGGCGGCGACCGCCTCCGCATCATCGAC
Organism: Gemmatimonadota bacterium; assembly: GCA_050257395.1. Lineage (GTDB taxonomy): Bacteria > Actinomycetota > Actinomycetes > Streptosporangiales > Streptosporangiaceae > JAIRTY01. The sequence continues at coordinate 4,811 of JBLMWU010000031.1, read as the reverse complement.
AAGCGGCGCACCCCCGGCGACCTGGACTCCTTCGCCGAGGTCATCCGGGTCAACCTGACCGGCAGCTACAACGTGCTGCGGCTCGCGGCGGCCCGGATGAGCGGCAACGAGCCGCTCGACGGCGACCGCGGCGTCATCGTGCTCACCGCGTCGGTGGCCGCGTTCGACGGCCAGATCGGCCAGACCTCCTACACCGCCGCCAAGGCCGGAGTGCACGGCATGACCCTGGTGGCCGCCCGGGACCTGGCCAGCTGGCAGATCCGGGTGAACACGATCGCCCCGGGAATCATGGACACGCCGATGCTCGCCAGGCTCCGCGAGGACATCCGGGACAGCCTCGCCGCTCAGGTGCCGCATCCCAAGCGGCTCGGCACCCCGGGCGACTACGCCCACCTCGCCGTGAGCATCATCGAGAACCCTTACCTCAACGGCCAGACGATCCGCCTGGACGGCTCCATCCGGATGGCCCCGCGCTAGCGGCCACCATGCAGACCGTGCCCGGCCGGGACAGCGCAACAGCAGGGACCGCGGGCACGGCGTGCGATGCGCGGCTGCCCTGCGACAGGCTGACGGCGCCGTCCCACCGTGAGGAGCAGCACCGGTGAATCTGGGCAGTCATCTCGTTGAGCGGGTGCTGGGCCTGCCGCCGCCGCTGACCCGGGATCTGGTGACCGAACGCGACCTGCGGGTGCCGATGCCGGACGGGGAGGTGCTGCTGGCGGACCGGTGGGCGCCGCGGGCCGCTGGCCCGGGGCTGCCGGTCGCGCTCATGCGCAGCCCCTACGGCCGGAGCGGGCTGCTGGCGGCCGGTCTGGTCCGGCCGCTGGCCGAGCGCGGGTTCCAGGTGCTCATCCAGAGCACCCGCGGCACCTTCGGCTCCGGCGGGACGTTCGACCCGATGCGGCGCGAGCGGGAGGACGGCCTGGCCACCCTGGTGTGGCTGGTGGAGCAGCCCTGGTGCGGCGACTCGATCGTGCTGGTGGGAACCAGTTACCTGGGCTACGTGCAGTGGGCGGTGGCCGATCAGCTGCCGCCACAGGTCAAGGCGATGATCCCGCACGTGACCGAGTCCGCGCTCACGCTGGAGTTCCTGCGGGGGGACGGGCTCTCGCTGGAGACGCCGTTCGACTGGGGGGTGATGGTCGCCCGGCAGGAGGAGCGCGCGGCGATGCTGCGCCAGCTCACCCAGGGCAGGCGGAACCGCCGCGCGCTGCTGACGCTGCCGCTGGGCCAGGCCGATGTGGCTGCCGCCGGCCGCCGGGTGGAGTACATCCAGGACGTCCTCGCTCACGACGCGGACTCGCCCCGCTGGGCGGGGATCAGCCACACCGGCCGGGTGGCGGAGGTCAGCGTGCCGGTCAGCTCCATCGCCGGCTGGTACGACATCTTCCTGCCCGGCCAGCTGCGGGACTTCCAGATCCTGCAGGCGGCCGGGCGCCCGGCGCGGCTGACCGTGGGGCCCTGGACCCACGTGTCGGTGGACGGCACGGCGCTGCGGGAGGCCATCGGGTTCGGGCTGGCGCATGCGCGCGGGCAGGAGCCGCCGCCGCGGGCGCCGGTCCGGCTGTACGTGATGGGGGAGGAGGCCTGGCGGGATTTTGCCGCCTGGCCGCCAGCGGGCTACCCGCCGCAGCGGTTCCACCTGCAGCCGGGCGGCGGGCTGTCCGCCGGGCCGGTGACGGGGGATGGGGAGGCGGGCGGGGAGTCAGCGCCGGACCGGTACCGCTACGACCCGGCCGACCCGACGCCGGCGGCCGGCGGGGTGCGCATGACCCGCGGCAGCGGCCGGACCGGCAACGCCGCCCTGGAGGCCCGGCCCGACGTCCTCACCTACACCACACCCGAGCTGGCCGCCGACACCGAAGTCATCGGCGAGGTCAGCGCCGAGATCTGGTTCCGCTCCAGCCTGCCCTGGGCCGACGTGTTCGTCCGGCTGTGCGACGTGGACCACCGGGGCCGCTCGGTCAACGTCTGCGACGGACTGGTCAGCCTGGCCGGCGCGGACCAGATCACCCGCGCCGCCGTGCGGCTGTGGCCGACCGCGCACCGGTTCAGGGCCGGTCACCGCATCCGGGTCCAGGTGTCCAGCGGCGCCTTCCCGCGCTACGCCCGCAATCCCGGCACCGGCGAACCGCACGCCACCGCCACCACGCTCCGGGCCGCAGACCAGGCGGTTTATCACGATCCCGCCCGGCCGTCGGCGGTCATCCTGCCGGTGCGGCAGGAACGCTGACGATCTCGTTTCCCTGTGCTGAACTGTCCTCGCGGAAGGGATTGCGCCGGGTATCAGCAGCGGCGCCACCCCCAGCTCGGTGAGCACGCGCATCCAGGCCTGCAGCTTCGGCTGCCGCAGCACCAGCCGGCCGGCGCCGCGGCCCCGGCACCTGCGTTCTCGTTCCCGCTCATGAATCGGCGCTGCCGCGTGCGAGCACGCATTCCTCGGCGAACGCCAGCACCCTGAGGTGATAGGCCAGCGCGGACCAGCCGAGGCTCAGGTTGTGGCCGGCGCCCGGCTGCTCCTCCGCCACCACCCGCGGGGACGCGGTGAACAGGGCCGCCAGGCTGGCCAGCGCCGGCGGCCCGGCCTGCCAGACCTGCTCGTGCTCGCCCAGGGTGATGTGGACGGGGACGCGGACCTGGGCGGCGGCCGCGGGGAACTCCGCCCGCCAGCTCCGCACCTCGCCGCCCTCGTAGTCGGGGCTGGGGGAGTCCACGCCAGCCGCGGCGCCCGGCGGGTACAGGTGGGGCGGCCCCCAGATGGCGTCCCGGACCCCGCTGCGGCCCGGCCCGGCCGCCATCCGCGCGCCGAGCGCCGCCGCGGCCGCGGGCTGGTACTCCAGCCCGGTGCCGGCGATCTCCAGGCCCAGCAGGTCCGCGCCGCGTTCGTGGCCGGCCATCCGGATCGCCAGCACGCAGCCCATCGAGTGCGCCATCAGAAACAGGCCCGCCCCCCGGGGCCGCGTCCCGAGCAGCGCGTCCACCGCGGCGTAGGCCAGATCTACCCTCCGCTCCGCGGACCCGAGCTCCTCCGGGTACGCGGCGGACATGCCGTACCCCGGCCGGTCCAGCGCGAGCACGGTGAACCCGAGCGCCGCCCCGGTGCGCAGCAGCGACAGCCGCGGTGTGCGGGAGTCGAAGTAGCCGGAGGTGGCCGCCCCCCCGTGCAGGGCGACGATGACCGCCCGGGGCTCTGGGACCTCCCGCAGCAGCCCGGACATGGGCACGCCGCCTGCGTCGGCGAACGGGGCCGAGGACGAAGCCGTCACGTGCCGGCCCGCAGCAGGATGGCCCCGCTGATGGCGAGGCCATCGGCCCGGCAGGTCCAGAAGAAGAACTCGTTCTCCGGTGTGATCACCGGCAGGGTACGCCTCCGGGGTACGGCCACATCGTCTCCTTACTAATGCCCGAGCTGCAGCGCGACCTTGGCGTCCGCCTTCCGGACCGTCACCGGCTCAGCGAGCCGCTGCTCGACTTCCGCGCCATTATCGCCGGGCTGACAGCGGGGAAGCCCGCCTGAGCACGCAGGCCGCCGGCGGCGGGCTCACCCGCGGGAGGTGAGCCGGGCCCACGCCAGCGCTGGGAGGATCGGCAGCGACTGGCGGGCCGGCCAGCGTGCCTGGTGACGGGGAGGGGGCTGTGGGGCGGGCTATCGGGCAGTCGCTGCCGATGGCGCTGGGGGTGGCGGTCAGCCCGCTGCCCATCATCGCCGTGGTGGTCATGCTCACCACGCCCGCGGGCAGGCGCAACGGCCTGGCGTTCCTCCTTGGCTGGCTGGCGGGCCTGGCGGCGGCCGGGACGATCCTGCTGATCATCGGCGGCTCGCTGAACGCCGCGCAGGCCGGCCAGCCGGCGGCCTGGGAAAGCTGGCTCGACATCGCCGTCGGCGTCCTGCTGATCGGCGTGGGCGCCCGCGAGTTCCGCGGCCGCCCGCGCGGGGACGAGGCAGCGCCGGTGCCGCGGTGGATGGCGAAGGTGGACCGGATCCACCCGGTGGCCGCGGTCGGCCTCGGCGCCCTGCTGGTGGCGGTCAACCCCAAGAACCTGCTGCTGGTCATCGGCGGTGCCGCGGCGATCGCCAAGACGGGCATCGCAGGCGGGCAGCAGGTGATCGCCTACGTGGTCTTCGCCGCCGTCGCCACGGTGGGCGTCGCAGCCCCGGTGGTCATCTACTTCGCCATGGGCAGCCGGGCGCCCGGGGTGCTCGCCAGGCTCAAGAACTGGATGACCCGCGAGAACGCGGTGATCCTGTCGGTGCTGTGCCTGCTGATCGCCGCCAAGCTGATCGGCGACGCGATCAGCGCCCTGACCAGCTAAGGCGCCCTCCGCAGGCGCGCCAGCGACGGCGACACGATGAAGTACAGCTGGACTGCCGCCAGCGCGGCCACGCTCGCCTGGGCGCTGACCAGGCAGACCAGCGCCGCCAGCGCGTACAGGGACTGCGCGAGCAGGATCCGGCGCCGGAAGGTGGCCAGCCGGGAGCGTTCCTGCCCGGCGTCGCCGCTCAGGAACGCCCTGCGCCCGTACCGGGCGGCCCATTCCAGCCCCGCGCCGAGCAGCAGGATGTTCAGCCAGTACAGCCCGACCGCCAGCCGCTGCTGCACATAGTGCGCGAGCAGTGCCGCCGAGAACGGCAGCAGCGTCACGACGAACAGGAACCCCAGGCCGATCCAGGTGAGGGTCCGGTCGCAGCGGCCCAGGATGCCCAGCAGCGTGTGCTGGGCCAGCCAGAACGTGCCCAGCATGGTGAAACTCAGCAGGTACGCCGCGAAACCCGGGCCCAGCCGCAGCAGCGCGGCCCACAGCTCGTGCTC
>JBLMWU010000030.1:0-14696 GCA_050257395.1 Gemmatimonadota bacterium | reverse complement strand
GTCATCCGGTCCCCCACCAGTTCTCGTCCGTCTCGCGTGCCAGCAGACAGGACGTGCCTAACCAGGGTGTGTGGGTGATGCTGGGTGCGGCCTGCCGCAGCGGGCAGAGAGCCCTGGATCTGGCTCGCCAGGCCCGCGTCGCCAGCCGCTTCGCCTCGTATCGCCGCCCTGGCAGTCCCCATGGGCGAACTGCTCGTGAGCGGCCGCCGTCACGGTCGCCGCAGCGAGCTGATGCGGGAAGCCCGGCATTCCCGAGCCCGGAGATGGCCAGGACATGCCTGGTCACCCGGCACCCGGCCAGCCGGGGCCGACCCTCCGCCCCGCCTGCCAAGGCACGCACTCTTAAGGCGCTTCCTGCCATCTAGGTCCCCCCCAGGTACCTAGCACGCCGGTAGCTGGCCTGAGGTCCCGTCTGGCGCTGACGGTCCGGCCGAACCGGTTGTGCAAACGCACGCTACGTTACCAACGTTCGGGTATATCGGATAGGGGAGTCGTATCCGGAAATTTCCTGTGACGATCCTGTCAACCATTCTGGCAGGTAAGACGTCGTAGCAGGCGATCACTGCGCGGCGAGAGCGGCTTCGGAGAGTAACCGGCCACCGGTTGCTGAGTGTAATCGTGGGCTAGCTGATGAGGCCGGCGGCTGGGCGCCAGCAGGTCCCAATGCTCCTGAGGATCAGGGCCTCTTCCTGCCGAAGTGGTATTACGCGCCGGGCTCCGCGGGTCTTCTCTAAGCCGGAGTAAAGCTGCGGGCAGGCCTGCCAGGCACATTCCAGCCCCTCCGTCCGAGTCCTGCCGGGCGCCCGCCGGCGGTAAGGGGCTGCAATGCCGCAGGGGCCATCAGCATCGGCAGTCACCGTGTACCGGGCCGATGGTGTGGTCACTATCGCGGCACGCGGTGAACTTGACCCGCACACTGTCTCCCAGGCGCGCGAGCGGATCGTGGCGGCGATCGGGAGCGGCATGCGGCGGCTCGTGCTGAACCTGATGGGTCTGGGCGACCGTTCCGGCGCGGAGTGCCTGGCCCTCATCGCAGTCACGCGGCACCTGCTCCCACCTGGCCGTGTGCTGGAGGTGTGCACGGCCAATCCAGCGGTCCGGGACGTCCTGGCACTGGCCGGCTGGAACGGCCCGGACCCCGCGGTGCGGCCCTGCGGCAGCCTCGCTCCCGGAAGCGGGGAGTGCCCGGTCCTCGGTATGCCGCGGGACGCCGTCCCCTGTGCAGGGCCCATCCGCGCTGGCGAAGAACGCTGACCACGGGCCCAGGGGAGGAGTTCCCGCATGGGTCAGATGGCCCTTGCGGCAGAGCGCGGGCACACACGACGGCGGTGGTATGGCTGAATCCGCGCGGGCGCGTTCGTGCTCGGGCTCGCCTACGGGACTGTCGCGCGCCGCACCCGGTCGATCCGCTGGACGGTCGCGTCGCACACGCTCGCGGGCCTTGGCCTCGTCGCGTCGACCCGCCTGCCGGTTAAGCGGATGATTTTCAGGCATTAGAACGGCTTTCCAGGTGATGCCGGAATAAGCCAGCCGCCCGCATTTGGCGTGCGGGCCACGCCGTGATGACCGTTGCATCACGAGGGGTTCTCGGCAATACTTTCCGCGATTGCCCAGGCCGCGGATTCCAGCCTGCGCCGCACGGGGGAGTAAAGCTATGCCTGAATGGCACCGGAAAACCCGCACAAGGCGATATTTCTCTTCCTGGTCAGGCAGGGGCGCGGGCTCGCTGGTCCTGCTCGGGTTGGCCACTGCCCTCGCACTGGGCACGGCCGCTGCGCGCGCGGAATCAGCGCCCGCCAGCACTGCAAGAGCTCCTCGCGCCAGCGCTGCGGCCGCGGCAGCCGGTTTCACGCACGGCGTCGCGGTCATCTACCACCAGCTGGGGGACACGGGGCAAGCGTATTACACCGTTCATAACGGCCTGTTCCTCGCGGAAAAGCGGATCGGCAGCAAGCTCATCGGTATCAAGGTCGCTCACGTGGCGGCGTGGAACCCGGGCGCGACCAAATTTCCGCACGTGGACGCATTCTGGGTGTGCTTCAACCCGGTATCGGCGTCATGCCCGAGCCCGAAAATGACGAGCTGGTTTCTCAGGAAGGTCTCACGGTACCCGGCGGGCAAAGGCTCAGCCAACACTGGGCCCACGATCGCCTTCCACGGCATCGCCGGGTCTGACAAGACAGCAAAGACGCACAACGGGGCCTTCGTCTGCTGGAAGCCCAAGGGCAAGGGCTGCGGGCCCTGGCCCGGGGGCAGCAAGCTCATCAACCTCCATGGCACACTGGTCGTGCTGCACTTCGTGAACTTCAAGACCGGCGGCCGTCATGCGGCCAAGGACCAGTTGAGCTACTTCCGGTTCGAGCGGGAGACGGTCAAAGATCCGGTGTCGGCCCAGCGGATCTCCTACCTGTGCCGCAAGGAAGCCGCCTGCTGACTGGCTGAAGCCACCGCCCCTGGGCAGAGGACGACGCAATGGCGGATGACTCCACGACTCCGTCAGCTGGACTCGTCGCTCAGGTGATCCCCGGCGGTGTGCTGATGGACGGGTTCCGCCGGGTGATTACTACGACGCTGCGAGCCAGCGGTGGCGACGGCGGCGAGCACGGCGCTGGCCAGATCCTCGACGGACCGGCCGGTGACGTCGATGCGGTGCAGGCCCAGCCGGCCGACGTCATCGAGCATGAGGGCCTGGTACTGACGGGTGCGGCCGAGGAACTTGTCCATCAGCTGGCGCTCGGCGTCCGTCGCGTCGCTGTACCGGCCGGCCGCGTGGATCCGGGCCTGCAGGAGAGCCTCGTCCGCGGTGAGCCACACGGCGGCGGTCCGCGGCACCGTGAGCTGCGCGACCCACGCCGGCCACAGCGCTGATCCCTCCAGCACCAGGCCCGGGCCGCTGCCGCCGCCCACGCGGGACGTGATGATCTCCTCAACGCGCGGCCACAGCCGCTCGTAGTGATCGAGCACCGAGGTGATGAGCTCGCCGATCGTCAGTGATCCGTAGTGCCCGGCCACGTGCGCGGGCACCTCCCATCCGGGCCGCCGCCAGGGCCGTCCAGGATGCCGCGCCAGGCTGTCCGTGGACAGGCACTCGAATCCGAGCCTGCCCGCCACCGCCGCGGCGACGGTCGACTTCCCGGTGTTCGACGTGCCCCCGATCAGCACCACCCGCACCGCGTGCATGGTGACGACCTTATGGGGTGCCCCGGCCGGCGACTTCGGGCGATCAACTCGGGAATGAAGTGAACCGAGTGCCGCCAAGCGAGTTAGGGACGGGCTGCCCCGGGAATCGTGCAGGGACATACCCGTTCACAGGCGACGAGGCCGGAGGGGATGACGTGGAGATCAAGATGGTGCTGTTCCTGCCACGTGATGTCGCGAGCGTCCCCGTCAGCCGCCAGGTCCTCGACAGCTGCCTGCACACGCTCGGCGTGGCGGCGGACACCCGGACCGACATCGCGCTCGCGCTGACCGAAGCGTGCGCCAACGTGATCCGGCACGCCGGGCCCGGTGACGAGTACGAGGTCCTGGCCACGGCCCGGGATGGCAGGTGCGTCATCGAGGTCGTCAACACCGGCAACGGCAGCCCCGCGCCGGTCCCGCCCGTCGGCCCGGCGCCGCTCCTGGAGGAGCACGGCCGGGGTCTGACGATCATCGACGCGATCACCGAGAACCTCCGGCTGAGCGGCGACGGCCAGCAGGGGACCGTGCTGCACTTCGAGAAGGCGCTGGAGTGGGTGCCCGGGGCGGCCGGGCAGACCCTGTCGGACGACCGGTGACGTTCCCGCCGTGGCGCGGCCGGCCCGCTCAGGCCTGCCCTGCTGCCCGCGCTGCCCGCTCCAGCTTCTCCCGGTAGCCGCGCCACCACGCCTCATCACCGGGCGGCAGGTTGCCGTTGTCCGCGCGCAGCCCGGCGGCCCCGTCGATGAGCTCGCGGACGATGTCGGCGTGCCCGGCGTGCCGGTGGGTTTCCGCGGTCACGTGAACGAGAATCCGGTGCAGGGTCACCTCGGCCCGCTCAGGCGGCCACCACGGGACCCGTCCCGTCGCCTCCAGCGGCAGGCCGCTGATGGTCGCATCCGCGTGCGCCCACGCCCGCCGGTACAGGCCGGTGATGTGCTCGCGTGACTCGCCCGGGGCCGCCCACATGTCGGCGTTGGCATCGGCGTCCGCCCCCATCCAGGGCTCCTGCACGCCGGGCGGGCGGCCGAAGGTGTCGCCGAAGTAGCCGAACTCCACCCCGGCGAGGTGCTTGACCAGGCCGAGCAGGTTCGTGCCGGTCGGTGTCATCGGGCGGCGGACGTCGTACTCGCTGAGCCCGCCGAGTTTCCACAGCACGGCATCGCGCGCTGTCTGCAGGTAACGGTGCAGGTCGGCTTTGGGATCGGAGGCAGCCATGCCGGCAGTGTGCCACCGGCCACCGACAGCCGGGGCGCACGGATCAGCGCCGCAGGGGCCGGTGGGCGTGCTGCGCAACACGGCGTGTCCCGGGACTTGCACCACCGGTAACTGGGTAGGCGATAACTAAAAGGAGACCCCCCGTGTGCAGGGACGTGCGCGATGACGGCGAGACGATGACGGCTGCGGCCAGCCTCAACGGCGCGGTGCAGGTGGTCGCCGTGGCGAACAGGCTCCCGGTCCAGCAGGGCCGCGACGGCTGGCAGCTGTCGCCAGGCGGCCTGGTGACGGCGCTGCGGCCGGTCATGACGGCGCACAGCGGCGCGTGGGTGGGCTGGGACGGTGGTTCCGGCGAGACCCCCCCGTCGATCCCGGACGTCCGGGTCGACCTGCTCCCGGTCAGCCTCTCCGCCAGCCAGGTCCGGCACTACTACCACGGCTTCTCCAACGCCTCGCTGTGGCCGCTGCTGCACGACGCGATCGAGCGGCCGCGTTTCGAGAGGACCTGGTGGCAGGCGTACCGGCACGTGAACGGGCTGTTCGCGGACGCGGCGCTGCGCGCGCTCGACGTGCGCCCCTGCGCGCTCGCCTGGGTGCACGACTACCACCTCATGCTGGTCCCGCAGCTGATCCGGGAACGGCGCCGCGACCAGCGGATCGGATTCTTCCTGCACATCCCGTGGCCGCCGCCGGACATCTTCGCCCGCCTGCCGTGGCGGCAGGAGATCCTGCGCGGGCTGCTCGGCGCCGACGTGGTGTCGTTCCACGCCAGCCGCTACCGCCGCAACTTCCTGCGCGCCTGCAGCCGGCTGCTCGGCGAGCAGGGCGTTGCGGTGCGCGGCTCGCAGCTGATCCTGCCGGACGGGCGGGTGGTGACCACGACCGTCGCGCCCATCTCCATCGACGCCGCCGAGTTCCGCAAGCACGCGAGGGCCAAGGCGACCGACCGGGAGGTGGAGACGATCAGCCAGCAGTTCTCCGGCCGCACCCTGCTGCTGGGTGTCGACCGGCTGGACTACACCAAGGGCATCGTGGAACGGCTCCTCGCCGTGGAGATGCTGCTGGAGCGGAACGAGCACCATCGCTCCGGCCTGGCGTTCCTCCAGGTGGCGGTGCCCAGCCGGGACAACGTCCGGGAGTACCGCGACCTGCGGGCGGCGGTGGAGCGGCACATCGGGCGGATCAACGGCCGGTTCACCGAGCCCGGCCGGGACGTGCCGGTCCACTACCTCTACCGGGGCCTGTCCCAGCAGCAGCTCGCCGCCTACTACTCGGCGGCCTCGGCCCTGCTGGTCACCCCGCTCATCGACGGGATGAACCTGGTGGCCAAGGAGTACGTGACGGTGCAGCGCGCCCGGCACGGGGCGGGCGCGCTGGTGCTCAGCGAGTTCACCGGCGCCGCGGTCGAGCTGAAGGAAGCGGTGCTGTGCAACCCGTTCGATGTGGAGGGCCTGTCCTACCGGATCGAGCACGCGCTGGGGCTGCCCACCCAGACCCGCGAGAGTGCGATCGCGGCCATGGCCCAGCGGGTCCGCATTCACGACGTGCACCGCTGGGTGGACTCCCAGCTCGCCGCCATCTCGGCCAGCCCGGACGGGAAAACGGAGCAGCCGCTCCTATCCTGATCGGCATGACCGTCAGTGGTGGTGGCAGCCCGATCCCCGTCGTCGATCTCGCGCCGTTCCATGAGGGCGGCGAGGCGGCCAAGCGGGCGGTCGCCGCCCAGGTGGACGCCGCCTGCCGCACGCTCGGCTTCCTCCAGGTGACCGGGCACGGCATCCCGGCCGGGGTCTGTGACGGCCTGCTGGATGCCTGGGCGGCGTTCTTCGATCTGCCGATGGCCGCCAAGCGGCGCTTCGTGGTGCCGGACGAGAGCGCGAACCGCGGCTACAGCTGGCCGGGGAAAGAGGCGCTGGCCTACAGCCGGGGCGAGGAGAGCGCGCCGGACCTGATGGAGGCGTTCAACGTCGGCCGCCGTGACCAGGATGGCCCCTACTTCGACCAGCACCGCGCGTTCTTCGCGCCCACGCTGTGGCCGGACCAGCCGCCCGGCCTGCGGGAGATCTGGGAAACCTACGACCGCGCCGCCGCCGCGGTCGCCGGCACCGTGCTGCAGGCGATGGCGCTGGCCCTGGACCTGCCCGGGGACTGGTTCACAAGCCGCTGCGCCCGCTCGGTGGAGACCACCCGGGCGGTGAACTACCAGCGGGACGCGGCAGGCCCGGAGCCGGAGCCCGGCCAGATGGGCATGGGCGCGCACACCGACTACGGCATCCTCACCGTGCTGCTGGCCGACGACGTGCCGGGGCTGCAGGTGTTCCGGGACGGGCAGTGGCACGACGCCCCCACCCCGCGCGGCACCCTCACCCTCAACATCGGGGACATGCTGGCGGTGTGGACCAATGACCGGTGGACCTCGACGCTGCACCGGGTGCTGCCGCCGCCCGGCGGCCCGGACGGCCCGGCGCGGCGCCGGTCGGTGGCCCGGTTCCTCGACTGCGAGCCGGACCGGGTGATCGAGTGCATTCCCTCCTGCGCCGGGCCGGGCAACCCGCCCCGGTACCAGCCGGTCCGGGCGGGGGAGTGGCTGATGGCCAAGATCCTCGGCGGCCGCAGGCGGGAGGCCGCCGACACCGCCTCCGCAGTCCTCGGCTGACACGCCCGGCGCGCCGGCCGCCGCGGGCACCGTACGTAGCCGGCTGAGTGCAGACCGGCAGGCTCAGGGACTGGCCCCCGGGCCCCGCAGCCCCTACGGTTACGCCGAGCGGCCAGCGCCGGCCGGCCGGACTTGTGAGGGGCCCCATGGGATTCATGCAGCCAGACCTCCCGGACCTCGACTACGGCGAGTGGCGGGCCAGGCCCCGGACGGAACGGGTCCGCGCGCTGGTCGTCCACTGGGCCGACCACGGGTTCGGCACCCCGGACGCGATCTACCTGCTGTACATCCTCAAGATCGCCGGCTACATCGCGGCGGCAATCTTCTTCATCACCCTCACCCCCGGCGTGGGCGGCTTCGGTGACATCGGCCGCTGGTGGACCGAGCCGATCGTCTTCGAGAAGGTCGTGCTGTGGAACGTGCTGTTCGAGGTGCTCGGCCTCGGCTGCGGCTTCGGCCCGCTCACGCTGCGCTTCCTGCCCCCGCTCGGCTCGTTCCTGTACTGGCTGCGGCCCGGCACGATCCGGCTGCCGCCGTGGCCGGACAAGGTGCCGGGCACCCGCGGCACCACCCGCACCCCCGCTGACGTGGTGCTGTACGCGGGCGTGCTCGCGGCCGCGGTGTGGGCGCTGCTCGCCCCCGGCAGCCGTGGCCTCGGCGGCCTGCCCGGCCAGGTGGGCCTCATCAGCCCGGCCCGGCTGTGGCCGCTGGTGATCCTGCTCCCGCTGCTCGGCCTGCGCGACAAGACGATCTTCCTGGCGGCCCGGGCCGAGGTCTACGGGACGCTCACGCTCGCGCTCCTGCTGCCGGGCACCGACATGATCGTCACCGCCAAGTTCTTCCTGCTGTTCCTGTGGTGGGGAGCTGCCACCTCCAAGCTCAACCACCACTTCCCGCACGTGGTCAGCGTGATGATGTCGAACAACCCGCTGTGGCGGGCCAGGGCGCTCAAGCGCAGGCTCTTCGAGAGCTACCCGGACGACCTGCGGCCCGGTGCCCTGTCCCGCGCGCTCGCCCACGGCGGGACCGCGGTCGAGTTCACCGTCCCGCTGCTGCTGTTCCTCTCGCGCGGCGGCGTCCTCACCGCCGTCGCCGCGGCCATCATGGTGCTGTTCCACCTCAACATCCTGACCAGCATCCCGCTGGGCGTGCCGCTGGAGTGGAACGTCTTCATGATCTTCGCGATCCTGTTCCTGTACGTGCACTACGCCGCGCTCGGCCCGGCGGCCATCAGCCACCCGCTGCCGGTGCTGGCGCTGCTGGCCCTGGTGGCGGGCACGGTCATCGTGGGCAACTTCTTCCCCGAGCGGGTCTCCTTCCTGCCGGCCATGCGGTACTACGCCGGCAACTGGGACACCTCGGTGTGGTGCCTCACCGAGGCCGCCGCGGCCAAGCTCGAGGCGGGCATCAAGAAGGCCGCCGCGCTGCCCACCGCGCAGCTGCGCAAGCTCTACGACGAGCAGACCACGGACCTGCTGATGCACAAGGGCATCGCGTTCCGGGCCATGCACACCCATGGCCGGGCCCTGTACGGGCTGGTGCCGCGGCTGTGCGGGCCGGAGCACGAGACGGCCTACGCGCCGACCGAGGGCGAGGTGATCGCCGGGGTGGCGCTCGGCTGGAACTTCGGCGACGGCCACCTGCACAACCGCCAGCTCATCAGCGCCCTGCAGGAGCGCTGCCACTTCGCCGAGGGGGAGCTGCGGGTGGTGGTCGTGCACGCCCAGCCGATGCACCGGCAGCGCCAGCGCTACCAGCTCATCGACGCGGCCACCGGGGTGTTCGAAGAGGGCTACGTCGCCGTCGCCGACATGCTGGCCCGGCAGGCGTGGACCGCCGGCATCCCGGTCGAGGCCGCCACCGCCCCCGCGGCGCCGGCCGGCCCGGAGCCGCCGGTCGTCCCGGGGCTGACGGAGCCGTGACCACCGCGATCGTCGCCGGATCGGGCCCCAACGGGCTCGCCGCGGCGGCGGTGCTCGCCGCCGCCGGGGTGGAGGTCACGGTGCTGGAAGCGGCCGCCACCATCGGCGGGGGCACCCGGACCAGCGAGCGCACCCTGCCCGGGCTGCTGCACGACCATTGCTCGGCGTTCCACCCGATGGGCCTGGGCTCCCCGTTCCTGCGCGGCCTCGACCTGGGCCGGTACGGGGTGACCTGGCGCTGGGCCGAGGTCGATCTCGCCCACCCGCTGGCGGGCGGCCGCGCGGGCGTGCTGACCCGCTCGGTGGCGGACACGGCCGCCGGGCTGGGCCGGGACGGCCCGGCCTGGCAGCGGCTGTTCGGCGGCCTGGCCAGCCGGTTCGACCAGCTCGCGGACGACGTGATGCAGCCAGTCGCGCACCTGCCCCGTCACCCGGTGACCCTCGCCCGCTTCGGGCTGCGGGCGCTGCAGCCTGCCAGCTGGATCGCCCGCCGCTGGCAGACCGAGGAAGCCCGGGCCCTGTTCGCGGGCATGGCCGCGCACGGCATCTACCCGCTGGAGCGGCCCACCACCGCCGCGATCGGCCTCATGCTGGCCGCGGCCGGGCACCGGTACGGCTGGCCGGTGGCCGAGGGCGGCTCCCGGGCCATCAGCGACGCCCTGGCCAAGGTGATCGCCGCCCACGGCGGGCGCATCGAGACCGGGACACCGGTCACGTCCCTGGCCAGCCTGCCGCCCGCCGACATCGTCATGCTCGACCTCGCCCCGGCCGCGGTCGCCCGGCTCGCCGGCGGCCGGCTGCCGGACCGGGTGCGGCGGGCCTACCTGCGGTACCGGCACGGCCCTGGCGCGTTCAAGCTCGACCTGGCGGTCGAGGGCGGGGTGCCGTGGGTGAACCTGGACTGCCGGCGGGCCGGCACGGTGCACGCCGGCGGCACGATCAGCGAGATCATGGAGGCGGAACGGGCGGTGCACCGCGGGCGCCTGCCGGACCGCCCGTTCGTCCTGGTGGGGCAGCAGTACCTGGCCGACCCCACCCGTTCCCGCGGCGGCACCCATCCGGTCTGGGTGTACGGGCACGTGCCCGCGGGCTACCCGGGCGACGCCAGCGAGGTGATCCTCGGCCAGATCGAGCGCTACGCGCCCGGGTTCCGCGAGCGGATCGTCGCGACCGTGCGGACCGGGCCCGCGGACTGGCCGGCCTACAACGCCAGCTACCCCGGCGGTGACATCCTCACCGGGGCGAACACGCCGTGGCAGGTGCTGATGCGGCCGCGGCTGACGCTCAGCCCCTACCGCACCGGCATCCCCGGCGTGTACATCTGCTCCGCGGCCACCCCGCCCGGGGCGGGCGTGCACGGCATGGGCGGCCGCAACGCGGCCGTGCTGGCCCTGCGGGACGCCCGCCACCGGGACTGATCACCCCCCCGTGTGCGGTAAAGAATGACCATGAGCCACGCTGGCGTTTCGCGCTGGACCGACCTGGGCGGTCCCGTTCACTACCTGGATTACGGCGGGCCGGAGAGCGGGCCGGTGATCGTCGGCGTGCACGGCCTGGGCGGCGCCGCCCTGAACTGGTCGGCCATCGCCCCGCTGCTGACCGGCAGCTGCCGGCTGCTGGCCCCGGACCTGGCCGGGCACGGGCTGACCCGGTCGGCCGGGCGCGGCACCAGCGTGGCGCGCAACCGGCTGCTGCTGCACCAGTTCCTGCAGGCCGTGCCCGGCACCCCGGTGATCCTGCTGGGCAACTCCATGGGCGGGATGATCTCGCTGCTGGAGGCGGCCGCCGAGCCCGCCGCCGTGGCCGGGCTGATCCTGGTGGACCCCGCCCTGCCGCTGGTGCCGGTCCGGCCCAACACCACCGTCATGGCGATGTTCGCGCTGCAGGCCCTGCCGGGCGTGGGCCGGGCGATGATCAGGCGGAACACCCGCCGCTGGTCCCCGGAGCAGCTGGTGGCCGGGACGCTGGCGCTGTGCTGCTCCGACCCGGCCCGGGTGCCCGTGGAGATCGTCGCGGCCCACGTGGCGCAGGCGCGGCAGCGGGCGGAGTTCACCGGCACCGACCGGGAGTTCGCCGACGCCGCGCGGTCCGTCGTCGCCACCGCCGCCTACTTCCGGGGGCTGCGGTACCGGCGGGGGCTGGGCCGGCTCACCTGCCCGGTGCTGCTGATCCACGGCGAGGCCGACCGGCTGGTCCCGGTCGCGGCGGCGCGGATGCTGGCCCGCCTGAACCCGTCCTGGTCGCTGGTGACCATGCCCGGCATCGGGCACGTCCCCCAGCTGGAGGCGCCCGCGGACACCGCCGCGGCGATCACCGCGTGGCTCGGCTCGGCTGGCAGCGCCGCCGCGGCGGCAGCCACCCGGGGGGAGCGGCCGCGCGCCGCGGCCGAGGCGCCCGGCGAAGGTCCCGCAAGGTAGGGGACAACGCCGGTAGCCCGCCGGGGCCCGGGCACCGGAGGCTGCAGATGGGACAGCAGCGGGCCCGGCGGTGACTCCCCGGCCGGCGGCCGGCCGGGCCGGATGCGCCCGCTGCCCCGGGGGTTTGGCCATGGAGCGCATGAGCACGCTTGACGCCGGGTTCTTCTTCGTCGAGCACACGGACGTCCCGATGCATCTCGGCTCGCTGGTGGTGTTCGACGGGCCGGCCCCCGGGTTCGGCGAGGTGGTCCGGGCATACGCGCGGGAACTGCCGCGGGTGCCGCGCTATCAGCAGGTCGTGCGCACCGTGCCGCTCCAGCTCGTCCGGCCCTACTGGGTGGACGACGAGCACTTCGACATCCGCGAGCACCTGCGGCACCTCCGGGTGCCGGCCCCCGGCCGGGGCCGGCAGGTCCGCCGGGCCGCTGCGGAGATCTTCGCGCGGCCGCTGGACCGCACCCGGCCGCTGTGGGAGACCTGGTTCCTGGACGGCCTTGCGGGCGGCCGCTGGGCGCTGCTGTCCAAGGTGCACCACTGCCTGGTGGACGGCATCGGCGGCACCGACCTGATGGCGGAGGTGTTCGACGCCGGGCCGGACCCGGCGCCGCGGGCGCCAGCCCGCTGGGATCCCGCGCCGGAACCCGCCACCGGGGACCTGCTCGCCCGCGGCCTGCTGGACGCGGTCAGCGCGTCGGCCCGGGGGCTGGCCACGCTGCCGGGCCTGGTCCGCCGCCTGCCCGCCCGGCAGGAGGCGGCCGGCTACGGCCGGGGCCTGGCGGCCAGCGCCCGGCGGCTCGCGGTGCCCTCCGCCAGCTCGCTCAACGGCCCGATCGGGCCGCGCAGGCGGTGGGCCTGGGCCTCGGCCAGCTTCGCCGCCGTGAAGGAGATCCGCGGCGCGCACGGCGGCACCGTCAACGACGTGCTGCTCGCCGTGGTCACCCGGGGGTTCCGGGACCTGCTGGCGGCGCGGGGCGAGCTGGAAGACGGAGTCGTCGTGCGCACCCTGGTCCCGGTGTCCATCCGGACCCCGGACGAGCACGGAATCCTCACCAACCGGCTGTCGGCCCTGCTCGCCAACCTGCCGGTGGCCGAGCCCGACCCGCTGCGGCGGCTGGCGCTGGTCCGCGAGGAGATGGACGAGCTCAAAGCCACCGGCCAGGCGGCCGGGCCGGAAGCCCTGACTGGCCTGCTCGGGCTGCTCGGGTCGCCGCTGCTGGCGGCCGGCCTGCACGCGGCGTTCCAGCTCCCGCAGCCGCTGGTGCAGACCGTCACCACCAACGTGCCGGGCCCGCCGTTCCCGCTGTTCCTGCTCGGCCGGCGGATGGTGAAGGCCTACCCCTACGTGGGGATCGGGGACAACGAGCGGATCTCCGTCGCGATCTACTCCTACCTGGGGCGGTTCGCCTTCGGCATCACCGCCGACTACGACGCGGTGCCCGATCTCAGCGTGCTGACCCGGGGCATCCGCCACGGCCTGGCCGAACTCCGGCCCCAGCCAGCGCGGCAGGGCATCTGACCAGGGGATTCCTGCCAGCCCCCGGCAGCGGGTCTGCGGATGTAGCGCGGCGGCAAGTTTCCGCAAGTTTGCGCGAGGTATCACCCGAGTTAACCGATATAGGTAGACTCGCGCGAATCACGGCCGGCGGCTCATGTGGTCCCGGCGGCAGCAGTGCCTGGAGGTGCGGATGAGTCCCGGACTCACCCTGCGGCGCCGCCGCCGTCCTAAGACCGCCCTGGTACTCGGCGCCGGCGGCGTACTCGGCGCGGCCTGGATGACCGGCGCCCTCCCGGCGCTGCAGGAACGCATGGCGTGCGCGGTCAACGACGCTGACGTCATCGTCGGCACCAGCGCGGGCAGCGTGGTCGCCGCCGCGCTGCGCTGCGGCGTGAGCATCGCCGAGATGATCGCCCATCAGCGCGGCGAGACCGTGGCCCGGTTCCGGGATTCCGGCGTGCCCGACCTGGACGAGGTGGCCGACGGCCCGTGGCCGCCGCGGCCGCGGCTGCTGGTGGGCTCGCCCCGGCTGATGCTGAACACGGTGCTGCGGCCGCACCGGATCCACCCCGTGGTCGGGGTGAGCGCCTGGCTGCCCCGCGGGCGGGGGAGCCATGCCGGCCTGCACGCCATGGTGGATGCGCTGCACCGGCACGCCCACCGCCATCCGGGTCCCGCGGCGGCGCCATTGCCGGACTGGGTGGGCGGCGGCAAGACCTGGATCGTCGCGGTGGACTACGACTCGGGCCGGCGGGTGGTGTTCGGGCGGGAGGGTGCGCCCCCGGCGCGGCTGGCGGACGCGGTCGCCGCCTCCTGCTCGGTACCCGGCTGGTACCGGCCGGTGGTGATCGGGGGCCGGCGGTACGTGGACGGCGGCGTCCGCTCCACCACCTCCCTCGGGGTGGTGGCCAGGAGCGGCGTGGACGAGGTGCACGTGCTCGCCCCCATGGCCAGCATCGAGCCAGGCCGCACCCGCAAGCCGCACGAGCGGCTGGAGCGGCGGGTGCGGGCGCTGGCCACCAGCGCCCTGCTGCGCGACGTCCACGCGCTGCGCCGGCTGGGCATGCGGGTCACCGTGCTCACGCCAGGCCCGGAGGACCTGGCGGCCATGGGGGTCAACCTGATGGATCCGCGGCGCCGCGAACAGGTGCTGGAGACCTCGCTGCGGACCTCGCCGGCCGCGCTGCCCGGTCACGGGGAGGACGAGCCGGAAGCGGCCTGAAAAGCGGCTATCTGCCCGATGTAACCCATTCGTGCCCCCCGGCGTTTCTGTCACCGTGAGACCCGCACCTGTCCCGCCCATCCCAGCATGCCCGCAGGCCGCATGAACCCGCGGCAGCCGCCACCGCGCGGCCCCGTCCCCGCCGCTGACCGGGACGGCGACCGTCCCCGGGCGATCAGCGTGACGGACGCCAGGCCCAGCCGGCTGACTGGGCGGGCCCCCGGAGAGGAGTGGTCAGCGCCCGGGCGCGAAGCCCCGCCCCGCGCCCCCGCCTGGCGTGCCGCGCCGCGCCGCGACGCCGCCCGCGCGGCACCGCCCTGGGAAGCCGCCGGGCCTGCGGCGCCGCCCCGGGACTGGTTTGCGGTACCCGCCCACGGGGCCGCGGCTGGCAGCGGGGGGGAGCAGGCAGCGGGCAGGCGGCGTGCCGCCAGCGGGCGTCATGCGGGCGCCTCGCCGGTGCCCGCCGACCTGCCCGGCCGCCGGCTGGGGCGCATGCGGCTCGCCGGGATAGCCGTGGCCGGCGTGCTGCTGGCCTGCCTGGCCGTGATGATCGTCGGGCTGCTCGGCGGGCCGCAGGCCCCGTTCCTGC
>JBLMWU010000029.1:0-2884 GCA_050257395.1 Gemmatimonadota bacterium | reverse complement strand
CTGGCGGCGAAGTTCGCGGTGATCTTCCCGCATCTGGATGAGCGGCAGCGGCGGCTGCTGATGGGCGCCGAGGCGCGGACGCTGGGGCATGGCGGGATCCGGCTGGTCGCCCGGGCCGCGGGCGTCCGTGAGGCCACGGTGTCCCTGGGCGTGGAGGAGCTGGAGGCCGGCGCGGAGCCGCTGGGCCGGGCGCGGCGGCCGGGCGGGGGCCGTAAACGGGCGGCGGAGGCGGATCCGGGGCTGGTCCCGGCGCTGCTGGCCCTGGTGGAGCCGGACGAGCGCGGTGATCCGATGTCGCCGCTGCGGTGGACGGCCAAGTCGACTCGCAATCTGGCGGATGAGCTGACCCGGCAGGGCCATAAGGTCTCCGCCGACACGGTCGGGGACCTGCTGCGGGGCGAGGGGTTCAGCCTGCAGGGCAACGCCAAGACCATCGAGGGAGCCCGGCACCCGGACCGGGACGCCCAGTTCCGCTACATCAGCGGCCAGGCCCGGGCCCACCAGGAGGCCGGCGACCCGGTGATCAGCGTGGACACCAAGAAAAAGGAACTCATCGGCGAGTTCGCGAACGCGGGCCGGGACTGGCGGCCGAAGGGCCAGCCGGCGGCGGTGCGCACGCACGACTTCCCGGGCGACAGCGAGGGCAAGGCCATCCCCTACGGGATCTATGACGTGGCTGCCGACGCCGGGTGGGTCAGCGTGGGCACCGACCACGACACCGCCGCGTTCGCGGTGGAGTCCATCCGCCGCTGGTGGGACGCCGCCGGCCGCAGCGAGTACCCGGCCGCCCGGCGGCTGCTGGTCACCGCGGACGCGGGCGGCTCCAACGGCTACCGCACCCGGGCGTGGAAGACCGGCCTGGCCGCGCTGGCCGCCGAGACTGGCATGGAGATCACGGTCTGCCACTTCCCGCCCGGGACGTCGAAGTGGAACAAGATCGAGCACCGGCTGTTCTCCCACATCACCATGAACTGGCGCGGCCGCCCGCTGACCAGCCACGACGTCGTCATCAGCAGCATCGCCGCGACTACCACCCGCACCGGCCTGAGGGTGGACGCCCGGCTGGACGACGGCGCCTACCCGACCGGGGTCAAGGTCAGCAACGCGCAGATGGCCGCCCTGCCCATCAGCCGCCACCCCTTCCACGGCGAGTGGAACTACACCCTCCACCCCGCCGCCTGGCATACCGCAGCGCCGCCAGCCGGCAGCGGCCAGGAACCCAGCCCCGCGGTAATCCCCGAGCTGACCGGGATGACCACCGCCGAGCTGGACGAGCTGATCGCCCGGCTGACTGCCCTGCGCCAGGCCCAGCGCGAGCAGCGGGCCCGCGCCCACCCGGCCGGCGACGCCCGGCACAAGCCCCGCTCCGGCCGGCCGCCCGTCTTCCCCTTCCCCGACCGCGTCGTGGCCACCGTGCTCCACCTGCGCCTGGCCCTGCCCGACGACACCCTCGCCCACCTGCTCGGCACCAGCCGCACCACGATGAGGCGCGCCCTCGCCGAGATCCGGGACCTGCTCGATCAGCACGGGCACCACATCGAGCCGGTCACCGCACCGCCCGGCCTGCCCGCGCGCATCTCTCCGTACGTCCCCCAGACGGCCGGCAACGCCGAGAACGAGATCAAGACAGCGTGTTAATAATCTGCAAGCTCTAAGCGGCATTCCAGAAGTTCTGCTCGTAACGCGGCGGCAGCCAGGGGCTGGTCCAGGGCGCGGCGGTGTCCAGCATCTGGTCCGGTGAGCGGTTGCGGAAGAAGGAATGGATCTGCCTCAGGCGGCCCGGCCAGCTGACGGCGGTGTTGGCGACGTAATTCTTAAGCGCGCCCCAGATCCGCTCGGCCGGGTTGTCGTGCGGGCTGTACCGGGCGCCGTACAGCAGCTCCAGCCGGGGATGGTCCTTCAGGTACCTGGTGACCTTGCGGGCGTGGTGAATGGTGTCGTTGTCGCAGATCACCGCGATCACCGGGGCGGACGGGAACGCGGCGAGCACCTGG
The DNA here is from genome assembly GCA_050257395.1 of Gemmatimonadota bacterium. GTDB lineage: Bacteria > Actinomycetota > Actinomycetes > Streptosporangiales > Streptosporangiaceae > JAIRTY01. Next base: position 890 of record JBLMWU010000029.1, on the reverse strand, counting down.
TCCAGCAGCACGATGAAGTCCGCCGCGCAGCGGCGGCCCAGCCGGTACACCCATTCCCCTGTGGTCACCTCGATGGCCCCGAGCACGGTGACCTTGCGGTTCGTGCCCGGGGTGAGGACCTGCGGGCGGGCGCCGCGCAGCGTCCAGCTGGCCCGCACGTGCGGCAGCAGGTTCAGGTGGGTCTCGTCCTCGGCCAGCACTGCTGACCGCAGGGGCAGCTCCAGCAGCCGGGCCACGATGCCGGCCGCCACGTGGTCGTGGTACGGGTCGCCGCGGGCGATCAGCTTGGGCCGCCGCCAGATCGCGACCAGCCGGACCCGCCGGTACAGCGTCCGCATGCTGACCTGCGGCCAGCCCAGGTACCGGCGGATCCGCGGCAGGGTCCACGGGCCCGGGCGCCTGAGAAGCGCGGTGATCCGCCTGGTCAGCTGGCGGCCGCCCAGCGCTGGCCGTCCGGATCGGGGCCGGTCGGCCAGCCCCGCCGCCCCTTCAGCGTTGAACCGGCCGATCCAGCGGCGAACCGTGGACGGATGGCAGTCCAGCAGCGCCGCGATCTGCGCCGGCGTCAGCTCGTGCAGCGACAGCAGGACCATCACCTCCCGGGCGGCCTGCCGCCACCGGCCGCGCAGATCGGCCTCCAGCTGCCCGATCTCGCTGCCCTCGCCCTTGGCGAACACACTGACCGGACGCATACTGATCACGACCTCGCCGGGTGGAAGGATGATGTCTCACTACTTCGATCCAACCCCCGGCGAGGCCGCTGTCAACAGCGGCACCACCCGGCAACCACGTCCTCAGTAACGCGCAGAACTTTTGGATAGGCGCTTAGCGTGCGGATCGCGGCCTTGACTCTCGCGGGGCTGTTCTCACTGGGTGACGACCGCCCGATG
>JBLMWU010000028.1:0-34720 GCA_050257395.1 Gemmatimonadota bacterium | reverse complement strand
CGGGGGTGAAGCCCAGGATCAGGGCAGCGCGCTGGCCGGGTTCGGCATCGGCTACGTGCTGCTGCCCTCGCCCGGCAGCCCCACGCTGGCCCGGCTGCTGGACGGGGTGGCCGGCCTGCGGCCGGTCAGCCAGACCGCGAGCTTCCGGCTCTGGCGGGTCTCCGGGGCGGTGGCGCGGGTGCGGGTGATCGAGGCCGGGGGCAAGGCCGTGCCGGTGCCGGCCGGCCCGGTGGGCGCGTCCGGCGTGGCGGCACCCTCCGCAGGCGGCGAGCTGGTGCTCGCCGAGCCGGCCGGCGGCTGGAGCGCGTCGCTGAACGGCCAGCCGCTGACCCCGCTGCCGCCGGCCGGCGGCTGGGCGCAGGCTTTCCGGCTGCCGCCGGGCGGGGGCACGCTCTCCATCAGCCACAGCCAGCTCGGGCGGGACGCGCTGGTCCTGCTGCAGTGCCTGGCCGTGCTTGCGGTCGCCGGGCTCGGGCTGCCCGGGGCGAGGGTCGCGGGCGAGGAAGCCGAGGAGGCGGCGGACGGCCGCCGTCCGGCCAGCAGCCGGGCCGCGGGCAGCAGCCGGGCCGCGGGCAGCAGCCGGGCCCGGGGCAGCAGCCGGGCCCGGGGCAGGACGGACGGGCGGCCCGCTGGGCGCCGGGGCCGGACCGGGCAGGCCGTGCCGGAGCCGCGGGCGGCCGGGCCCGGGGAAGAGACCGCTGGCCGGATGGCCGGGCAGGCCGCCGCGACCGGGCTGCTGGCCGGCACCCCGGATCCGGCGGCGGCCGGGCGCGGGCCCGCCGCCGCGCGGGACAGCGCCGCCGCGCGGGACAGCGCCGTGCGGGACGGTGCCGCCCGGGACAGCGCAGCAGCCCGGGACAGCGCAGCGGGCAGCCGTGCCTACCCGGTAGGCGGCGGCCTGGCGCCCCTGCCGACGGCGGGCGGGCCGCCCGGCGGCGCTCCGCCCGGCGGCGGGCCGGCCGGCGCCCGGGGACGGCGCGGCGCGGGCGCGGAGGCGCCGGGCAGGCGGCAGGGCAAGCGGTCCGGCGGCCTGCTGGGCCGGGCGCGCGCCGGGCGGGGCGACCAGGACGAGGACGGTGCCTACGGCGCCGGGCCGCAGGACGGGGACACCCGGTCCGGCCGGAGGCGTCATGGGCGGCCCGGCGCGGATGACGGCTACCCCGGCGAGCCCTACGGCTCCGGCGGCTACCCTGCCGAGGCCGGCAGCGGCCGGGGCAGGCGCGCGGGCGGCAGCCGCGACGATCACGGCAGTGGCGCGTACCCGGCCGGCCCCGGCGGCGACTACGGCAGCGGCGCCTACCCGGGCGGCGACTACGGCAGCGGCGGATATCCCGCTGGCGGATACCGCACCGGCGAGCACCCCGGCGCCGGCTACCCCAGCGGCGAGTTCCGCGGCGGCGACTACGGCACCGGTGAGTACAGCCGGGGCGGCTATCCGGCGGCCGGCTCGGCGGCAGGCGGGTACGGCGGTGACAACGGCACCGGCGGGTATCCAGCCGGCGGGTACGGCACCGGTGAGTACGGCGCCAGTGAGTACGGAACCGGTGAGTACGGAACCGGCGGCTACAGCACCGGCGGCTACGGTGGCGATGACGAGGCCGGCGGCTACCGTGGCGGCGAGCAGCGCGGCGGCGAGCAGCGCGGCGGCCGCGGCGGCGCTGGCGGGGGGCGCGGCGGCAGGCGCGGCCGGGCCGGCGGCGGCCGCGATGACAGCCGGGACGGCGAAGGCCGGGGCCGGCGGGTTCTCGGCAGGCGCGGCCGGGATGACGGCGGCCGGGATGACGGCGGCCGGGACGCTGACAGCCGTGGCCGGGGCGGCCGTGGCCAGGGTGGCCGGGACCGGGGCGGCCAGGACCGGGGCAGCCGGGACCGGGCCGGCGGCTACGGCGGCGACTACGGGACCGGCGGGTACGGTGCCGGGGACTACCCGGCGGGCGGCTACGGCACGGGGGAGTTCAGCTCCGGCGGCTATCCGGCCGGGGACTATGGCAGCGGGGAGTACCGCACCGGCGGTTACGGAGGCGGGGACTACCCCAGCGGCGGCTACCCCGCCGGCGGCTACGGCCCTGGTGACCAGGGCGCCGGCGGGTACGGGACGGGCGGCTACCCGGCCGGCACCTACGGCCCAGGCGACTCCCGCCCTGGTGATTACGGCACCGGCGGCTACGGCGCCGGCGATTACGGCACCGGCGGCTACGGCACCGGTGGCGACGGCTATGGCGACACGGCCGGGGCTGGCGGCGGGCGCAAGCGGCCCGGCGGCCGCGGCAAGCCCGGCCGCGGGAAGCCCGGCCGCCGTTCGGGAAGAGGTGACCGGTGAGAGGCCTGCTGGGAGGCCGGCTCGTGCCCGCCGCCGTGGCCGCCGTGGCCCTGGTGGCCCTGTACGGGCTCGCCATGGCCGGGCATCCCGTCACGGCGTCGGCCGGCCAGCCAGCGGCCGCCGCCCGCGCCATCCCGGTCACCGCGGTCCAGCGTGGCTGCCCCGGGCTGGGCCTGACCGGCGGCTCCTCCGGCCAGGTCGCCTTCGTCGCCGCCGCCAGCCCGGGCGGCAGCGGCGGGCAGGCGCTGGCCACCGCGCTCTCCGCCGCGGCCGGCCGCCATCCGCTGCTCAGCGCCAGCCAGCCCGGCCAGCTGTCCCTGGGCCCGGTGCGGCCGGCGGGCGGGGCGGTCCCGGCTGCGCTGCGCGGCGCCAACCCGGCGGGCGGGCAGGCCGCCGGGCAGGCGTCCGGGACCCGGGCGGTGGCGTCCGTCCCGCTGCGCGGCGGCGTGATGGTCCAGGCCAGCGGCACCATGGCGCGCGGGCTGGAGGTCGAGCAGACCAGCGCGGCCGGCACCCCCACCGCGGCCTGCAGCAGCCCCGGCACCGACTTCTGGTTCGTGGGACCGGGCCAGCACTCGGCCGCCCGCATCCAGCTCTACCTGATGAACCCCTCAGACCAGGCAGCCGACGTGAGCGTGGAGATCGCCACCGACGCCGGGCCGCTCCAGGGCAGCACGGACACCGGCATCGCGGTCGCGCCGCACAGCATGGTGGCCCAGTCGCTGGCCCCGGTTCTGCACGGATCCCGGGTGGTGTCGCTGCACGTCCGCACCAGCGTCGGCCAGGTGGTCGCGAGCGTGCTGGAGAGCACGGGGACCACCGGCGGCAGCTGGCTGCCGATCGCCCAGCTGCCCTCGACCCGGGTGATCGTGCCCGGGCTGCCGGCCACCACCGGGACCCGGCAGCTGTTCGTCGCGGTGCCCGGCATGCACGACGCGCACCTCACCATCGCCGCGGTCACCTCCCGCGGGTCCTATGAGCCGACCGGCGGCGGCGGGGTGGACGTGCCAGGCGGGTCGGCCATCGCTATCCCGCTGCCGTCGATGGGGGGCATCGCCGCCGCGCTGAAGCTCACCTCCACGCAGCCGGTCACCGCAGCGCTGCTGGTCCCCGGCGGCCCGGCGGGCGCGCCGGGGGTGTTCACCGCCGCCGCCCCGCCGCTGCAGGAGCAGGGCGTGGTGGCCGCCAACACAGCGGCTTCCGCGCTGATCCTGTCGGCGCCGAAGGGCCAGGCCACGGTGCGGGTCACGGAGCTGGGCGGCGGCAGCGCCCCGCCTGCCAAGACGGTCCAGATCGGGGCCGGGCACAGCAAGCTCGTCCAGCTCACCGCGATCCACGGCGTGCACACCTTCCCGGTGGTGGTCACCCCGCTGCCGGGCTCCGGCCCGGTCTACGCCGGCCGGGTGACCGTGAGCGCCGGGGCCGGCACGGTGCAGGCGCTGATGCCGGTCGCCAGCGCGCTCACGCAGGTCCCGCTGCCGGCGGTGCGGGCCGCGCCCATCACGGCCAGGCCCTGAGCCGGGCTGGGCGGGCCGTGTCAGCCGGGCGGTGCCGGTCAGTCGCTGTCGTAGCCGGGGTCGACGTCTTCCGGGTCGATGCCGAGCAGCCGCGCGAACTCCTCGACCACGACGTCGAAGACCAGGTCACTGAGTTCGTCCTCGCTGTCGGCGCGGGCCAGCATCGGCCGCCGGTACAGCACGATGCGGGGCGGGCCTGCCCCGTCGCCGGCGCTGCCCGGGCCGGCCGCGCTGCCCGGCGTGCCCGCCTCCACCCGGCCGAGCGGCACCGGCCCGGACGGGTACCCGGGCTGGCCCGCGGGCGGGATCTCCTCCACCGCGAACTCGATCCCGGCCAGCCGTTCCTCCCAGCGGGGCTCCAGCCGGGCCACGGCCTGCAAGATCAGTTCGTCGAACCGCTCCGCCCGGGTCCGGTGCAGCGGCACGCCTGCCGGGGCGAGCACGCCCCGCAGTCCCCGCCCGTGCCGGTCACGCCGCCTGATCCGCCCCGGCTGGGGCCCCCGGCTTCCCTCCCCGGTCTGCACGGTCAGAGCCTAACGGAGGCCGGGCCTGCGGGCCGCCCGGGAATCCGGCGGCGCGCCGGAGACACGATCGGGAAGAGTGCCCCCGGGTGGTGGCTTTGCGGCCCCGCTATAGGTACGGTCTGCCGTTGTGAGCGTTGTACGCGGACCGGCCGGCAGGTGGGGACGCGGGCGCGCCGTAACCGGGCCTGGCGCTGGGGCCATGGCCGGGGTGGGGCCGTGAGCGAGGTGAGCCGGTGATTTCCCGTCGCTGTTCGCGGCCGGCCTGTAAGCATCCTGCCCTGTACACCCTCACCTATGTCTACCGCGACTCCACGGCCGTGCTGGGGCCGCTGGCCGCCTATGTGGAGCCGCACTGCTACGACCTGTGCGTCGGCCACGCAGAGCGGCTCACAGCCCCGCGCGGGTGGGAGGTGGTCCGGCTGCCGGTGGACCCGGTCCCGCAGGAGGCGGACGACCTGGAGGCGCTGGCCAACGCGGTCAGGGAGGCCGGGCTGCCGGGCGCCCCGCGCGAGCCGGTGGGCCAGGGGGTCGAGGTGGGGCGGCGCGGGCACCTGCGGGTGCTGCGGTCATCGCCGGAGGATCACGGGCGCGTCCGGTAGCCGCCCGCCCGGGACCGCCGGCGGCACTCGCCCGGCGCCGCACCCGCTCCCGGTAGGCTCGGTGTTCGTACCGTGAGGCCTTCGTGCTCGGCGGTGACAGCGGACAGGAAGAGGCGGAGCCTACGTGGGCGAGTACACGAAGATCTTCAAGGCGTACGACATCCGCGGGATCGTCCCTGACGAACTCGACGAGGAGGTCGCCGAGGCCGCGGGTGCGGCGTTCGCCCGGCTCACCGGGGCGTCCTCGATCGTGACCATGCACGACATGCGCACCTCGGGCCCGCCGCTGGCGGACGCCTTCGGGCGGGGCGCCTGCTCCCAGGGGGCCGACGTGGTCGCGGCCGGGCTCGGCTCGACCGACATGCTCTACTACGCCAGCGGCAGCCTGGACATCCCCGGCGCGATGGTCACGGCCAGCCACAACCCGTCCAAGTACAACGGCATCAAGCTCTGCCGGGCCGGGGCGCGCCCGGTCGGGGCGGACTCCGGTCTCATGGAGATCCGGGACATGGCCGCCGCCGGGGTGCCCGCGGGCGGCCGGACGGGCACGATCAGCCAGCGCGATCTGCTGCCCGGTTACGCCAGTCACCTCAAGACCCTGGTGGACCTGTCCGGGATCCGGCCGCTGACAGTGGCCGTGGACGCGGGCAACGGCATGGCCGGGTACACGGTGCCCAAGGTGTTCGAAGGGCTGCCGGTCACGCTGATCCCGCTGTACTTCGAGCTGGACGGCACCTTCCCCAACCACGAGGCCAACCCCATCGACCCGGCCAACTTGCGCGACCTGCAGCAGGCCGTCAGGTCCGGGCGAGCCGACATCGGCCTGGCCTTCGACGGCGACGCCGACCGCTGCTTCGTGGTGGACGAGCGGGGCGAGATCGTCTCCCCGTCGGTGCTGACCGCCCTGATCGCCGAGCGGGAGCTGCAGCGGGAGCCGGGCGCGACGATCATCCACAACCTGATCACCTCCATGGCCGTCCCGGAGATCATCACCGAGCACGGCGGGACCCCGGTCCGCACCCGGGTGGGGCACTCGTTCATCAAGGCCCGGATGGCCGAGACCGGGGCGGTGTTCGGCGGGGAGCACTCCGGGCACTTCTACTTCCGCGACTTCTGGTTCGCCGACTCGGGCATGCTCGCCGCGCTGCACGTGCTCGCCGCCCTGGGCCAGCAGGCCGGGCCGCTGTCGCAGCTGCTGACCCACTACGAGCGCTACGTCGCCTCCGGCGAGATCAACAGCGAGGTGCAGGACCAGGCCGGGATCACCGCCCAGGTCCGCGCCGCCTTCGAGGGCCGCCCGGGGGTCACCACGGACGAGCTGGACGGGCTGACGGTGCGCGGCGACGGCTGGTGGTTCAACCTGCGCCCCTCCAACACCGAGCCCCTGCTGCGGCTCAACGTCGAGGCAGCCGGCGAGCCGGCGCTGGCGGCAGTGCGCGACGAGGTGCTGGGCATCGTGCGGGCCGGCCCGGCGTAACCGTCCCGCGTTCCCCGTCTCACACCCTGGAGAAGAACCCGTGAACCTAGACCAGTGGCTGCTCGACATCCTCGCCTGCCCGGCCTGTCACTCGCCGCTGCGCCCGGACGAGGACAGCGACGAGCTGATCTGCACCGGCGAGGCGTGCGGCCTGGCCTACCCCGTCCGCGACGACATTCCCGTCCTGCTGGTGGACGAGGCGCGGCGGCCGGGTGGGGGAGCATAGCGGTGACGCCGGCCGACCGTCTCGACGATCCGGCGCTGCTGGAGGCGGCCGACCCGGGCGGCATGCTCCGCCAGGTGGCCTCGTCCGCCGCGCAGGTGCGGACCGCCGTCCAGATCACCAGTGAGGCGGACCTGGACGACGTGACCTCGGGCGGGCGCCCGCGCGCCATCGTGGTCACCGGCATGGGCGGGTCCGGGGTGGCCGGCGAGGTGCTGGCCGCGGTGGCCGGCCAGGGCTGCCCGGCGCAGGTCGCCGTGGTGCACGACTACCGGCTGCCCGGCTGGGTCGGCGCGGCCGACCTGGTGATCGCCGTGTCCTGCTCCGGCGGCACCGAGGAGACCCTGTCCGCGGCGCGCGAGGCGGTCCGGCGCGGCTGCCGCCTGATCGCGGTCGGCGGCAAGGGCTCGCCGCTGACGGACCTCGCCGAGCAGGCGCGGGCGCCGTTCGTGCCGGTGCAGTCGGCGGGGCAGCCGCGGTCCACGCTGTGGGCCCTGTCGGTGCCGCTGCTGGTGATCGCCAGCCGGCTGGGCGTGCTCGAGCTGCCGCCGGACAGCTACGAGTCGGCCGCGTCGGTCCTGGAGCGCACCGCCCACCTGTGCCGCCCGGACAGCGAGTCCTTCGTCAACCCGGGCAAGGCGCTGGCCCTGGAGATCGCCGGCCGGCTCCCGATGATCTGGGGTACCTCGCCGCTGACCGGGGTGGCGGCCTACCGGTTCGCCTGCCAGCTGAACGAGAACGGCAAGTACCCCGGGGTGTACGGGGTGCTGCCCGAGGCCAACCACAACCAGGTGGTCGGCTTTGACGGGCCGTTCGCCCCCGGCTCGCCCGACGTGCCCGCCGGCGGCGGCCCGGCCGTGCCGCTGCGGCTGGTGCTGCTGCGTGACACCCAGGAGCACCCCCAGGTGACCAGGCGGCGGGAGGAGTCGGCCCGGCTGGCCACCGACCGCGGCGTCGAGGTGACCGAGCTGGCCGCGGAAGGCAGCCAGCCGCTGGAGCGGCTGGCCAGCCTGGTGCAGCTGATCGACTACGCCACCGTCTACCTGGGCATCGCCAACGGCATCGACCCCGGCCCCGTCGCCGCGATCGAGGAGCTGAAGGCCCGCATAGCGTGAGTGAGCATTCCTCCGGGGGGGTCCGGGCAGTACTGGCGGCGCTCGCCGCGAACGTCGGCATCGCCGTCACCAAGTTCGTCGCGTTCGCGTTCACCGGCTCGGCCTCGATGCTCGCCGAGTCCGCCCACTCGCTCGCCGACTCCGCCAACCAGCTGCTGCTGCTGCTCGGCCGGGCCCGGGCGCAGCGGACCAAGACCGAGCAGCACCCGTTCGGGTTCGGCACCGAGCGCTACTTCTACGCCTTCGTGGTCGCGGTGGTCCTGTTCACCGCGGGCGCGGTGTTCTCCGGCTACGAGGCGATCCACAAGATCACCCATCCGGAGCCGGTGCGCACCCCGGCCGTTGCCTTCGCGGTCCTGGCCGTCGCGATCGTGGCGGAGAGCCTCTCCCTGCGCACCGCGGTCCGGGAGTCCAGCCGGGAACGCCAGCGGAGCTCCTGGCTGGCGTTCATCCGCCGGGCCAAGGCCCCCGAGCTGCCGGCCATCCTGCTGGAGGACGTCGCCGCCCTGACCGGCCTGGTGTTCGCGCTGCTGGGGGTGGCGCTGGCGGTGATCACCGGCAACGGGGTGTGGGACGGGGTGGGCTCGCTGGCCATCGCGGTGCTGCTGGCCTGCGTCGCGGTGATCCTGGCGGTGGAGATGAAGAGCCTGCTGATCGGGGAGTCGGCCAGCGCCGAGGTGGTGCAGGCGATCGTCGGGGCGCTCGAGGACGGGCCCGAGGTGGAGCGGGTCATCCACCTGCGCACCATGCACGTGGGCCCGGAGAGCCTGCTGGTCGCGGCCAAGATCGCGGTGCGGCACGACGAGACGGCCGCCGCGATCGCGGCGGGCATCGACGCGGCGGAACGGCGGGTGCGGGCGGCGGTGCCGATCGCCGACCTGATCTACCTCGAGCCGGACCTGTACCGGGCGGCCGCGGCCGACGTCACCGACCCGGCGATCCGGGCCGCCCGGCTGCGCCCGAAGGGGTAGCCGCGGCAGCCCGGGCGCGGCCGCCCGGCGCCCGGCGCGCGGGGTGGCGGCCGGCGGGCAGGCCGAGCAGGCGCAGCGCCCGTTCCTTCTCGAACTCCAGTGCCCGGGCGGGCGGCGACGGGATGCGGCCGGTGCGGCGGCCGAGCTCGGCCACCTCGGCCCGGACGCCCGGCTCGGTGAGCACCCGCAGCCCGAACGCCAGCGCGGCGGGGGCGATGCCGTACCGCCGCTCGATGTCCAGCGCCAGCGACACCGCGGTCACGTCGGCGTCGGTGAACTGCCGGTGGCCCGGCCCGGCGGCGACCGGCGGCGGGGCCCCGCGGACCGCGGGCAGCAGCCCGAGGGCGTCGCGGTACCGGAGCATCCGGGCCGACATGCCGAGCCGCTGGGCCGCCTCCGTAATACGCATATCACTAAATCTAACATTCTGATGTCAGGAACAGCCGCGAACGCGTGCGCCCGGGCCCGGCTTCCCCTACGGTGCAAGAAGCCGGCGTCCCACGGCGCCGCCCATCGATCTTCGTGACCCCAGCGGTCACGAGCCACCCGGCAGTCACTGGAGGACGTGCACATGCCTGAGCAGCCGCTCCCGTTCAAGGTCGCTGACCTGTCGCTCGCGTCGTTCGGGCGCAAGGAGGTCACCCTCGCCGAGCATGAGATGCCCGGCCTGATGGCGATCAGGGCGGAGTACGCCGACGCCCAGCCGCTGCGGGCGGCCCGGGTCACCGGCTCGCTGCACATGACCGTGCAGACCGCGGTGCTCATCGAGACGCTGGCCGCGCTCGGCGCACAGGTGCGCTGGGCGTCCTGCAACATCTTCTCCACCCAGGACCACGCCGCGGCGGCGGTCGCGGTCGGCCCGGACGGCACGCCGGACGACCCCCGCGGCATCCCGGTGTTCGCCTGGAAGGGCGAGACCCTGGAGGAGTACTGGTGGTGCACGGACCAGGCGCTGACCTGGCCGGGCGAGGACGGCCCGAACATGATCCTGGACGACGGCGGGGACGCCACCCTGCTCGTGCACAGGGGGCTGGAGTACGAGAAGGCCGGCGCGGTCCCCTCGGCCGCGGAGAACGACTCCGAGGAGTGGCAGGCCGTGCTGGCCCTGCTCAAGAGCTCGCTCGCCGCGGACTCGCAGCGGTTCACCCGGATGGCGGCCGGGATCAGGGGCGTCACCGAGGAGACCACCACCGGCGTGCACCGGCTCTATGAGATGTCGCGGGACGGCACCCTGCAGTTCCCCGCCATCAACGTGAACGACTCGGTCACCAAGTCGAAGTTCGACAACAAGTACGGCTGCCGCCACTCGCTCATCGACGGCATCAACCGCGCCACCGACGTGCTCATCGGCGGCAAGGTCGCGGTCGTCTGCGGCTACGGCGACGTGGGCAAGGGCTGCGCCGAGTCGCTGCGCGGCCAGGGCGCCCGGGTGATCGTCACCGAGATCGACCCGATCTGCGCGCTGCAGGCCGCCATGGACGGCTACCAGGTCTCGCGCCTGGAGGACGTGGTCGCCACCGCCGACATCTTCGTCACCGCCACCGGCAACCTGGGCGTCATCACGGCCGGCCACATGAGCCAGATGAAGCACCAGGCGATCGTCGGCAACATCGGCCACTTCGACAACGAGATCGACATGGCCGGGCTGGCCAGGATCCCCGGCATCAGGCGGGTCAACATCAAGCCGCAGGTCGATGAGTGGCTGTTCGCGGACGGGCACGCGGTGATCGTGCTGTCGGAGGGCCGGCTGCTCAACCTCGGCAACGCGACCGGTCACCCCAGCTTCGTGATGTCCAACTCCTTCACCAACCAGACCATCGCCCAGATCGAGCTGTTCACCAAGGGCGACCAGTACCCGGTCGGGGTCCACGTGCTGCCCAAGCACCTGGACGAGAAGGTGGCGCGGCTGCACCTGGGCGCGCTGGGCGTCAGGCTCACCGAGCTCAGCAAGGAGCAGGCGGCCTACCTCGGCATCCCGGTCGAGGGCCCGTACAAGGCAGACCACTACCGGTACTGAACGAACGGCCGCCCGTGCAGCACTCCGATATCGCTGACCCCGGCCTGGCCGGTGCGGGCAAGGCCCGCATCGGCTGGGCCCGGCAGGCGATGCCGGTCCTGGCGGTGATCACGGAGCGGTTCGCGGCGGAGCGGCCATTCGCCGGCCGCACCGTCGCGGCCTGCCTGCACGTCACCGCGGAAACCGCGGTCCTGGTGCACGCGCTGGAAGCGGGCGGGGCGCGGGTCGTCCTGTCCGCCTCCAACCCGCTGTCCACCCAGGACGACGTCGCGGCGGCGCTGGCGGCCGGCACCGCGGCGGCGGTGTTCGCCCGGGCCGGCGCCGACCCGGCGGCGTACCGTGAGCACATCCACGCCGCCCTGGACGCCGGCCCGGACCTGGTGATGGACGACGGCGGCGACCTCGTCAACACCCTGCACGCCGAGCGGCCGGACCTGCTGCCCCAGGTGCGCGGCGGCTGCGAGTCCACCAGCACCGGGGTGCTGCGGCTGCGGCGGATGGCCGAGGAGGGCGCGCTGGCGTTCCCGATGGTGGCCACGGACGCCACCGCGACCAAGCGGGTCTTCGACAACACCTGCGGGACCGGGCAGTCCACCCTGGACGGCATCCTGCGGGCCACCAACACCCTGCTGGCCGGCAAGGTGGTGGTGGTCGCCGGGTACGGCGCGTGCGGCCGGGGCATCGCCGACCGGGCGCGCGGGCTGGGCGCGCAGGTCATCGTCACCGAGGTGGACCCGGTCCGCGCCCTGGACGCGATCATGGGCGGGCTGCGGGTGCTGCCGATGGCCGAGGCCGCGCCGCTCGGGGACGTCTTCATCACCGCGACCGGCTCCCGGGACGTGATCTCCGGTGCCCACCTCGCGGTCATGCGGGACGGTGCCATCCTCGCCAACGCCGGGCACTTCGACGTGGAGATCGACCTGCCGGCGCTGGCGGACGCGGCGGTGACGGTCAGCCACGACGTGCGCCCGCACACCGACGAGTACGTGCTGGCCGACGGGCGCCGGCTGCTGCTGCTGGCCGAGGGCCGGGTGGTCAACCTGGTCGCCGCCGAGGGCAGCCCGCCCACCGTGATGGACGTGTCGTTCGCGGGCCAGGCGCTGGCGCTGGCCTGGCTGGCCGGGACCGCCGGCCTGCCCGCGGGCGTGCACGCGGTGCCGCCGCCGATCGAGGACCAGATCGCGCGGCTGGCGCTGGAGTGCTCCGGCGGCCGGATCGACACCCTCAGCCCGGCACAGCTGGACTACCTGCGCTCCTGGCGCCCGGGCCCGGCCCAGGACCCGGCCTAGCCACCCCGGCGCCCCGGCACCGGCACCCCGTCCCGGGCCGGCTCGCCCGGGCGGGCGGGCTGACCCGGCCGCGGGTACCGGCGGATCCGGTGCCCGGCCCGGCTGAGCACGATCACCGCGGCGCCGCCGCCGAGCAGGATCAGCCAGAAGTTCACCAGCCGGTAGGCCAGCACCCCGGTCAGCGCCCCGGCCGGGCCCATCCCGGCCGCCACCAGCGCCGCCGTGAGGGCAAGCTCGACCAGGGCGAACCCGCCGGGCGTCACCCCGGTGCTGCCCGCGGTCGCGCCGGCCCCGTAGGCGAGCAGCAGCCCGTGCCACGGCACCGGCTGGCCCGCGGCCCTGATGGAACACGCCAGGCAGGCGCAGTCGGCCAGCCAGTTGACCACCGCCAGGGCGAACACCTCGGCGTAGCGGGCCGGGGTCAGCCGGATGCTGGCGACCCGGTCCAGGAAGGTGCCGAGCGCGTCCGTCTCCACCACCGGCCGGTGCACCACCCGGCGCAGCAGCCGCACCAGCCAGGCCAGCACCCTGGTCAGCCAGGCCCGCGCCCGCTGATAGCGCAGGCCGAGCAGCACCGCCACCCCGGGCAGGGCGAACACCGCGGCGCCCAGGAACCCGAGCGCGGTCGCGGCCGGGGCGCCGCCCGCCAGCGCGCCGGCGAGCAGCACCAGGGCGAGCGCGGAGGAGGAGGCGATCGCGGACACCGCCAGCGCCCAGCTGGTGAGCGCCGGATCCAGGCCGCGCCGCCGGAACTGCCGGTAGGAGAAGAACGCGGCGAGCTCGGTGCCGGCGAACGGGATCGACATGGACAGCGCGTTGCTGGCGTAGGTGATCGCCATCACCGAGCCCAGCCCGGCCTCGTGCCCCTCCGCGCGGAGCAGGCGGCGGCGGCTGAGCCCGAACGCGGCCAGCGAGACCCCCTCGGCGGCGATGGCGAGCACGAACCAGCCCCAGTCCAGGTGGGCGAGGTTGCGCAGCGACTCCAGCAGGGTCCGCTGGCCGACGATGACGACCGTCGCCAGCACCGCGACCGCGGCCACCGCCACCGCAGCCCGGGACCAGCGCCGCGGCGCCCCCGGTGGCCTGGTGCGCGCCATGGCCTACACCGGCGGGCTGAACCCGCCTGCGCTGGCCGGCCCGCCGGGTGGCGGCGGCGCGGGCGCGGGAACCGGTCCGGCCGGGGGCGGGGCCCAGGCGCCCGGCGGGGCCCCGCCGCTGCCCGGGGCGGCCGCGCTGGCGGCCAGCCGGGCGTGGGCCCGCCTGCTCCGCTCACCGAGCACCGCGGCCAGATAGTCAGGCGGCGGGGTGCCGGGCGGCGGGGGCGGGCTGACCTGCGCGGCCACCGCACCCGCCAGCCGGCTGCCCAGCTCCGCCCGGGCCTGCGGCGTCAGCTGGGGATAGCGCATGAGGTACTGCCGGGCGGTCTCCGCGGTGCCGTCCCGGAGCGAGGACAGCTCCAGCGACACCGCCCAGCCGCCCAGCGCGGGCGGCACGCCGGCCAGCATGCCCGCGGTCAGGGCCGGGCGGGGCAGCCGCCGCTGGATCACCCTGGTGCCCGCGACGTAGTCGCCCAGCCGTTTCCCCTCCGGCGACAGCAGCGAGATGAGCAGCGCCGGGAAGCCGAACAGCAGCCAGATCTCCACGAACCCGAACAGGCCGCGCACCAGCGCCTGCCGGAACCGTTCCGGCCCGCCGTCGTCAGCGACCACGCGCAGGCCGAGGGCGAACTTGCCCGGCGTCCCGCCCCGGCTGGCGGTCTCCCAGATCACCGGGTAGCCGACGATGATCAGCACCGTCACGGTCAGGCCGACCGCCGCCGCGGAGGCGGGGTCGAGGCTGCCGCCGGCCGTGGCGGTCACGATGCCCAGCACGAACAGCAGGCCGAACTGGATGAGGGTGTCCAGCGCGCGTGCCAGCAGGCGGCTGGGGAACCGGGCGAAGGGCACGTCGAGGACGACGGCCTCCCCGGTGACGACCTCAGCCACATCAGCCCCCGTCCTCGCCGGCGTGGCCCAGCGGGCCCGCGGCTGCCGCGCCCGGCCTGGCGGGCCACGCCGGCCACATGGTGTCCGTTCCCTGAAAATCCAAGGCTATCGGGGCGCAGCGGCGGGCGTGTTCTCCCCGTATGAGACCAGTTGCCCGGCTGGATCGGCAGTACGCTCCTGCCGTGGACGTGGACGCCTTCATCGCCGCTCATCAGCCGCAGTGGCGGCGGCTCGAGCAGCTCGCCGGGCGGCGCCGCCGGCTGTCCGGTGAGGAGATCGACGAGCTGGTCACGCTGTACCAGCGGACCGCGACCCACCTGTCCGTGCTGCGGTCAGCCGGGTACGACCCGGCCCTGGTGGCACGGCTGTCCGCGCAGGTGGCCCGGGCCAGGTCGGCGGTGACCGGCGCGCAGGCACCGGCCTGGAGCGCCATCGGCCGGTTCGCCCTGGTGTCGTTCCCCGGCATGGCCTACCGGGTGCGCTGGTGGTGGCTGGCCACTGCGGCCGGGTCGGTCCTGGTCGCGGTGCTGCTCGGCTGGCGGGTGGCGGGCTCGCCGCAGGTGCAGGCGGAGCTGCTGCCGAGGTCGGCGGTCCGGCAGCTGGTCAATCACGAGTTCCGCGGCTACTACTCGCAGTACGCGGCCACGTCGTTCGCGGCCAAGGTGTGGACCAACAACGTCTGGGTGGCGGCGATCTCGCTGGTGTTCGGCGTGCTGCTCGGGCTGCCCGCGCTCTATGTGCTGTACGGCAACGCCGCGAACGGGGGCATCGAGGGCGGGCTGATGGTGGCGCACGGCAAGGGCGCGGAATTCTTCACGCTCATCCTCCCGCACGGGATGCTCGAGCTCAGCGCCGTGTTCCTGGCGGCCGCCACCGGGCTGCGGCTCGGCTGGTGCATCGTCGACCCCGGGCCCCGCTCGCGCGTCCAGGCGCTCGCGGAGGAGGGCCGGGCGTCCATCACCATCGCGCTCGGCATGGTGGTGGTGCTGCTGGTCTCCGGGGTGATCGAGGCGTTCGTCACGCCCTCGCCGCTGCCCGCCTGGGCGCGGATCACGATCGGGGCGGTGGCGGAAGCGGCGTTCCTGGCGTACGTGCTGGTGATCGGGCGGCGCGCGGTGCGAGCCGGGCTGTCGGCGGACATGGAGGAGGCACCGGACGTGGCGCCGGTGGCCGGCTGAGCCGGGCCGGTGCCGCTGGCCTCGCGGCCCAGCCCGGCCGTGCGGCTCAGCCCGCGCCCCGGCACACGGCCGGCAGCGAGGAGGTGCTGCCGCCGTACTCCAGCACCAGCAGCCGGCAGAAACTGGCCTGGCCGACCTTCCAGGTGCCGCCGGAGTAGACCGCGACGCCGGCCTGGTTGCTGAGGACCGGCTGGCCGGAGGCCAGGATGGTGCAGGTCACCCGGGCCCGGCCCGGCGCCTGGACCACCACCCTGCTCACCCTCGCGGTCGCCGCGGCGGCCACCGGCAGGCGCGCCTGGGTCGCGAGCACCTGCCTGAACGCCGGGCCGTTCTGGAGCAGCACGACCCGCCGCCGGGTGGGCGTCCGGGCGTTGAAGAACTCCTCCCACACCGACGTGACCGCCGCCCGGGCCGCCGTCCCGGTGACCGGGGCGGTGGCGGCCGGGGCCGGGGTGCCGGACGCGGAGCCGCCGCCGGGCGGTGCCGGTGACCCGGCCGGCGTCCCGCCGCCGCCCCCGCAGGCGGCGGCGCGGGCAGCGGCGCTGGCGGCGGCCACGGCGCCGCCGGCCAGCAGGCAGCGGCCGGGCAGCCGCCGGCCCGCCCGGATCAGGCTTCCGGCCACCTGCACCCCCATCGGTATAGCTACGCAGAGTACATTTTAAGTGACCAAATGTTACGTAGCGGGTCCGGGGTGTGCGGAGGATCGCTGCCGGTCCGCCCGGGATGCTCGGGATGGGGAACGGGATGCTCGGGTTCGCCGCAGGGCACCGGCCGGGCCGGCCGGGCACGCGGCTTCCCGGTGCCACGGGTGACCGGCGGGTATTGGCCGGATGAGGCGCCGCGGCTCCGTGCTGACGCGACTGCTGGTGGCCTTCAGCGTGTTCGCGGTCCTCATCGGGGCGGCCACGACGGTCAACTACGTGGCGGTCGGCCGCCAGAACGCGGTCGCGCAGCAGGTCACCGGCAGGTACACGCTGCTCCAGCAGGAGGAGACCGCCCTCGAAGAGGCCTACGGGACCGCCCAGTTCGCGATCATCTTCTACGACGTCACCAGGGACCACCGCTACCTCGCGCCGCTCGGCACGGTCCGGGCGAGCTTCTACCAGACGCTGGCGGCCCTGCGCCGCGACGCCACGCCCGGGCTGCGGGGCCTGATCGAGATCCAGGACCGGGCGGGCGACAGCTGGTTCGCCCTGGCGCCCACGGTCGCGTCGGTCACGCCCCGGACGCCGGCGGCGAGGGCGGTGTACGCGCACTCCAACCGGCTCAGCGTGGAGTTCCTCACCGCCCTCACCGGCGCTCTCATCCGGCTGCACAGCGACATCGAGCGGCTCACCGCGAGCAGCAAGCACGCCCTGCGGACCGGCCTGGTCTGGAGCGCCGTCGCGCTTGCCGTGGCCGTCCTGCTGGTGCTCGTCCTGTCGCTGAGCACCGTGTACTCGATCACCCGGCCGCTGCGGGCGCTGACCGCGACCGTCGGGCGGCTGACCCGCGGCGATCACGGCGCCCGGGCGGAGGTCCGCGGGTCGCCGGAAGTGCGGGAGGTGGCACAGTCGGTCAACGTGCAGGCGGACGAGGCTGACCGGCTGCGCAGGGCGGAGGCGGAGAGCGGCCGGCTGCGGGCGGCGGCCCGGGAGGCCGGGCTGCGGATCCGCGAGCCGCTGGCCGAAGTCGAGGTGCTGCGGGCGGCGCGGCTCGCCCTGGAGCAGACGGTGGACGCTGACCGGGTGGCGGTGCGCCTGATCAGCGGCAGCCAGCTCAGCACCCCGGACGGGGTGGGTCCGGAGCCCTGGTGGCCGCCCACCGGCGCGCGGCTGGGCAGCGGGGCGCTGGCCCGGCTGCACCAGCTGTTCCGGGCCCAGCGCAGCTCGGTGGTGCAGGATGTGCAGGGCCCGGAAGGCGACGTGATCCCGGCGGACTTCCGGGAGTGGGTCCGCCGGACCGGGGTCGTGTGCCAGATCACCACCCCCTTCGGGGTGGGCCAGGACCTGCTGGGCATGCTCATCGTGCAGCGGCTGACGCCCGGGCGCCCGTGGACCCCGGCCGAAACGGATGCCGTGGACTCCATCGCAGCCGACCTCGGCCGCGGCCTCAACCACGCCCGGCTCTACGAAGCGGAGGGCAGGCTGGTGGAGGACCTCAAGTCGCTGGACCGGGCCAAGTCCGACTTCTTCGCCACCGTCTCGCACGAGCTGCGGGGCCCGCTTACGAGCATCGAGGGCTACGTCGAGATGCTCGGCGACGACCCGGACGGGCGCCTGGACGGAGAGCAGCGGCACATGGTGCAGGTGATCGACCGCAGCGCGGGCCGGCTGCACACCCTGATCGAGGACGTCTTCACCCTGGCGAAGCTGGAGTCCCAGGCGTTCGCGGCCGAGAAGAAGCCCGTGCCGGTGGCCGGGGTGATCGGGGAGGCGGCGGAGGCGGTCCGGCCGTCAGCCGCGGAGAAGCAGCTGGACCTGACGGTGACCGGCGCGGACCCGGGCCTGGTGGTGGCCGGGGACCCGGAGCAGCTGCAGCGGGTGGTGCTGAACCTGCTGACCAACGCGGTGAAGTTCACGCCGCAGGGCGGCCGCGTCAGCGTCAGCGCAGGCGCCGGCGGCGGGCCGGTGGTGATCACCGTGCGGGACACCGGAATCGGCATCCCGCAGGCGGACCAGGAGGACCTGTTCGGCCGGTTCTTCCGCGCGTCGAACGCGGTGGACAAAGGGATCCCGGGCACCGGTCTCGGCCTCGCGATCGTCCGCACCATCGTGGTCAACCACGGCGGCACCATCAGCGTGGAATCGCGGGAGGGGGAGGGGACGGCTTTCACCGTCCGGCTGCCGCGCGAGGCCCCGCCGCCCGCCTGACCGCGCGCCCGGCCGGCCGGCCGCGGTCAGAGCCGGCCCGCGGCCTTGAGCGCGAGGTAGGCGTCTGCGAGCGCCGAGGGCAGGTGCCCGGGCACTGCCTCGACCACCTGCACGCCGCGCTGGCGCGGCAGGGCGGCGACCCGGGCCCGCTCGGCCCCGGCCCGCTGGGCCGCGGCCGCGCCGTAGACGCTCGCGGCATCGCCGCGGGCGGCCGCCATCTCCGCCAGCCGCGGGTCTGCCACCGCCGCCAGCAGGAGCTGGTTGCGCGCGGCCAGCAGCGGCACCCGCGGCAGCAGCCCCTCTTCCACAGCCGCCGCGTTGAGGTCGGTGAGCAGCACCACCAGGCTGCGCTGGCGGGCCAGGGTGAGCACCGCGCCGGCCATGGCGGCCGCGTCCGATTCGATCAGCGCGGGCTCCAGCACCGCCATCGCGCTGGTCACCGACGCGAGCACGGCCGGGCGGGGCGCACCGGTCACCCGGGCACGCAGCTGGCGGTCGTACGCGATGAAGTCCACCCGGTCGCCGGCCCGGGCAGCGAGCGCGGTCAGCAGCAGCGCGGCATCCATGGACACGTCCAGCCGCGGGAAGCCGCCGACCCGGCCGGCCGACGTGCGGCCGGTGTCCAGCACGATGAGGATGCGCCGGTCGCGCTCGGGACGCCAGGTGCGGACCATCACATCGCCCCGCCGGGCAGCGGCCCGCCAGTCGATGGAGCGGACATCGTCGCCGATCACGTACTCCCGCAGCGAGTCGAACTCGCTGCCCTGGCCGCGCAGCATGGTCCGGTGCTGCCCCTCCAGCTCCCGCAGCCGGGACAGTTTCTCCGGCAGGTGGCGGCGGCTGGCGAACGGCGGCAGCACCCGGACCGACCACGGCAGCGGCAGCCGCCGCTGCCGGGCGGCCAGCCCGAGCGGCCCGAACGAGCGCACCGTCACGCCAGCCGAGACCTTGTCACCGCGCCGCTCCGGCCGGAGCGTGAACACCACCGCGGCCCGCTGGCCGCCGCGCAGGCGCAGCCGCTGATGGCGGGCGGCCAGGCCCGCGCTCGGCTGCCAGGCGTCCCGGACCGCGGCCCGCAGCAGGCGCCGGCCTGGGTGTTCCACGGTGACCCGGACCGTGGCGGACTGGCCGAGCCGGACCTGGGTGTCACCGGACCGGCTCAGCCGCAGCGGCCGGACCCGGGCGGCGAGCAGCAGGTCAGCCGCGATCCCGGCGAGCAGCACCAGGTTGACCGCGGCCAGCGCCGCCAGGTTCCGCACCGCCACCAGCACCACCGCGCCGGCCAGGGCCGCGGCGGCCGCCCGGCCGGTCAGCGTCACCGGGGGACCGGGACGGCGGCGAGCACGGCGTCCAGCACGCCGTCCGCGGACGCGCCCTCCAGCTCGGCCTCGGGCCGCAGCTGCACCCGGTGGCGGAGGGTGGGCCGGGCGAGCGCCTTCACGTCATCGGGGATGACGTAGCCGCGGCCGGCCAGCCAGGCCCACGCCCGGCTGGTCGCCTGCAGCGCGGTCGCGCCGCGGGGCGAGACGCCGAGCTGGAGCGACGGCGACTGCCGGGTGGCGCGGCAGATGTCCACGATGTAGCCGGTGACCTCCGGGCCGATCCGCACCACCTGCACCGCCTCCCGGGCCGCCTGCAGCTCGGCCGGCCCCGCCACCGGCGTGATCCCGGCCGCGGCCAGGTCCCCCGGGTCGAAGCCGGCCGCGTGCCGGGCCAGGATGCTGATCTCCTCGTCCCGGCCCGGCGGCGCCACGGTCAGCTTCACCAGGAACCGGTCGAGCTGCGCCTCGGGCAGCGGGTAGGTGCCCTCGTACTCGATGGGGTTCTGGGTGGCGGCGACCAGGAACGGCTCGGGCAGCGGCCGGGGTGTGCCCTCCACCGACACCTGGCGCTCCTCCATCGCCTCCAGCAGCGCCGACTGGGTCTTCGGCGGGGTGCGGTTGATCTCGTCCGCCAGCAGCAGGTTGGTGAACACCGGCCCGGCCCGGAACTGGAACTGCGCCGTCCTGGCGTCGTACACGAGCGAGCCGGTCACGTCACCGGGCATCAGGTCCGGGGTGAACTGGACCCGGGTGTTCTGCAGCGACAGGGCGGTTCCCAGCGCGCGGACCAGCAGCGTCTTCGCCACCCCGGGCACGCCCTCGAGCAGCACGTGGCCACGGCACAGCAGGCAGATGAGCAGCCCGGTGAGGACGGAGTCCTGGCCGATGACGGCTTTGGAGACCTCGTCGCGCACGGCCACCAGCGCGTCCCGCGGCGCGGCCGCCGGCGGGCCGGCCAGCGGCCCGGCCGGGGCATACGCCGGGCCTGCCGGGGCCGGCCGGGTCAGCGGCGGCATGTCGGCGGTCACTTGATGAGCACCTCACCTTCCAGGGTGTCGAGATCAGCGGCGAGCGCCACCAGCGCGCCGTCATCAGCCGGGACCGGCCCGTACAGGAGCGCCTCGAGTTCCGCCTGCGGACGGCCGGTGCGCCGGGCCAGTTCCGCGCACACCACCCCGGCCGTGGCGTCCCGGGGCAGCGCCAGCCGCGGCAGCAGCCGGTCCGCCGTGGTGGCGCGCAGCACGGCCGCGGCGCGGCCCCGGGCGTGCCGGGACCGGTACAGCCGGGCATGGCCCTCGGTGGTCTCCGAGGCCCGGACCACGACCGGGATCGGCTCGGTCACCAGCGGCCCGAACCGGCGCATCCGCCACAGCGCCGCCAGCGCCGCGGCGACCGCCAGCTCGGCGGCCACCAGCAGGGCCGCGGCGGGGATCAGCGGCGGTCCCTGGCTGCCCCGGCCGGGCGGCCCCAGCCCGGCGGCCGGGGCCTGTTCCGGCACCAGCCACACCACCCGGCCGGTGCCGCCGAGCAGGTTCAGCGCCAGCGCGGCGTTGCCCGCGCTGGCCAGCTCGCCGTTGGTCAGCAGGGTGCCGGCGCCGAGCACGGTGACGGTGCGGCCGCCGGCCCGGTACTGCACCAGGGCTGCCCCCTCGCCGAGCGCGACCTGGCCCAGCTGCCCGTAGCAGCGGCTGGCGCCGGTCACGCTGGTCTGCAGCAGGGTCCCGCCGAGGTCGGCCCGGCCGGCCAGCCGGGCCGCGGTGAGCGCGCAGCCGGGGGCGATGAGGTGCACCGGCGCGGCGCCCGACGCCGACACCGCGGGCGCCAGCACGCGGAGCGCCTCCGGGTCGGGCCCCGCGATCACCAGCGCGCCGGGCGCCCTGCCGATGGCGGTGAGCTGTGCCCGGGTGAGCTGCCAGGGGCTGGTGACCAGGATGGTGGCGGCCGTGCGGCGGGCGGCCGCGGCGGTGCCCGCGGCCGTGCTGGTCCGGATCACGGCGACGCCGCGCGCGGCCAGCAGGTCCGCGAGCGCGTGGCTGCCGTCGCCGGTGGTGCTGGCCGGGTCGAGCGGCCAGGCAGGCGCCGACGGGGCCAGCGCGGCGGTCAGCGCCCCGCCGCCCGCGATGACGGCGACGAGGGCGAGCACCCACGCCCAGGACCGCCGGGCCCGCACCGGCCCGGCCGGGCCGGCACCGGTGCTGGCGCCCGCGGCGCCCCTCGCGCCGGGGCGCGGGCCCGCGAGGCGGGTGGCCTGAGTGGTCATCGGCGGCTCCCGGTCATGACGGGCGGCTCCCGGCGGGTACCGGGCTGCCCGCCGCCGGGCCGGCGCCGCCCTCGCGGCTGCCGCCGCGCCCCGTGCCGCCCCGCCCGCCGCCGGCCCCGATCCGCCCGGCCAGCTCGGCGACCTGCCGGTACCCGGCGGCCGTGCCCGGGCGGCCGCCGTAGCAGACGTCGTCGAAGGCCGTGGCCGCCACCCGCAGGGCGGCCGCTTCCGCTGGCAGCGCCTCGCCCGCTTCGGCCGCGAACTCGTCCGCGGTCCGGCCGGGCCGGTGCGGGAGCACCTCCCGCTGCTGCAGCTCCGCGGCGATCGCCCGCACGCCCTCCAGGATCGCGCCGCCGTGGTCACCGGCCTGCGCCAGCCGCTGGGCCTGGCGGAGATGATCGCGGGCGCTGCGGGTGCCGGTGTCCAGTTCCCGCGCGGGCGCGGCGCGGCGCGACCGGGCGACCGGCCCGGTCCACAGCAGGATGCCCACCACCAGCAGCACCACCAGCACGCCGAGCACGGCGAGCGACCACCAGCCGGCCGGGCCGCTGGGCGGGTTGAGCAGCCGGTCCAGCAGCCGGCTGAGGAAGTGCTGGATCTGCTGGAACACGCTGCCGTGCTGGTACATGGGCCGGGACAGCTCGCGGCGGGCCAGCCGCTGGGCGGGCAGCTGCGCGATCGGGGGCCTGGGCCGCCCCGGCCCCAGCCCGGTTACCACGCTGGCGGCAGGCCCGCGGCAGGCGGTGCGCCGGGCAGGCTGGGCCGCCACAGGGCGGCGAAGCCGTCGCCCGGCAGCTCGCCGCTGTCCGCCGACCGCATCACCAGGTCGAGCCCTTCCCTGCGCATCCGCAGGTCCACGTAGAGCAGCGTGGTCACCGCGGCGGCCAGCGGGCGGGTGACCGTGCCCGACGCGAGGCTGCCGACCGCGGACACGGCCAGGGCGGGCAGCGGGACCGCGCCGAGCGTCGACAGCCCGCCGCCCAGGACCAGCGCCGTGTCGGCGACCGTGAACGGGAGCCGCAGCACGAATCCGGCGACGATCACGATGAGCCAGGTGAGCAGCTGGATGCCGAACACCCGCCAGGCGCTGCGCCGCACCAGCTGCCAGGACCGGCTCAGCGCGGCCACCGGCCCGGCCCGCTCCAGCGTCACCACCGCGGGCGCCAGGCTCAGCATGGTCCACAGCCACACCGCCAGGAAGCCGGCGCCGAGCACGCCCGCGAACCCGGCCAGGGCGATGACCGGGCCGGGTACCTGCGAGATGGCGAGGAGGAAGATCAGCAGCCCCAGCGCCAGGAGCGGGGCCAGCGTGATGGCCATGACCAGCAGCACGTTCCCGGTGAGCCGCCACCGGCAGCCGCGGGAGAGCCGCCAGGCGGCGCGGACGCCCCCGGCCGGCTGGCCCAGGGCGCTGCGGGCGAACACCGGGGCCAGGATGCCGGCCAGCAGCAGCTGGACGGCGTAGCCGACCAGGAAGGAGAACGTGCTCACCGGCGTCGCGTACCGGATGTCGCTGCTCAGGATGCCGGTGAACTCACCCGGCGGGATCGGCGTGCCGGGGGCCGGCACCGGCGCGGGCCCGCTGACGCGGGCGAGGTAGCCGGCCAGCCCGGTGGTGATGAGCCCGGACACGAGCAGGAAGATGACGGTCAGCCCGAGCGCCGCCTTCGGGTTGCGCCGGATGGAGGCGAAGCCGCCGTCGAGGATCTCACCCACCCCGACCGGGCGCAGCGGGATCACCCCGGGCTTGGCCGCCGCTGGCGGCTGCTGCCAGCCCGCCGCGCCTGCCGGGCCGTAGCCGCCCGGCGGAGGATAGCCCGCGGGGGCCGCATGGCCAGGTGCCGCATAGCCGGGCGGGCCGTAGCCGGCTGGCCCGTACCCGGGCGGCGCCGCCGGGGCGGCCAGCGGCGGGTAGCCGCCCGCCTGGTACTGCCCGTATCCGCTGGCCGGGCTGTACCCGCTGGCCGGGCCGTATCCGCTGGCCGGGTCGTATCCGCCGGGGAGGGGGGCCGCGGACCAGGTCCGGCCAGGGCCGGGCTGCTCCTCTTCGGCGGCGCCTTGCGGCGGCTCCTGCGTCATCGTCTCCTCCGCGCCCCGTCTGCCGGTGGGCCCCGGTGGCCCGCGCCGGACAGCGGCTCCGGGCGGCCCGCGGCCCGGTCTCGCCCGTGCCCGGCGTGCCCCGTGCCCGGCCTGCGCCGCGCCCGCGGCATCAGGCTGCGGTAATCCGGATATACCGGCGCCCCATATTCGCACGAAGCGGGTTCCGGATGAAGGCAGTGCTGACAAACGGCAGGCCCGCTGGGCCGGCGCCGGCCGCCCGGCAACGCCCCGCCCCTCGACCTGCGGGCCTGGTGGGAGGCAGACTCAGCACGTGGGCACCTATGCACTGCGCTGGCTGGACCCCCCGGCGGGGCCCGCGGTCGCGCTGCTCGACCAGACCCGGCTGCCGGCCGAGGAGACCACCGTGACCTGCCCGGACGTGCCGGCGCTGGTCGGCGCCATCCGCCGCCTGGTGGTGCGCGGGGCCCCGCTGCTGGGCGTGGCGGGCGCGTTCGGCGTGGCACTCGCCGCCTGCCGCGGGGACGACGTGGAGGCCGCAGCGGGCCAGCTGGCGGCGGCCCGGCCGACGGCGGTGAATCTGGCCTGGGGCGTCCGCCGGGCACTGGCCGCCTACCAGGCCGGCCTCGCCGGCCCGGGCCAGGCTGAGCGGGCCGCCCAGGCGGCCCTGGCCGAAGCCCGGGCCATCGCGGCGGAGGACGCCGCGGCCAGCCGCGCCATTGCCGCGCACGGGCTCGGCCTGGTGCCGGACGGCGCGCGGATCCTGACCCACTGCAACACCGGCGCGCTGGTGTCGGCGGGGGAAGGGACGGCCTTCGCCATCATCCTGGCGGCGCACCGGGCCGGGCGGCTGGCCCGGCTGTGGGCGGGCGAAACCCGCCCGCTGCTGCAGGGCGCGCGGCTGACCGGCTACGAAGCGGCCCGGGCCGGGCTGCCGTACGCCGTCCTCCCGGACGGGGCCGCCGCCTCGCTGATGGCGGCCGGTCAGGTCGACCTGGTGGTGGTCGGCGCCGACCGGATCGCGGCCGACGGCAGCGTGGCCAACAAGGTGGGGACCTACGGGCTGGCGGTGCTCGCCCGCCATCACCAGCTGCCGTTCGTGGTGGCGGCGCCGGTGTCCACGATCGACTTCGCGGCCGCCGACGGCGCGGCCATCGTGGTCGAGCACCGCGCGGCCGCGGAGGTCACCACGCTCGCCGGGACGGCGGTCGCGCCCCCGGGCAGCGAGGCGTACAACCCCGCATTCGATGTGACCCCGCCGGGGCTGCTGACCGCATTGGTGACCGAACAGGGGGTCCTCCGCCCGGTCACCCCGGGTAAGCTGCGCCTTTTGGATGGGGGAGCAGATATCAGTGCAGGTGCCCTGGCTGGCACTTCCGTGGAACGATGAGGCCCATGAAAGGACGCGTGCTGGTCGTCGATGACGACGCGGCCCTCTCCGAGATGCTCGGCATCATGCTGCGGGCGGAGGGCTTCGAGCCGACGTTCGTCGCTGACGGAGACCACGCCCTGGAGGCATTCCGGGACACCCACCCCGACCTGGTGCTGCTCGACCTGATGCTGCCCGGCCTGGAGGGGATCGACGTCTGCCGCCAGATCCGGACCGAGTCCGGGGTGCCGATCGTGATGCTGACGGCCAAGAGCGACACCGTGGACGTCGTGCTCGGGCTGGAGTCAGGGGCCGACGACTACATCGTGAAGCCTTTCAAGTCCAAGGAGCTCATCGCCCGGGTCCGGGCCAGGCTGCGCCGGACCGACGACCCGGCGCCGGAGATCCTGCAGGTCGCGGACGTCACGATCGACGTGGCCGGGCACTCCGTCAAGCGGGCCGGGGAGCCGGTCAACCTGACCCCGCTGGAGTTCGACCTGCTGGTCGCGCTGGCCCGCAAGCCGCGGCAGGTGTTCACCCGGGAGGTGCTGCTGGAGCAGGTGTGGGGGTACCGGCACGCAGCCGACACCCGCCTGGTCAACGTGCACGTCCAGCGGCTGCGGGCGAAAATCGAGAAGGACCCCGAGCACCCCGAGATCGTCGTCACCGTCCGCGGCGTCGGCTACAAGGCGGGCTCCAACTAGTCCGGCAAGAGGGGTATGGCGGGCGGTAAGGCAGCAGAGAGTGAGGCGCACGCCGGGGCCGGTTCCCGGGGCGGCGCGCCAGCTCCGGCTGCGCCCGCGGCGGGCCCGGCCACGCCCCGGCCGCTCGTGACCGGCGCGCTGGCTGACCGCGGGCAGGCCGCCAATGGCCTGCTGCGCTTCACCCGGCGGCGGCTGCGGGCGGTGGCCGCCGGGCTGCGCGGCCGCTGGCACCGCTCGCTGCAGCTGCGGGTGGTCACGACCACGCTGGTCATCTCCGCCGTGGTGGTCGCGATCCTCGGCTTCTTCCTGGTCCAGCAGATCTCCGACGGGCTGCTCGCCAATGAGCGGACCACCGCGCTGAACCAGGTCCAGGACGGACTCACCACCGCGCAGGGCCAGCCGGGCATGCAGCGGCCGGGCGGGCCGCTCCCGTCCGAGCTCATCTCCCTCGCCACCACCCTGCAGCAGGAGAGCGGGCCCCGGAACGTCTATGACGTGGTGATCCTGCCGCAGGGCACGGGCGGCCTGCGGGCGGTGATCGGCAACCAGAACATGGCCGAGAGCCTGCCCGGCCCGCTCATCGGGGCCGTCACCCGCGAGCAGCGCAGCACCCACTCGGACTCGCTCAAGTCGCAGCCGACCATGCTGGTCAGCGCGGACGGCAGGACCAGGGAGCCGGCGCTGGCGGTGGGCGCGCCGATCTCCTCCCACGACCAGCTCTACTACGTGTTCCCGCTCACCGAGCAGCAGCAGGTGCTGCAGCTGGTGGAGACCGCGCTGATCGGCGCCGGATTGTCGCTGGTGCTGCTGCTCGCGGTCATCGTCTCCCTGGTCACCCGGTGGGTGGTGGTGCCGCTGCGGGAGGGCGCGCAGGCCGCCAAGCGGCTGTCCGCCGGTGAGCTCGGGCAGCGGATGCCGGTACGGGGCACCGACGACCTGGCCGAGCTGGCCACCTCGTTCAACGAGATGGCGGCCAGCCTGCAGGACAAGCTCCAGGAACTGCAGGACCTGTCCAAGGTGCAGCGGCAGTTCGTGTCCGACGTGTCGCACGAGCTGCGGACGCCGCTCACCACGATCCGGATCGCGGCGGACATCCTGTACGAGGCGCGCGAGCAGCTGGAGGCGTCGGCCAGCCGGTCCGCCGAACTGCTGCAGAGCCAGCTCGAGCGGTTCGAGGCGCTGCTCGCGGACCTGCTGGAGATCAGCCGGTACGACGCGAACGTGGTCAGCCTGGACGCCGAGACCGCCAACGTGTGCGACCTGGTGCGGCGGGCCGCCGCGGACGCCGAGCAGCTGGCGGCGCGGCGCGGCACCCGGATCGAGTTCCGGCTGCCGGCCGATCCGTGCGTCGCGGAGGTGGAGCGCCGCCGCATCGAGCGGGTGCTGCGGAACCTGCTGGACAACGCGGTGGAGCACGGCGAGGGCCGGGAGGTGGTGGTGACGGTCGCGGCGGACAGCGATGCGGTCGCGGTCACGGTCCGCGACCACGGCGTGGGGCTCGGCCCGGGCGAGCACCAGTTCGTGTTCGACCGGTTCTGGCGGGCCGATCCCGCGCGGGCCCGGACCACCGGCGGCACCGGGCTGGGCCTGGCGATCGCGCTGGAGGACACCCGGCTGCACGGGGGCTGGCTGCAGGCCTGGGGCGAGCCGGGCAAGGGGTCGGTGTTCCGGCTCACCCTGCCGCGCTCGGCGGGTCAGGAGCTGGCGGGCTCACCGCTGCCGCTGGGGCCTGACGAAGCCGAGCCGCCCGGGCCGCTGGCCAGCGGCGGGACCGCAGCCGTGCCCGTGCCGTCAGCAGGCGCGGCCGGGGACGGGGCCGCCGGCCCGGGCTGGACGCCGGCCGGCAGCGCCAAGGGGACACAGCCGTGACCAGAGATCCCGACGTGACCGGCGGGCCGGCCGGGCCGGCGCCGGGCCGGTGCCAGGTGCGCAGCCGGGCCGCGGCCGCCGGGCTGGCGATGGCCCTCTCCCTGCTGGCCGCCGCCTGCGCCCAGCTGCCGTCGGAAGGACTGGTGCAGTCCACCCCCGCCCCGCAGGGCGGCAGCGGGACGACCTGCTGCGCACTGGTCATGAGCGGGCCGCAGCCAGGCTGGCTCCCCACCGAGATCGTGTCCGGCTTCCTGCTGGCCAGCGCCAGCCGGGCGAACCGGAACGCGATCGCCCGGGAGTACCTGACCCCCGCCGCGAGCAGGGCCTGGTCGCCCGGTTCGGAGGTGACCATCGTCGGCCAGCAGCCCACGATGGTCCCGGGGACCCACCGGATGGCACTGGCGAGCAACGACTCCGTGGTGGCTGCCGGCCCCGAGGTCGCCACCCTTTCCAGCAGCGGCCAGTACAAGCCCGCCACCGGCGGCGGCACCGCCGGGCTGAACTTCGGGCTGGAGCGGGTGAACGGGCAGTGGCGGATCGCCAGCGTGCCCGGCCGGCACGTGCTGCTGCTGCCCGAAGGGCTGTTCAATCTGGTGTACAAGCCGCAGAACCTGTACTTCTACGCCCGCGGCACCGGGCGCAGCGTGCTTGTCCCCGATCCCGTGTACGTGCCGAGCGACTCCTCCGACCCGGCCACCAGGCTGGTGAGCGCGCTGCTCAGCGGCGTGCCCAGCTGGCTGTACGGCGCCGCGGACTCCGCCTTCCCGGCGCGCGCCCGGCTGCAGGGGGTGCAGGTGCTGCCCGGCCCGCCGCTCAGCAAGACGGCCATCGTCAGCCTGAGCATGCCGTCACAGGCGGCGAACCCGGCCACCCTCCGGGCGCTGGACGCCCAGCTGGTCTGGACGCTGACCAGCCGTGCCTACGGCGACCCGCTCATCGGGTCCGTGAAGCTCAAGGTCAACGGCCGCTTCTGGCCCGCCTCCGGCAGCGCCGTGCTGGGCCAGGGCGACTACGCCCGCCTGGTCCAGCACCCGGCGACCGGGCAGGGCCTCTACTACGTGGGGGCGGACGGCAAGGTCAGAGTGCTGGGGCAGGGGCACGGGGGCGACGAGAGCAGCACCCCGGTGCCGGGCGATGCGGGCCAGGGGCGCGTCCCGATGAGCGCGATCGCGGTCTCACCGGACCGGCGCTACCTGGCCGGGGTCGGCGGGGGCGGGACCGCCGTCTATGTCAGCGACCTCGCCGCCGCCACGGTCCCGCACGCCAAACCGTCCGCCAGCACGCCGCACGCCCGGCTCACCGGCTCCGGCTTCACCACCCCGAGCTGGGACAGCGCGGACAACCTGTGGGTGGCCGGCCGGTCCGGCGGCTCGGCGGGCGTGTTCGTGCTGCCGCACGGCAGCGGCCCGGCGGTCCGGGTCAGCCTCCCCTCCGGGGCCGGCCCGGTGACCGGGCTGCGGGTGGCGCCGGACGGTACCCGGCTCGCGATGATCGTCGGGCAGGGGCCAGCGGCGCATCTGGTGCTCGGCGCCATCGTCCGGGCCGGCGGCCAGTTCGCCATCTGGAGCACGCTGCCGGTCGCCCCGAACGTTTCCGGCGTGTCCGCGCTGACCTGGTACGACGCTGACCATCTGGTGGCGGTCTCCGGGACGGCCGCGGACATGCAGGTCTGGGAGGCGCCGGTGAACGGCAACAACGCCGCCAGCCAGGGCGCGGTGCAGCCCGGGATCGTGTCGATCGCGGCCGCCGGGCCGCAGAACCCCCTGTATCTGGGGCTGGCCAGCGGCCGGCTGGAGCGGTCGGCGGGTTTCGGCGAGTTCTGGAGCGACCTGCTGCCGGGCCGGGCCGCAACCTATCCCGGCTGAATTGCCCGGCTCCGCCGCGCTGACCTGCGGCTCGCGCGAGCCCCGTTGACGAGATGGGACTTATGTCTCCTGACATTCGGCCCGGGTCAGGCTAGCGTTCCTGTCATGGCACCCGCCCGGGTCCGTGGTTGCGTCGGGCAGGGTCTCCCGCTGCTGGCGGGGGCCCCGGCCAGGCAAGCCGATGCCAGCCGCAGGCGAAACGGCCCACGTAAGGCGACTTCTCGTCGACCGATCACGGTGCGGCTTAGAGGTAAGTCCTGCCCCTGCCGGGGGACCGGATGTCTCCCAGGCAGGGAGAAGGGCATTAGTGGCAACAGGTTGCCGCGAACCCCTCAGCAGGCGGATGTGGGGACGAAGACCAGGTCGGCCGGGCGGGTGCCGCCATCTCGATCGGGCTGAAGGGGGGTCCGGATGGACATCATCTTCAAGGGCCGACGCACTGACGTGCCGGAGCGGTTCCGCAGGTACGCGGAAACCAAGCTGGGCAAGCTGGAGCGGCTGGACCGCAAGGCGATCCGGATCGACGTCGAGGTCACCATGGAGCGCAACCCGCGGCAGTCGGACCGGCGGCAGCGCGTGGAGCTGACGATCGCCTCGCGCGGTCCGGTGATCCGCGCGGAAGCGGCCGCCGATGACCGTTACGCGGCGCTGGACCGCGCCTGCGCGAAGCTGGAGGAGCGGCTGCGCCGCTCCAGCGACCGGCGGAAGACCCGGTACGGTGCCCCGGGCACGGAAAGGGTGCCGGAGCCCAGGGCCACGGCGGAGGGCAACGGGCAGGCCCGGCGCGCGTCAGCGGCCGCGGCGGAGCCCGCCAGCGCCCCGGCTGAGACCCCCGAGGCGGCCTGGGAGATGCTGGCCATCGCCGGATCCGCGCTGGACGGTTCCCCGCTGGACGGCGCGGATGATGTCGTCCCGATCGCGATGGAAGGCGACGGGCCGCTGGTGGTACGGGAGAAGTTCCACGCGGCCGCCCCCATGAGCATCGACCAGGCGCTGCTGGAGATGGAACTGGTCGGCCACGACTTCTTCCTGTTCCGCGACGCGGAGCGGGGCCACCCGAGCGTGGTCTACCGCCGGCACGGCTACCAGTACGGGGTGATCCGGCTGGTGGAAGGAGAGGCGCACAGCGCGCCCGGCGCCGCCGGGCGGGCCAGCGGCCTGCCGGCGGGGCCGCCCGGGCTGCCCAGCGCGGGACTGCCGGGGCCCGGCGCGCTCGGCCGCTAGCGCGATGGCCGGGCCGCGCCGCCGGCGTGGCGCGGCCCGGCATTTGCGCCACGTGCCCGCATCGGCGAGAGTTTGATCACGCGGCACGCGGGCAGCGGGGCGCAGGCGTACCAGCCGGGCTGCGCAGGAAGGCGCCAGCGGCCGCTGGCCAGCGCCGCACGGCTGGCCAGCGGTGACCGCTGGCGGCAAGGCCACCGAGACGGCAGGTCAGGGAGGACGCGCCATGGGCGGAGATCCCGCAGCGACCGGCGAGGCAGCGCAGACCCGGCGCCCCGAGCCGATCCGCGCGCTGATCGTCGATGATCACGCTCTCTTCCGCCGCGGGCTGGAGATGGTCCTGGACGCCGAGGACGACATCGAGGTCGTCGGCGAGGCGAGCGACGGGACCGAAGCCGTGGAGAAGGCCGGGGAGTCGCTCCCCGACGTCGTGCTCATGGACATCCGGATGCCGCGCAGCAGCGGCATCGAGGCCTGCCGGGCCATGAAGGAGGTCGCTCCCAGCGCGAAAATCGTCATGCTGACGATCAGCGACGAGGAGGAGGACCTGTTCGAGGCGATCCGGGCCGGCGCCAGCGGCTACCTGCTCAAGGACATCCCGCTGGACGAGGTCGCCGACGTGGTCAGGGCGGTGCACGGCGGCCAGTCGCTCATCAACCCGTCCATGGCCGCCAAGCTCCTTACCGAGTTCGCCGCGCTGGCCAGGCGCGAGGAGACCGAGCGGGTGCAGGACGTCCCGGCCCCCCGGCTGACCGACCGGGAGATCCAGGTGCTCAAGCTGGTGGCCCGCGGCATGAACAACCGGGACATCGCCAAGGAGCTGTTCATCTCCGAGAACACCGTCAAGAACCACGTCCGCAACATCCTGGAGAAACTGCAGATCCACTCCCGGATGGAAGCCGTCATGATCGCGGTCCGGGAGAAGCTGATCGAATTCAGCTGACCCGCCTCAGCCGGGCGGCGCGCTCACGCGAGGGCGGCCTGGAGGCGGGGGGCCAGTGCGGGCGGGTCCACCCGTTCCAGCGCCACCGCCGAGCAGCCCACCCACTCGGCCGCCTCCCGCAGGGCGCGGGCCATCGGCTCGGCCGCGGCCGGCCTGCTGAGGGTGAGCTGCCGGGCGACCAGGGTCTGGCCGCGGCGGACCGGGTCCACCCGGCCTGCCAGCTGCCCGCCGGCCAGCAGCGGCATCGCGTAGTAGCCGTGGACGCGCTTGGGCTTCGGCACGTACGCCTCGAGGGCGTGCTCGAAACCGAACATCCGCCGGGTGCGCTTGCGGTCCCAGATCAGCGAGTCGAACGGGGAGAGCAGAGTCACCCGGTGCCGGCCCCGGGTGCCCGCCGCCGCCAGCGCGGCCGGGTCGGCCCAGGCGGGGGCGGGTTTGCCTGCCGGGCCGCTGACCGTCACCGGCACCAGCCCGGCCGCCTCCGCGGCCTGGCCGGCGAAGTCGGCGAAGCCGGCGCCCGGGACGGTCAGCTCGCGCAGCCGGTGGTAGTCGACGAGGTCGGCCCGGGTGACCACGCCGAGCGCGCGGGCAGCCACCCCGGCAAGATAGGTCAGGCACTCCTCATCGGTGGGTTCCCTGCCGAGCAGCTCCCCGGGCAGGACGCGTTCCGGCAGGTCATAGACCCGTCGCCAGCCGTCGCGGCGCACGCAGATGACCTCACCGACGTCCAGCAGCCACTCCACGGCGATCTTGGTGTCGGACCAGTCCCACCAGGCACCGCCGTTCTTGGCGCCGCCCAGCTGGGTGGCGGTGAGCGGGCCCTCGGCCCGCAGCCGGTCCAGCACGCCCGCGCAGGCCGCCTGGTGACTCTGGTGCCAGCGCTTCCCGCGCACCCGCAGCGCCCGGCGGCGGAACGCGTAGTACGGCCAGTCCTCGAGCGGCAGCACGCAGGCAGCGTGCGACCAGTACTCGAACGCGGCCGGGCGGCGCGGATGCCAGTACGCCTGCTCGACCCGGGCCCGGCCGACCGGCCCGAGCCTGGCGTAGGCGACCAGCTCGTGGGACCGGGCGAGCACGCTGATGGTGTCCAGCTGGACCGCGCCGAGCCGCCGCAGCATGCCGGGCACGCCGCCGCGCCGCCCGCCGGTGCCGAGGAGGCCCTGGGCACGCAGGGTCATCAGCCGCACGTCAGCGGCGGACAGCGCGAGCTGGGGAGTTGGAGATGCGACCGGACTGCTCACGGCCAGCAGAGCTTAGCCGGGGGTACCGACATTCCGGCCGGCATTCCGGCCGGGCCGGGCTCCGCCGGGGCGGGCCGGGCGGTTTAGTACCAGTCCTCCATGATGTGGGTGCTCAGGCCGAGCAGGCCGCCGACTGCGGCCGCGCCCAGGCTGGTCCAGAACAGCCACCAGGTCGGGCCGAACACGAGCGCGAGCCCGCCCGCGATGAAGGCCGCCGTGATGATCCCGACCGACACCCAGGACACCGGGCGGCCGTGGTAGGTCTCGTGGGCGCGCGGCCCGCCAAGCGCCCCGGGCTCCGGGGGCTGAACTAGAGTGCCCGAACTCGCCTGGTCCGCCATTGCTTGCTGCTCCTCTCGGGGATCCCGGCCGTGCAGCCACCGGGACAGTTGCGCCGCCAGCCCGCTGCCGCCGATGACCTGCGGCAGGGCAACGGTACCTTCTTATTGTGGCGAAGGCCGCGCAGGGGCCGCCGGCCAGGTCCCCGGTTCGGCGCGCAAAGGCTGGCTTCCCCGCCGGGCTCGCCTACCATGACTTGTGAGAAGACGGTGGCCCTGTGCCGTCGGCCGCCGGTACGCCTCCAGGGGCGGCTTTGGTGCAGGGCCCGGATCCGGCCAGCCAGCAGGAATTCCGCGAGGAGCGCGACGAGAAGTGCCAGTCATCATCGACAGGGTTCTCCGCATGGGCGAGGGCAAGATCCAGCGCCAGCTCAAGCGGATCGCCGAGCAGGTCAATTCCATCGAGGACGAGTACACCGGGCTGCCGGACGAGCAGCTGCGGGGTATGACGGGCGAGTTCCGCGAGCGCCTCAGCGCGGGGGAGTCACTGGACGACCTGCTGCCCGAGGCGTTCGCCACGGTGCGGGAGGCGGCCCGCCGGACGCTCGGCCAGCGGCATTTCGACGTCCAGATCATGGGCGGTGCCGCCATGCACGGCGGGAACATCGCGGAGATGAAGACCGGTGAGGGCAAGACCCTCACCTCGGTCCTGCCCGCCTACCTGAACGCCCTGGCTGGCAAAGGCGTGCACGTCGTCACGGTGAACGACTACCTGGCCAAGCGGGACGCCGAGTGGATGGGCCGGATCCACCGCTTCCTCGGGCTGGAGGTCGGCGTCATCCTCGCCCAGATGACCCCCGACGAGCGGCGCAAGCAGTACGCGGCCGACATCACCTACGGCACCAACAACGAGTTCGGCTTCGACTACCTGCGCGACAACATGGCCTGGAGCCTGGAGGAGTGCGTCCAGCGCGGGCACGCGTTCGCCATCGTGGACGAGGTCGACTCGAACCTCATCGACGAGGCCAGGACGCCGCTGATAATCAGCGGCCCGGCCGAGCAGAGCGCCCGCTGGTACACCGAGTTCGCCAAGATCGCGCCCCGGCTGCGCCGGGGTGAGGACGGCGAGGGTGACTACGAGGTCGACGAGAAGAAGCGGACCGTCGGCATCCTCGAGACCGGGGTCGAGAAGGTCGAGGACTGGCTGGGCATCGACAACCTGTACGACCCGGTGAACACGCCACTGGTCAGCTTCCTCAACAACTCCGTCAAGGCGAAGGAACTGTACAAGCGGGACAAGGACTACGTCGTGATGAACGGCGAGGTCCTCATAGTGGACGAGTTCACCGGCCGGATCCTGCACGGGCGGCGCTACAACGAGGGGATGCACCAGGCCATCGAGGCCAAGGAAGGCGTGGTCATCCAGAACGAGAACCAGACCCTCGCCACCATCACGCTGCAGAACTACTTCCGCCTCTACGACAAGCTGGCCGGGATGACCGGCACGGCCATGACCGAGGCGA
>JBLMWU010000027.1:0-31798 GCA_050257395.1 Gemmatimonadota bacterium | reverse complement strand
AAGGGCCGCGCCGCCGTCTGGACTGACGAGCGACGAGCGCAGCGAGGAGCGAGGAGGGAAGACGGCGGGCTCCAGCGGGCCGGAGGCGAGCGAGGGCCCAGGAAAAGGGAGATAGCCTGTGATGCGTGTTTGAGACGCTCTCCGACCGGCTGACCCAGGTCTTCTCCGCGCTGCGCGGGCGCGGCAGGCTGTCCGCCGCCGACATCGACGCGACCTGCCGCGAGATCCGGATCGCGCTGCTGGAAGCGGACGTTGCGCTGCCCGTGGTCAGGACCTTCATCGACCGGGTGAAGGAGCGCGCGTCCTCCGCCGAGGTGTCGGAGGCGCTGAACCCGGCGCAGCAGGTCATCAAGATCGTGAACGAGGAGCTCATCGGGATCCTCGGCGGTCAGGCGCGGCGGCTGCGGTTCGCGAAGAACCCGCCGACCGTCATCCTGCTGGCGGGCCTGCAGGGCTCCGGCAAGACCACGCTGGCGGCCAAGCTCGCCCTGTGGCTGCGCAAGGAGAACAACACGCCGCTGCTGGTGGCGGCGGACCTGCAGCGGCCCAACGCGGTGCAGCAGCTGCAGGTGCTCGGCGAGCGGGCCGGCATCCCGGTGTACGCGCCCGAGCCGGGCAACGGGGTGGGCGACCCGGTCGCGGTCGCCCGGGAGTCGGTGGCCGAGGCACAGCGCCGGCTGCACAACATCGTCATCATCGACACCGCGGGCCGCCTCGGCATCGACGAGGAGATGATGGGCCAGGCCGCGGCCATCAGGGACGCGGTCGACCCGGACGAGATCCTGTTCGTGGTCGACGCGATGATCGGCCAGGACGCCGTGACCACGGCGCAGGCCTTCCTCGACGGCGTCGGCTACGACGGCGTCGTCCTCACCAAGCTCGACGGCGACGCCCGCGGTGGCGCCGCGCTGTCCATTGCGCAGCTCACCGGCCGGCCGGTGATGTTCGCGTCCACCGGTGAGAAGCTCGAGGACTTCGACCTCTTCCACCCGGACCGGATGGCGTCCCGGATCCTCGACCTCGGCGACATCCTCACCCTGATCGAGCAGGCCGAGCGGACGTTCGACGCCGAGCAGGCCGCCTCCATGGCCGGCAAGCTCGCCTCCGGCGAGGGCTTCACCCTGGAGGACTTCGTCGAGCAGCTCGCCATGGTGCGCAAGCTCGGCCCGATCGGCAACCTGCTGGGCATGCTGCCCGGGGCCGCGCAGAACCGGGAGCTGCTCGAGCAGGTCAACGACAAGGACCTCGACCGCGCCGCGGCCATCGTCCAGTCGATGACCCCGGCGGAGCGCCGCAACCCCAAGATCCTCAACGGCTCCCGGCGGGCCCGCATCGCCAAGGGCTCGGGTGTCACCGTGGGCGAGGTCAGCAACCTGGTCGTGCGGTTCCTCGAAGGCCAGAAGATGATGCGGCAGATGATGCGCGGCGGCGGGATGCCCGGCATGCCGGGCATGCCCGGCATGGGCCGGGCGGCGGCGCGTGCTGCCAAGAAGAAGAGCAAGAAGAAGGGCCGCGGCGGCGGCCGCCCGGCGGGCGCGGGCCGCCGCGCCGCCCCCGAGACCGCGGGCACGGGCGGCGACGGCCAGCAGGGCAGCGGCGCCGGCCCCGGCCTGACCGGCGACGGCGGCAACCCGTTCGGCGGCCTCGGCAACCTGCCGGGCGGGCTGCCCGGCGGGTTCGGCCCCGGCGGCCGGGGCCTGCCGTTCCCGCCCGGCCAGGGCCCCGGCAGCCTGCCGCCCGGCCTGCGCGGCCGCAAGAAGGACAAGTAGCCGTCACCGGCCCGGGGCGGCTGCCCGGGGGTGGTGCGCGGGGCGGGGCGTTGATTACGCCTCAGGTGCGCGGGTCTGGCAGAATGATGGGGTTCACCGCCCAGGGTTCGCGGCGCCCTCTCTCCGTTCGCTGACCCGGGCCCAGCCGGGTTGCGGCGCTGGCCCCCACCCGCGCAGCCGTCACCCGAACCGAGCTTCATGGGAGAAAAGACCCAGCCGTGGCTGTCAAGATCAAGCTCAAGCGCATGGGCAAGATCCGTGCGCCGTACTACCGGATCATCGTCGCCGACGCCCGCACCAAGCGGGACGGGCGCGCGATCGAGGAGATCGGCAAGTACCACCCCAAGCAGGAGCCCTCGCTGATCGAGGTCGACTCCGAGCGTGCCCAGCACTGGCTGTCCGTGGGGGCGCAGCCCACCGACCCGGTCCGCAAGCTGCTCGAGGTCACCGGCGACTGGCAGAAGTTCAAGGGCCTGCCCGGCGCCGAGGGGACCCTCAGGACCGCACCCGCCAAGGCGGACAAGAAGGAGGCCTTCGCCGCCGCGGTGGCCGAGACCCTCACCGCCGGCGAGACCAAGGCCAAGGGCGGCCGCAAGACCGCCGCCAAGGAAGAGCCGGCCAAGGCGGAAGCCAAGGCCGACGCGGGCAAGGGCAAGGCGGCCGGCAAGCCCGGCGGCCGCTCCGGCGGCGGCAAGGCCAAGGCTGAGCCCAAGGCCGAGGCTGAGCCCAAGGCCGAGGCGGAGCCCAAGGCGGAAGCCAAGGCCGAGGCCAAGGCCGAGCCGGTCAAGGCCGAGGTCAAGGCCGAGGTCAAGGACGAGGCTGCCGGGGCCGGGGCTGCCGAGGCCGGCGACGCCGCCGCGGAGCAGGAGAGCGGAGCCTGACGTGCTCGAGGAGGCTCTTGAGCACCTCGTGAAGGGCATCGTGGAACATCCCGACGATGTCAGTGTGGCCAGCCACGGGCTGCGCCGCGGGCGGGTGCTTGAGGTGCGCGTGCACCCCGACGACCTGGGCAAGGTCATCGGCCGCGGCGGCCGGACGGCGCGGGCGCTGCGGACCGTCATCGGCGGGCTGGCCCGCGGCCGGTACGTCCGGGTCGACCTGCTGGACGTCGATGAGGTCCGCTAGGGCACCGCTCGCGGGACCCCGCCGCCGGGACACAGCAGCGGGGAACCGCGGGCCGCGCCCTGGCTGCTGATCATGCAGCTGGCGGTGGGGCGGGTCATCCGCCCGCACGGGATCCGCGGGGAAGTCGCCGTGGACGTGCGCACCGACGACCCGGACGAGCGGTTCGCCAGCGGCAGCGTGCTCGCCACGGATCCGCCCGGGGCCGGCCCGCTGACCGTCGCGTCAGCGCGCTGGCACTCGGGCCGGCTGCTGGTGTCCTTCGCCGGGGTGGCCGACCGGAACCAGGCTGAGCTGCTCCGCGGGACCTGGCTGACCGTGGACTCCGCGGATGTGCCCGCGCCCGCGGACCCGGACGAGTTCCATGACCAGCAGCTGATCGGCCTGCGGGTGGTCACCACCGCGGGCGAGCCGGTCGGCACC
The DNA here is from genome assembly GCA_050257395.1 of Gemmatimonadota bacterium. Lineage (GTDB taxonomy): Bacteria > Actinomycetota > Actinomycetes > Streptosporangiales > Streptosporangiaceae > JAIRTY01. The sequence goes on along the minus strand of JBLMWU010000027.1, from coordinate 28,484 downwards.
GTGACCGATGTCGCGCACCCCGGGCAGGACCTGCTGATCATCGAGCCCGCCGCCGGCCGGGAGGACGGCGAGCTGCTGGTGCCGTTCGTGGCGGCGATCGCGGTGGAGGTCGACCTGGCCGCCGGGCGGCTGGTCATCGATCCGCCGCCCGGCCTGCTCGACCTGCGGGCCGGCCCGTCCGGCCGGGGGTGAGCCGCCGGTGCGGATCGACATCATCACCATCTTCCCGGACTACTTCGGCCCGCTGCGGCTGTCGCTGCTCGGGAAGGCCGCCGACCGGGGCCTGCTCACCCTGACCGTGCACGACCTGCGGGACTGGGCGCACGACCGGCACCGCACCGTGGATGACGCGCCGTTCGGCGGCGGCCCCGGGATGGTGATGGCGCCCGGCCCGTGGGGCGAGGCCATCGACGCCATCGCGGGGGCCGCTCCGGCGGACGGCGGGGCCGGCCCGAGGCTGGTGGTCCCCACCCCGTCGGGCATCCCGTTCCGGCAGGCGGCCGCGGCTGGCCTCGCCCGTTCCCCTCATCTGATCTTCGCCTGCGGGCGGTACGAGGGAATCGACGCGCGCGTGGTCACCGAGGCGCGGTCCCGGATGACCGTGGACGAGGTCAGCGTCGGTGACTACGTGCTGTCCGGCGGCGAGCCCGCCACCCTGGTCATGATCGACGCGATCGCCCGGCTGATCCCCGGCGTGATGGGCAACGAGGGCTCCGCGGCGGACGACTCGTTCGGCGGCGGCGGCGGGCCCATGAGCGGCCTGCTGGAAGGCCCGGTCTACACCAGGCCGCGAGTGTGGCGCGGGCACGAGGTGCCGGAAGTCCTGCTGTCCGGCGACCACGCGGCGATCGCCCGCTGGCGGCGGGACGAGGCACTCCGCCGGACCGCCGCGACCAGGCCCGATCTGGTCGCGGCGCTGTCCGCCGGGGCGCTGGACGACCGGGACCGGCAGGTGCTCGCCGACGCCGGGTGTCCGGACCACCGCGAAGGTATGGCACACTAAGAGGGCTGCTTGCAAGCAGGTTTACCTGCCGGGCGCACTTCCTGATGGCCGCGGACAGCATCCGCACCGGGAGAGACCGCTAAGACCGACGCCACGCGTGTGAGCCTCTGCGCGCGTATGGATGGACTGAGGAACGCCGTCATGCACACCGCGATCGCCGACCTGGAGCAGGCCCAGATCCGCTCAGACGTCCCCGACTTCCGCCCCGGGGACACGCTGAAGGTCCACGTCCGGGTGGTTGAGGGCAGCCGGTCCCGTATCCAGGTCTTCCAGGGCGTCGTCATCCGGCGCCAGGGCGGGGGCATCCGGGAGACGTTCACCGTACGCAAGATCAGCTACGGCGTGGGCGTCGAGCGGACCTTCCCGGTGCACAGCCCCTCCATCGACAAGATCGAGGTGGTGACCCGCGGCCGGGTCCGCCGGGCCAAGCTGTACTATCTGCGCGAGCTGCGCGGCAAGGCCGCCCGTATCCGCGAGCGTCGCGAGCCCGCCCGCTGACGGCGGCCGGGCCACGGCCCGCCGATCGGACAGCGCCGGGGGACATGGCCTAGGCTCAGACGCGATGGACGACGAGTGGGGCACGCGTGAGCAGCGGCTGCCTCTTGCGGGCGGGAACGGCCTGCCACGGCACTCAGAGCGCCGCCCGGGCCCGCTTGCGGGGCATAACGGGGAGGGCAGCGGCACGGGAACGTCGCGCCGGGCGGGGCCACCGACCGGGCTGAGGGGGCACGCCAGGGGGAAGCGCCGCAAGACCCGCTCGTGGTGGGTGGAACTCCCGCTGCTGGTGATCTTCGCGCTGATCCTCGCGCTGCTCATCAAGACGTTCATCGTGCAGGCGTTCTTCATCCCGTCCGGGTCGATGGAGGACACCCTCCTCATCGGCGACAAGGTGCTGGTCAACAAGCTGGTCTACGACTTCCGGCCGGTCCACCGCGGCGACGTCGTGGTCTTCAACGGGGAAGGCTCCTGGGACCCGGCGCCGCTGGCGCCCACCCCGCCGCTCCAGCGCCTGTGGGACTCGATCACCGGGCTGTTCGGCACCGCCCCCGGCGTGCACGACTACATCAAGCGGGTCATCGGCATCCCCGGTGACCACGTGGCCTGCTGCAACGCGCACGGCCAGGTCACCGTCAACGGCGTGCCGCTGAGCGAGAAGCCCTACCTGTACCCGGGTGACTCCCCCTCCGTCACCCACTTCCACGCGACCGTGCCGCCGGGCAACCTGTGGGTGATGGGCGACCACCGCAGCGTGTCCTATGACTCCCGCCTCCACATGGGCGACCCGGGCGGCGGCTCCATCCCGAAGGACAAGGTGGTGGGCCGGGCGTTCGTGATCGTGTGGCCGGTCAGCCGCTGGCGGGTGCTGTCCATCCCGGCCACGTTCCAGCAGCCGAAACTGTCAGCCGCCGGGCAGGCGCCGGCGGCCGGGACCGCCGGGGCGGCCGCGCTGGCCGGGCCGGGGATCCCGGTACGGCCCAGCGCCCCGCTCGCGCCGCTGGCGCTGGGCTTCGCGGGAGCGGTGCCGCTGACCTGGCTGCAGCGCCGGCTGCGCGGCCCGGCGGCCAGGGGCCTGGCCCGCGGGTGGCGGTCCGCCCGCGCGCGGGCGGCCAGGGCGCGGGCCCGTTCCCGGGGCGCGGGCGGCCCGGGACGGGGCTCAGCAGACCGGGAGCGGGCCCCGGCAGGCCCGGCAGGCCCGGCACGGGGCCGGGCAGGCCCGGGACGGGACGTGAGCGGTCCGGGGCGCGGGCGGCCCGGGCCCGGGCGCAGGTGAGGCCATGCTGGCAGTTGCCGAGCGCCCCGTCGGCTACACGCCGCGGCGCGGGGCGGGCCTAGCCGGGTACGAGCGGGTGCTGGCCCGGGCCGGCCTGTCGCCGGTCGCGGGCATCGACGAAGCGGGCCGGGGGGCCTGCGCAGGCCCGCTGGTGGTGGCGGCGGTGGTGCTGGAAGAGAGCAGCCTGCGCAAGCTCAGCCGGGTCGCCGATTCCAAGGCGCTCACCGCGGCGGCCCGGGAGGAGGCCTACGACGAGGTGGTGACCTTCGCCCTGGACTGGCACGTGGTCATCATCCCGCCCGGCGAGATCGACCGGACCGGGCTGCACGTGTGCAACATCATGGGCATGCGGCGGGCCCTGGCGGGCCTGACCCACCGGCCGGCCTACGTGCTGACGGACGGGTTCCCCGTGCGCGGCCTGGGGGTACCGTCACTGGCGATGTGGAAGGGCGACGAGGTCGCCGCCTGCATGGCCGCGGCCTCGGTGGTGGCCAAGGTGACCAGGGACCGGCTGATGCGCGACCTGCATACCCGGTACCCGGAGTACGGCTTCGCCCGGCACAAGGGGTACGTCACCCGGGGGCACACGCGGGCGCTGGCGGACCACGGGCCCTGCCCACAGCACCGCCGCTCCTTCGTGAACGTGGACATCGCGGTCCGGAACCAGCCTGGCCGGCTGGAATCACCTATGGTGGATCTCATCCGGGCCGATGCTCCCGCTGGCGGATCGGAGGGGAGACCATGAGCGCGGAGGACCTCGAAAAGTACGAGACCGAGATGGAGCTCCAGCTCTACCGCGAGTACCGGGACGTGGTGGGGCTGTTCACCCATGTGGTCGAGACTGAGCGCCGGTTCTACCTCACCAATCAGGTGGATCTGAAGGTGCATTCCTCCGAGAACGGTGAGGTCTACTTCGAGGTCGTCATGCAGGATGCCTGGGTCTGGGACATGTATCGCCCCGCCCGGTTCGTGAAGAATGTCCGGGTCGTCACGTTCAAGGACGTCAACGTCGAGGAACTGGCGCAGAGCGACTTCGAGCTGCCCGACCCCAAGTAGCCCGCCGGACCGGGAGACCCGGGCCGGCCCGCCTTCGCCTCGTTCCTCTGTGGCCGGCCGGGCTTTGGGGTGCAGGCGCTGTGGTGGACACCCGGCTGGCGGGCATTTCCCGGCCTGGATTCCTCCCTGACCTGCGCGGTTGCCGTCATCCTGGCGGATGGAGGCTCACATTCGAGAGCAGTGCTCTTGACTGTGAGAAGTGATGCTGAAACACTGTTCTATGTCGAGAGCAGTGCTCCATCACGAAGGGAACCAGAAGATGCCGCCGAGAGTTATCGCGGGCCCTGGCACTGCCGGCGCCGCTTCCAGCAGCCCGCCCGGGAGGGGACCGGCCGCGGCCGGCGGCCGCCTGGGCGCGGTGTCCCTCGCCGCGGCAGGCATCCTGTTCGCGCTCTATCCCTTGCTCCGGCCCTGGCACGATGAGTCGGCCGTGGCCGGCGCCACCGCCTCGATGAGCTCCCCGGCCTGGGTTGCCTCCCATTTCTTCGCGATGCTCGGCTTCGTCCTGGTACCGCTGGGCCTGCTGGCGGTCCGCGGGGCGCTGGCGGATACCCGGCCGGGGTCGCTGGCGCAGACCGCGACCGTGGTCGCCTGGGCCGGGGCCGGGCTGACCCTGCCGTACTACGGTGCCGAGGACTTCGGCCTGCACGCCATCGCCAGCCAGCATGCGAACAACCTGCTGAGCCTGATCCAGGCGGTGCGCTACCAGCCGCTGGCCATCACCATGTTCGGGGCCGGCCTGGTGCTGCTGGCGATCGGTTCGGTGCTCGCCGCCGTCGCGATCTGGCGATCCCGTGTTCTGCCCCGCTACGGCGGCGTCGTGTTCGCGGTGGGCTTCGTGCTCTTCCTGCCCCAGTTCTTCCTGCCGCCGCCCGCCCGCATTGCCCATGGCCTGGTCCTTGCCGCTGGCCTGGCCGTGCTGGCGGCGAGCCTGTGGCGGGCCAGGACGAGAGCCGCATAGCTGGTGTCCTGCCGGGCGGGCCAGCCGTGGCGCCGCCCGCCCGGCAGGGGGCCCGTGGTCAGCGGAAGCGGGCAGGGGACTGGTGCATGATGCCAGAGCTGAGCAGATCGGCCATGGCAAGAATGTGCAGGTGGATGGCCTCGTAGTCGCTCACGCTGGCGGCGTAGTGGCCGGCCAGCTCATCGCTCGCCTCGGCCAGGGTCTGGTCGAGGTGCTCCTTCATGGCGGCCCGCAGGGTGGCGTCCGGCCAGAACCGCGGGTTCGCCGCGTGCAGGAAGTCGGCGATGTCGTTCGCGTTGGCGTACCACCTCGCCTCGTCCTGGGCCAGGGCCGAGCTGTCGCTGGCCCTGACGTCCTGCATGATCTTGACGGCGATGGTGATGTGGTCGTGCAGCAGCGCGCTCAGCTTGTCCCCGGCCGCCGTGCCGTAGAACGGCGCGATCGCGTTGCCGATGTCGGTCTGGTTCTGCAGCAGCCGGGTCGCGGTGGCGTCAAAGCCCTGGGTCTTGGCCGCGAAGGTGACGATCGCCAGCCGGGTCCAGGTGACGTGGTCTTCCCAGAGCTTGCGCATGGCATCGTGGAACGCCACCTGCCGGGCGGTCGGCAGCCCCGTCACCCGCCCGTGGGAATGCCCGGCATGGCCGGCCGCGTGCGCCGGGCCGGACGGCAGCGTGAAGGTGAGCAGCCCGGCGAGGACCGCGATGACCACCGCGACAGCCAGCGGCACCGGGCGCCGCCGGGCGGTAAGGGTCGGGCTCATGGATTGTCCTTTCCTGACGGAGGCAGGGTCGGCGGCGTCAGTGCGTGGACCGACGCCAGCGCGGCGCCGGTGATGGCGCCGGCCAGCTCGGCGGCCGTGGTCACGGCCCCGAGCACGTCGAAGTGCTCCGCGGCCGGGATCAGCAGCGGGATGCCGGCGGTGCGCGAGAGCAGGTAGGCGGCCGCGGTCAGGGCCAGCACCCCGGCCGCGGCCAGCGGCGCCCAGGCGTCGTGCCGGGGCTGCCGCACCGCGAGCGCGGACGCCGCCAGCAGCAGCGCGGCCACGGCAAAGGCGCCGCCCAGCGGCAGGCCGCCCTCGGCCAGGTGCGGCCCGATGAGCGCGGCGTGGACACCCGCGCTGGCCGCGCAGACGAGCGTGACGATGTACCTCGCCGCGGTACCGCCCCATGTCACCCGGCTGGCCCGGGACAGGGCGTGCGGGACAGAGAAAAGGCTCACGCGGGTATTAGTGTCGGCTCAGCGGCCGCTCTTACCCGGTAAGAACCGGCCCCGTGACCGACGCGAAGCAGATATGACAGCAAACAAGCTGATCCCGGGCCTGCTCCGGCAGGCCGGCGACGACCAGGCGGATGTCCGGCGCTGGCGCCAGCAGCGGCTGCTGGTGGCCGGGTTCCCGGCGGCGCTCGCCGCCAGCCTGGCCGCCGCCCCTGATGTGGACCTGCATGCCCTGCTCGACCTGGTGGACCGGGGCTGCCCGCCGGTGCTGGCCGCCCGGATCCTCGGCCCCGATCAGGTTGCGGGCGCATGACGGGCCTGCGCCGCGGGGAACTCACGGCCGCTGACCCGGCGGGCGCCGCCGAGCCGGAGGACTGGGTGGCCCTGCTGTCCACCCCGGGCCCGGCCCAGCAGGACGCCCTCCGCCGCCTGCACCGGCTGCTGCTGCGTGCCGCCCGGCAGCAGGTGGCGCGGATGCCCGCGCTGGCCGCGCAGATCGGCGCCGAGCGGGTGGCCGACCTGGTGAACCAGGCCGCGGACGAGGCCATGGTGGCGCTGCTGGCCAAGCTGCCCACCTTCGAGGGACGCAGCCGGTTCACCACCTGGGCCTACAAGTTCGCCATCCTGCAGGCCGCGGTCGAGGTGCGGCGGCAGGCATGGCGCGGCCGGGAGATCGCGCTGGACGAGGCACTCGACCAGCGCGACCGTCACCCCTCGCCGGAGCAGTACGCCGAGGCGGGAGACCTCGCCCGGGCGGTGACGGCTGCGATCGGGCAGGTACTGACTCCGCATCAGCGCCGGGTGGTGATCGCGCTGCTCGTCGATGAGGTCCCCATCGACGTGCTGGCCGAGCGCCTCGGAACCTCGCGCAACGCCCTGTACAAGACCGTTCACGATGCGCGCGGCCAGTTGCGGGCGCACCTCGCGGCAGCGGGCTACCTTGCCACCACGAATTCACCAGAGGTGACCCGATGAACTCCCGGCGAAATCCGCTGGACGCGGCCGCCGTGAGCAGGCTGACCCGCGACCCTGGGCCGTGGCTGTCCTGCGACGCCTGCTTCCACCTGGTTGACCAGTACGTCGAGGCCGCGCTGTCCGGCAGCGTGGCGCACCTGCCGGCCATGCGGGCCCACCTGAGCGGCTGCTCCGCCTGCGCCGAGGAGGCGGTATCCCTGCTGCTGCTCGCCGCCGCGGAGCAGGGCGTGGACCCCGCTCCCGCGCTGCGGGAGCTGACCGGCCGGGCCGGGGCGCAGTAGGCGCCGGGGTCCCGCGAGCCCCGGCTGGCACCGGGCGCACGCCCGGATGCGCCGCCGGGATCTAGCACCCGCTGCTGACAGAACCGGTCCTGGAGTCCACAGAAGCCCGGTCTGGCCGTGGGTGTTCACAGCGCCGGAACGGCCCCCGCGGCCGCCCCTGCCGTCCTGTCACTGTCGAATCCGGAGGTGGTGGCGGTGAGGGCAAAGGACGAGTTAGGGCGGCGCGGAGAGGAAGTCGCGGTCGCGTACCTGAAGCAGGCCGGCATCCGGATCCTCGACCGCAACTGGCGGTGCGCCGAAGGCGAGATCGACATCGTCGCCGCGGAGCGGCGGGTGCTCGTCATCTGCGAGGTCAAGACCCGGTCGGGGACCCGGTACGGCAGCCCGCTGGAGGCGGTCAGCCAGGCCAAGCTCGGCCGGCTGCGGCGGCTGGCGATCCGCTGGGTGGTCGCGCACGGGGTGCTGTTCGACGAGGTGCGCATCGACGTGCTCGGGCTGGTCCCGGACCAGGCCGGGAACTTCCAGATCGAGCACGTCCGGGGGGTGGGCTGAGTGGCGGTCGCCCGCACCCACTCGATCGCCCTGGTCGGGGTGGAGGGCCACCCGGTCACGATCGAGGCGGACATCCAGAACGGGCTGCCCGGCCTGCTGCTCATCGGGCTGCCGGACACCGCCCTGCGGGAAGCCAGGGACCGGATCCGCGCGGCGGTCGTCAACAGCCGCGAGCAGTGGCCGCAGCGGCGCATCACGGTCGGCCTGTCCCCCGCCAGCCTGCCCAAGCGCGGCTCCGGCTTCGACCTCGCCATCGCCATCGCCGTCCTGGCGGCAGCGGGCACCATCCCGGCCCCCGGGGTGGAGGGCGTGATGTTCCTCGCTGAACTGGGGCTGGACGGTCATCTGCGCCCGGTGCGTGGCGTGCTGCCCGCGGTCGCAGCGGCAGCGGCTGCGGGGTTCAGCCGGGTTGTCGTGGCTCCTGCGAATGCACCAGAAGCGGGACTTGTCCCCGGCCTGCAGGTTGTCAGCGCACCGGCGCTGCTGGCGCTGCTGGAGTGGCTGCGGGACGGTGACGGTTCTGGCGCCCGGAAGAACGGCGAGTCAGCCGGACAGGTCAGGATCAGCGAAGGCGGCGGTCCGCTGCCCAAGGCGGAGGCTCCTGCGCGGGACGAGTGGGAACCGGGTACCGCAGCGGCTGAAGGCGGCCGGCCGTCCGGCGCCACTCAAGTCCGGACGGCCCCGCTGGATGCCGGGTACCCCGCACAACTGGGCGTCAGCGGGGCACTGGAGCCGGCCAGTGCGATGCAACGGCATCCTGCGGGGGCTCCGCTGGATCTGGCGGATGTGCTGGGGCAACCTGCCGCCCGCCGGGCGGCAGAGATCTGCGCGGCAGGCGGGCATCACCTGTCGCTGCTGGGACCGCCGGGGGTTGGCAAGACCATGCTGGCCGAGCGGATCCCGGCAATCCTGCCCTCCCTCGACACGGCTGCCGCCCTGGAGGCGACAGCCATCCACTCGGTGGCGGGGACTCTCCCGGCGGGCGGTCCGCTGATTACCCGGCCGCCGTTCTGTGCGCCCCACCACACCGCGACCAAGGCCGCCATCGTGGGCGGCGGCAGCGGGGTGATTTGCCCAGGCGCTGCCTCCCTGGCCCATCACGGCTGCCTGTTCCTGGATGAAGCACCGGAATTCGGCCGGGATGTGCTGGACGCGCTGCGCCAGCCGCTGGAGTCAGGTGAGGTGGTAGTGGCCCGCATGGGAGTGACCGCCAGGTTCCCGGCCCGGTTCACGCTGATCCTGGCGGCCAATCCCTGCCCGTGCGCGCGGGCCCGGGGACCGCGCGCCGCCTGCACCTGCACGCCCACGGCCCGGCGCCGGTACCTGGCGCGGCTGTCCGGCCCGCTGCTCGACCGGGTGGACGTGAAGGTGGAGTTCCTCCCGGTGAGCCGGGCGGAACTGCTGAGCGACCGGCGGTTCACCGAGCCGAGCGCGGTAGTGGCGCAGCGGGTGGCGGCGGCGCGGGAGCGCGCCGCCGCCCGGCTGCGGGACACACCGTGGCGGCTGAACGCGGAGATCCCCGGCAGTCAGCTGCGACGCCGGTTCCCGCCGCTGGCGGGGGCGCTCGCCCCGCTGGAGCGGGCCATGGATCTGGGTCAGCTCAGCGCCCGGGGCGTCGACCGGGTCATCAGGGTCGCCTGGACGCTGGCGGACCTGGCCGGCGCCGCCCGGCCCGGCACCGGCGAGATCGGCTGCGCGCTGGGCCTGTGGCTGGGGGTGGCCCGGTGACCGCGGCTGACGACGACCCGGACCGGCTGGCCAGGGCCGTGCTGACCTGCATCGCCGAGCCGGGCGACCCGGTACTCGGGAAACTCCTGCGCCGCTGCCCGCCCGCTGGCATCGTGGCTGCGCTGGTGGCTGGCCGGTCGCCGCTGTCCGGCGGCCAGGCCGGCCTGCCGTTTGCCCCGGAGCCGGGCACCCCTGGCGCAGATGGCCCCGGTGGCGGCGAGGGTGGCGCGGTCCCGCGCGGTGCCGGCCACGGTAGCGAGGGCGCTGGCGGTGCAGCTGAGGGAGGCGAGGGTCCTGGCGGTGCCGCCCGGCTGACACGGGCCCTGCGGCGCTGGAGCGCCCGGCTGGGCGATGCCCCCGGCGCGGCCACCGTGGCCGGCTGGCGACAGCAGGGCATCCGGCTGATCGTCCCCGGCGACCCGGAATGGCCGGGCCAGCTCGACGTGCTGGGTGACGCCCGGCCGTGGGCGCTGTGGGTACGCGGCAACGCCGACCTGCGGTACGCGTGCCTGCGCTCAGTGTCGGTGGTGGGCAGCCGGGCGGCCACCGGCTACGGCTCTTACGTGGCCAGTGAGATGGCGGGCGTGCTGGCCGGGCACGGCTGGGCGGTCGTGTCCGGGGGTGCCTTCGGGATCGACTACTGGGCGCATCAGGGCGCACTGGCAGGCGAAGGCGTGACCGTCGCGATCCTCGCCGGCGGCGTGGACGTCCCGTATCCGCCCGCCCACCGCGACCTGTTCCGCGCCATTGCGGGCCAGGGGGCGCTGGTCAGTGAGTGGCCGCCGGGCCGTCATCCCACCAGGCCGGGATTTCTGGTCCGCAACCGGGTGATCGCCGCCCTCAGCCGGGGCACGGTGGTGGTGGAGGCCGCCCTGCGCAGCGGCGCGCTGAACACGGCCCGGCACGCCCGCGACCAGGGCCGGCCGGTGATGGCGGTGCCGGGCCCGGTGACCTCTGAGCAGTCGGCCGGCTGTCACCAGGTCCTGCGGGAGTGGGGAGCCGTCTGCGTGACCGGCGCCCGGGACGTCATGGAACTGCTGGCGTTCCCCGGTGACGGGCTCCCGCCGCGGGAGCGCGGCCCGGTCCTGCCCCGGGACGCCCTCGACCCGGTGACCACCCGAGTCCTGGAGGCGGTACCCGTCCGGTCGGGACGGGGCCCCGCGCGGATCGCGGTGATCGCCGGGGTGGACTTCGGTACCGCCCTGGGCTGTCTCGGCGTGCTGGCGGCGGGCGGGTTCGTGGAGCGCACCGGCCGGGGCTGGCGAGCCCGCCTGAGACCGGGGGACCGGACGGGCGGCGGGGGATGACCGGCCAGCGGCCTGGCCCTGCCGCGCGGCATCGGCGCCTGCTCCCCGGCCTGCGACCGGCGCGGAGCGTGCCAGACTGGGAGTCGGCATATGCCCTGGATCCGTCACTGGAGCGGCGCGGAGGTGACTGAGGTGTCCGAGTCCCTGTACATCCCGCCAGGCGTGGATCCCGCCGTCCCCGCCCCCGCCCGGATCTATGACTACTTCCTGGGCGGGACCGTCAACTTCGAGTCCGACCGCGCTGTCGCGGCGATACTGCGGGAGACGATGCCCGATGTCGTGGACGCGGCCTGGGCGAACCGCGGCTTCCACCAGCGCGCGGCCCGATGGCTGGCGGAGCAGGGCATCGGCCAGTTCGTCGACATCGGCTCCGGGCTGCCCACGGTCGGCAACACCCATGAGGTGGTGCAGCAGATCAGGCCGGACGCGCGGGTGGTCTACGCGGACAACGACCCGCTCGTCGCCGCCACCGCCAAAGGCCTCTTAACAGCCGGGGGAACGGTCCGGGTGATCGAGGCCGACCTGCGGGACCCCGACGGCGTGCTGGGCCACCCGGACCTGCTCGGGCTGATCGACTTCGCCAGGCCGGTGGGGCTGATGATGACCGCGGTCGTGCACTTCGTGGCGCCCGCCGACGATCCATGCGGCCTGGTGCACCGCTACGTGCAGGCGGTGGCGCCGGGCAGCTACCTGGCGCTGTCGCACGTCACGGATGACAAGACCCCGCCAGCGACCGTGCACGTGATCGACGAGATGTACCAGCGGGCCAGCCAGCCGGTCTATTTCCGTTCCCGGGCCGATGTGGCGCGCCTTTTCAGCGGGCTCGAGCTGGTGGAGCGGCCCGGCACCCCCGCGGGGGTGATCCACGTCGGGGAGTGGGGCGCGGACGACCCCGCGCTGGCCGACACCGACGGGTCACGCTGGTCATACTGCGGGGTTGGCCGTAAGCCCTGAGCCGCGCGCCGCGGGCGCTTGCGGGCTGGCGTCGCCCCGGTTCCTGCCCGATTCCGGGCAGGAAACTTGCGTTACCGCCCGCCGGCCACGCATGCTTGCCTCTGTGTCACCAGCAGGACGCCCCTATGAGGAGCTCATCGACCACCTGATCCGCACCAGCCCGCTGAGCGCGGGCGAGGCGGCGCGGGTGGTCGCGGATGTGCTCGGGTACTTCGCCGAGCCCGCCGAGTCCTTCGTGCGCCGCCGCCACCGTGAGCTGAAAGCCGGGGGCCTGACCAACGACCAGGCGTTCGGGGTGATCGCGGCCGAGCTGCCGCTGCGTCGCGTCGCGCCGCCGGAGTACTCGCCGCGCCAGCTCCGCCGGCTCGTGTACGGGTGACCCGGCAGCAAGGCCCGCGGCCGGCCAGGCCGGCGCCGGGCGCGGGACAACATGAAGGAGGCATCGCGTGTGCGGGATAGTCGCCCACATCGGGAGCCGGGATTGCGTGCCGATCCTGATGGAGGGACTGGCCAGGCTGGAATACCGCGGATATGACTCGGCCGGGGTCGCGGTCGTGGGCCGGTCCGGCGAGCTGCGGGTGCGCAAGGTCAAAGGCCGGGTCGCGGACCTCGGGGCGAGCCTGCCCGCCCGGTTCAAGGGCGGCCCCGGCATCGGCCACACCCGGTGGGCCACCCACGGCGAGCCCAGTGATGACAACGCGCACCCGCACACCTGCGGCACCGTCGCGGTCGTGCACAACGGCATCATCGAGAACGCGGACGAGCTGCGGGCCAAACTCATCGCCGACGGGACCGAGTTCGCGTCCGAGACCGACAGCGAGGTGCTCGCGCACCTGATCGCCGGCGCGGGCACCGCCGACCTGGAGGACGCGGTGCGGCAGGCCCTGTCCGCCGTCGTCGGCACCTACGGGATCGCGGTGCTCGACGCGCGCCAGCCGGACCGGATCGTCGCCGCGCGCAACGGCAGCCCGGTCGTGCTCGGCATCGGCGATCGGGAGATGTTCGTCGCCTCCGACCTCGCCGCCCTGGTGCGGTACACCCGCCAGATCGTCCACCTCGACGACGGCGAGGTGGCTACCGTCCGCGCCGACGGGTTCCGCACGTCGACCCTGGACGCCCGCACCACGGTCAAGACGCCGCTCACCGTTGACACCGATCCGGGCGCGTATGACGCCGAGGGCTACGACCACTTCATGCGCAAGGAGATCCACGAGCAGCCGCAGGCGGTGGAGCGCGCGCTGAGCGGCCGGCTGGAGGACCGGTTCCACACCGCCCACCTCGGCGGGCTGAACCTGGACGCCCGGCAGGCACGCGAGATCCGCCGGGTCAAGATCCTCGGCTGCGGGTCGGCCTACTACGCGGGCGGCCTCGGCGCGCAGCTCATCGAGGAACTCGCCCGGATCCCCGCCGAGGCCGAGCCCGCCTCGGAGTTCCGGTACCGCAACCCGGTGGTGGAGGCGGACACGCTGTATGTGGCGGTGAGCCAGTCCGGTGAGACCTACGACACGCTCGCGACCGTGCAGGAGGTGAAGCGCAAGGGCGGCCGGGTGCTCGGCGTGGTCAACGCCGTCGGCAGCGCGATCGCCCGCGAGTGCGACGGCGGGGTCTACCTGCACGCCGGGCCAGAGGTCTCGGTCACCTCCACCAAGACGTTCACCGCGACCGCCGTAGTGTTCGCGCTGATCGCCCTGCACCTGGGCCGTATCCACGACCTGTCCCCGGCCGACGGCCGGCGGATCGCCGCCGGGCTGCGCGCGCTGCCCGGCCAGATCAGCAAGATCCTCGCGGACGAGGACCGGATCGCGACCATCGCCCGCGACCTCGCGGCCTACCAGGGGATGTTCTTCGTCGGGCGGGTGCGCGGCTGGCCGGTCGCCCGGGAGGGCGCGCAGAAGCTCAAGGAGGTCTCCTACCTGCACGCGGAGGCCTACCCAGCAAGCGAGCTCAAGCATGGTCCGCTGGCGCTGGTCGGCCCGGAGCTGCCCACGGTCGCGGTCATCCCGGACGACGAGCTGCTCGACAAGAACCTCTCCACCCTGGGGGAGATCCGCGCCCGCCGCGGCCGGGTGGTCGCGGTCGCGCACCGGGGGCTGGACGCCAAGCTCGCCGACGAGGTGATCCAGGTGCCCAAGAACGAGCCGGAGCTCGACCCGATCCTGTTGTCGGTGCCGCTCCAGCTGCTCGCCTACCACGCGGCGCTGGCGCTCGGCAACGACGTGGACAAGCCCCGCAACCTCGCCAAGAGCGTGACCGTGGAGTGAGCCCGTTCGCCAGCTTCGCGGGCGCCGCCGCGCTGCTCACCCTCACGCCCGGGCCGGACGCCCTGCTGGTGCTGCGGACGGCGGTCAGCCGCGGCCGCGCCGGGGCGATCGCGGCCGGGCTCGGTGTCTGCACCGCGCTGGCGGGCTGGGGCTGCGCGGCGGCGTTCGGGCTGACCGCCCTGCTCACCGCCGCGCCGCTGCTCTACACGGCGCTGCGCTGGGCCGGTGCGGCCTACCTCGGGTTCCTCGGCACCCGCCTGATCCTCGGCCACCGCCCCCGGTGGCGGCGGGCTGATGGGCAGCCCGCTGAGCCGGGGCGTGACAGCCGCCGACTGGGCCGCTGCTATCTGCAGGGCGTGATCACCAACGCCGCCAACCCTAAGATCGGTGTCTTCTACCTCTCGCTGCTGCCGCAGTTCATCACTGTGGGAGCAGCAGTGCTCGGCGCCGGCCTGCTGCTGGCGGCCATCCACGTGGCCGAGAGCATGACCTGGTTCGCGGTGATCGCGGTGCTGGCCGGGCGGCTGGACAGGTCGCTGCGGCGGCCAGTTGTGCGGCGCTGGATGGACCGGGTCGCTGGTACGGCGTTCCTCGCATTCGCCGCCCGGCTCGCCGTCGTCGCCCGCTGACTGGCCAGCCAGAACTCTGCGACAGGCCCCGCAACCAGGGGGCTGCTATCTGAACGACGCGAGCGGCGAACGTCATCCTGTGGGTGTGACTCATTGCGTGGTCGGCTGCCGGGATCGCGCCGCTACTTTCGCTCGTCGCTCACGTAGACGCCCCGCCCCGGGACAGACTTGACCAGCCCTTCTTCGCGCAGTTTGTTGATGGCCCGTTTCACGGTGCCGTCGGCCACCCCGTAGGTCTGCATCAGCATCCGCGTGGAGGGCAACAGCTTGCCGGGCGGGATGTCCCCGCGCTCGATCTGGCCCCGCAGGATCGCCGCGAGCTGACTCCAGACCGGCTCTCCCGCATCGTGATCAATCTGCTCCACCCGATCAAGGTAAACCGGCTGGTCTAGGCATTCTCAGGCCGCCATAGGCAAACCTAGGTATACCTAGGTAGTATCTGGAGCATGCCCGCAGACCTCGACTCCCTCCGAGCTGACTTTCCGCACTGGTTCTTCACCGCCACCTGGGTCACCGTCAGCGGCGGTCCACGCGAGCGGACCATCCTCGCCAAGCGCCGCAGCGATGGAGTCCTGGTCGGCGGCCCCGGCGAGCACGAAGTACGCCGCAAAATCGCGTGCGAAGACGAACTCCGGCATATGACAGGCCGTTACAGGCCTGCTTGAGGCAGGCTTGCGTCTGCCTCACACTGGGCCCATGGTGACGCGTGCGGCAGCATCTGGCCCGGCCGAGGATGCCGAGGCACTGCCACCGGAACTCGCGGCGGTGCTGGCGGCGTTCGGCCGGCACCTGGCCGCCGAGCGGGGCCTGTCCCCGCACACCGTCCGCGCCTACCTCGGGGACACCGCCTCCCTGCTCAGCCACCTGGCCGCCGCCGGGGTCACCAGCCTCGGCGCGCTGGACATCACCCGGCTGCGGGCCTGGCTGGCCGGCCAGCACACCAGCGGGCACGCCCGGGCCACGCTGGCCCGGCGGGCGGCGGCCGCCCGGACGTTCACCGCGTTCGCCCACGCGCGCGGGTGGCTGGGCAGCGACCCCGGCCCGCTGCTGGGCACGCCCAAGGCCCGCCGGCGTCTGCCTGAGGTCCCGCGCCAGGACCAGGTCGCGGCCATCCTGGCGGCGGCCAGGCCAGGGCCGGGCGGGTCAGGCGAGGCCGGCGGGCCAGGCGGCCCGGCGGGACGCGGCCTGACCGAGGCAGAGCGGCTGCGGGCCGAAGCGATCGTCATCCGCGACACCGCCATCATGGAGCTGCTCTACGCCACCGGCATCCGGGTCAGCGAGCTGTGCGGCCTCGACACCGGGGACCTCGACGGCGGCAGGCACACGGTCCGGGTGTTCGGCAAGGGCGGCAAGGAACGGGTGGTCCCGGTGGGCGTCCCCGCGCTCCGGGCGGTGGCCGCCTGGTCGGCAACGGGCAGGCCGCGCCTTGCGGTCCCCCGCAGCGGGCCAGCCCTGTTCCTGGGCGCCCGCGGCGGGCGGCTCGATCCGCGGACAGCCCGGCGGGTGGTGCACGCCAGGGTCGCCGCCGTGCCCGGCGCCCCGGACACCGGGCCGCACGGGCTCCGCCACGCGGCCGCCACCCACCTGCTCGAAGGCGGCGCCGACCTGCGCAGCGTGCAGGAGATCCTGGGCCACGCGTCGCTGGCGAGCACGCAGATCTACACCCACATCTCGGTGGAGCGGCTGGAATCGGCCTTCCGCCAGGCGCATCCCCGTGCCTGAGCCCGCCCGCTGAGTCCGCTGGCCGCCCCGCGGGCGCGGTAGACTTGCACCGGCAGCGCCAGCTGCGCGGGTTCCCGCGTGCCTTGCGCCGCCAAATTCGCGCGTCTGCCTGCCGCCGGGCACAGCTCTCACGGGCCACAGGTCCCGGCGGTGCGCGCCTCACCGGTCCGCGGCTCCGAGCCGCGGCGAGGGCGTACGGGCGCCAGGACAAACCGAGCGTGCCCCGCCTCGCAGCCGGGCACACGAGCAGGAAGGGGACCAGCTCATGGCCCCGGTCGTCACCATGCGGCAGTTGCTGGAGAGCGGTGTCCACTTCGGGCACCAGACCCGGCGGTGGAACCCGAAGATGAAGCGTTTCATCTTCGCGGAACGCAACGGCATCTACATCATCGACCTGCAGCAGTCGCTCGACTTCATCGACAACGCGTACGAGTTCATCAAGGAGACGGTCGCCCACGGCGGCACCATCCTGTACGTCGGGACCAAGAAGCAGGCGCAGGAAGCCATCGCCGAGCAGGCCCGCCGGGTGGGCATGCCGTTCGTGAACCAGCGCTGGCTCGGCGGCATGCTGACCAACTTCTCCACCGTCTACAAGCGGCTCCAGCGGCTCAAGGAGCTGGAGGAGATCGACTTCGACGACGTGGCCGGCTCCGGCATGACCAAGAAGGAGCTGCTGGGGCTGCGCCGGGAGAAGGACAAGCTGGAGCGCTCGCTCGGCGGGATCCGGGACATGGCCCGGGTGCCGAGCGCGGTCTGGGTGGTGGACACCAAGAAGGAGCACATCGCCGTCAGCGAGGCACGCAAGCTCGGCATCCCGGTGGTGGCCATCCTGGACACCAACTGCGACCCGGACGAGGTCACCTACCCGATCCCCGGTAACGACGACGCGATCCGCAGCGTGTCCCTGCTGACCCGGGTGGTGGCCGACGCGGTCGCCGACGGACTGATCGCCCGGTCCAGCGCGGGCAACGGCGAGGAGAAGCCGGCCGGTGCCGCCGCGACCGGCGAGCTCGGCGCCGAGGAGCCGCTGGCCGAGTGGGAGCGCGAGCTGCTCGAGCACAGCACCGCCAACGGCAAGGCCCCCGAGGCGCAGGCCGGTGCTCCGGCCGAGGCCGCTGCGGCGGACACCGCCGCCGCGCCAGAGGCAGTTGCTGAGCCGGAGGCAGCCGCCGCTGAGCCGGAGGCAGCCGCTGAGCCGGAGGCAGCCGCCGCCGCGCCGGAAGCCAGCGCCGAGGAAGCGCCGGCCCCCGGTGAGGCAGACGCCGCGAGCGGTTCCTGACCAGACAACCCAGGGCCGGTACTGCCCGGCCCCCGGCAGGCCCCCGCCGGCCGGGCCCGCTCGCCAGGGCCCGGCTACCGCGGGCCCCGGCAGCCGGGCCGGGCAGGACAGCGGCCGGCCCGGACAGAGAACGAAAGTAGAGGCTATGGCGAACTTCACCGCCGCAGACGTGAAGCGGCTCCGCGACCTGACGGCCGCGGGCATGATGGACTGCAAGAAGGCCCTGGAGGAGGCGGACGGGGACTTCGACGCAGCGGTCGAGATCCTCCGCCTCAAGGGCGCGAAGGACGTGAGCAAGCGGGCGTCCCGGACCGCGGCCAACGGCCTGGTCACCTCGCTGCTCGAAGGCGACGAGCTGGGTGTGCTGGTCGAGCTGAACTGCGAGACGGACTTCGTGGCCAAGACCGACCAGTTCCAGGCGGTCGCCGCCGAGATCGCCACCGCCGCGCTGGAGCACCGGCCCGTTGACCGGCTGGCCCTGCTGGGCCTGGAGGTCCGCCCCGGCATCACCGTGCAGGCGGCGATCGACGAGGCCGGCGCCTCGCTCAAGGAGAAGCTGGAGCTGGGCCGGTACGCCCTGCTCGAAGGCGGCTTCGTCACCACCTACCTGCACCGCAGCGACCGGGCGCTCCCGCCCACGGTGGGCGTGCTGCTCCAGCTGGCCGGGGTGGCCAGCGACCGGCCCGCCGACGACGCCGTGGCCCAGGACGTGGGCAAGGACGTCGCCCAGCAGATCGCCGCGATGCGGCCGCAGTACGTCACCCGGGACGAGGTGCCCGCGGACGTGGTGGCCAAGGAGCGCGGCATCGCCGAGCAGATCACCCGCGACGAGGGCAAGCCGGAGCAGGCCGTCCCCAAGATCGTCGAGGGCCGGCTGAACGCCTTCTTCAAGGAGGTCGTCCTGACGGAGCAGGCGTTCGTCAAGGACCCGAAGAAGAGCATCAAGCAGCTGCTCGGCGACAATGGGGTTACGGTGCGTGGTTTCGCCCGGTTCCAGGTGGGCCAGGCTGGCTGACGCCCTGCCGGTGAAGGCCGGGCCGCGCGCCGCGCGGCCCGGCATGGACTCCGCGCCCGCGGGCGCGGAACTGAGCGACAGGAGGGGGCCCTGTGCCTGACAGCGCCGAGCAGGGAGGCGGCGCGGCAGCCGCGGCCAGGGCCACTTCCGTCCAGAACGCGCCGGATTCGGGCCCCGGGAGCGCCCACCCCCGCTGGCAGCGGGTGGTGGTCAAGCTCTCCGGTGAGGCCTTCTCCGGCAAGGAGCCGCTCGGCATCTCGCCGGATGTGGTGTACCACATCGCCCAGGAGATCCTCGCCACGGTCAGGGAGGGGGTCCAGGTCGCGGCCGTGTGCGGCGGCGGCAACATGTTCCGCGGCCGGCAGCTCGCCGAGAGCGGCATCGACCGGGCCCGGGCCGACTACATGGGCATGCTGGGCACCGTCATCAACTGCCTCGCCCTGCAGGACGTGCTGGAGAACCTGGGCGTGGAGACGCGGGTGCAGACCGCGATCACCATGGGCCAGGTGGCCGAGCCCTACATCCCGCGGCGGGCCATCCGGCACCTGGAAAAGGGCCGGGTGGTCATCTTCGGGGCGGGCCTGGGCGCGCCGTTCTTCTCCACCGACACCTGCGCGGCCCAGCGCGCGCTGGAGATCGGCGCAGAGGCGGTGCTGAAGGGCACCCTGGTGGACGGCGTGTACGACGCCGACCCGCGCAAGGAGCCGGACGCGACCATGTTCCACCAGCTGGACTACGCGGAGGTGCTGCACCGCGAGCTGAAGGTGATGGACGCCACCGCGGTCAGCCTGTGCATGGACAACGGGCTGCCCATCGTGGTGTTCGATCTCATGGGCGAAGGTAACGTCGTGCGTGCGGTCCGCGGTGAAAGGATCGGGACGCTGGTGTGCCGGCCTGGGGAGGCCTGACCGCATGAGGACCGGCAGGCGCGCGCAGCCAGACAGGCACCCAAGGCATGGGAGCACTCAGTGATTGACGAAGCCCTCCTCGAGGCCGAGGAGAAGATGGAGAAGGCGGTCACGGTCGCCAAAGAGGAGTTCGCCGCCATCCGCACCGGGCGTGCGCACCCCGCCATGTTCAGCAAGATCACAGCCGAGTACTACGGCACGCAGACGCCAGTGAACCAGCTGGCCTCGTTCCACATCCCCGAGCCGCGGATGGTCGTGATCCAGCCCTTCGACAAGTCGTCCGTGTCAGCGATCGAGAAGGCGATCCGCAACAGCGACCTCGGCGTGAACCCGGCCAGCGACGGCACGATCATCCGGGTGGTGCTGCCGGAGCTCTCCGAGGAGCGCCGCCGGGAGTACATCAAGATCGCCCGCGGCAAGGCCGAGGACAGCCGGGTGTCGATCCGCAACATCCGGCGTCACGCCAAGGACACCCTCGACAAGATGATCAAGAGCGGCGACGCGGGCGAGGACGAGGTGCACCGGGCCGAGCGGGAACTCGAAGAGCTCACCCATACCTATGTGGGGCAGGTGGACGACCTGCTCAAGCACAAGGAAACCGAACTCCTCGAGGTCTGAGTTGGCCACGGAGGTGCCGGAGATCGCCGGGCCCGGGGAGCCGGATGGCCCGCGCCCGGGTCACGGCCAGCCAGCGCCGGTGCAGCCGCCCCAGGCGGAACAGCCGGCCCAGGCGGAACAGCCGGCCCAGGCAGAGCAGCCGGCCCAGGCGGAGGAGCCGAAGCAGCGGCGGGCCGGCCGCAACCTGCCGGCGGCGCTGGCGGTCGGCCTGTCGCTGGGCGCGCTCGCCCTGCTGACCCTGTTCACCGTCAAGGGCACGTTCCTCATCTACATGGGGGCGGTGGCCGGGATCGCGCTGTGGGAACTCGCCCGCGCCCTGGGCACCCGGGGCATCCGGCTGCCGCTCATCCCGGTCGCGGTGGGCGGGGCCGCGGCGGTCGGGCTGACGTACTTCTACGGGGAACGGGCGCTCGCCGCCTGTCTGGCGCTGACCGTGGTGGCGATCCTGGCCTGGCGGCTGCCCGGCGGCGCCGCCGGCTACCTGCGGGACGTCACCGCCGGGGTGTTCGCCCTGGCCTACGTGCCGCTGCTGGCCTGCTTCGTGGCACTCATGCTGGCTCCCAAGGACGGCCCCAGCCGGACGGTCGTCTTCCTCATCCTCGCCATCTGCAGCGACGTCGGCGGGTACGCCACCGGGGTGCTGTTCGGCCGCCACCTCATGGCGCCGATGATCAGCCCGAAGAAGACCTGGGAAGGGTTCGCGGGCTCACTGGCCGCCTGTCTGCTGGCCGGCGGGCTGACCATGTGGCTGCTGCTGCACGGCCCGGTCTGGCAGGGCATCCTGCTCGGCGCGGCCGCGCTGGCCGCCGCCACCCTGGGCGATCTCGCCGAGTCCATGATCAAGCGCGACCTGCAGATCAAGGACATGGGCTCGATGCTGCCCGGCCACGGCGGCGTGCTGGACCGGATCGACTCGCTGCTGATCACCGCCCCGGTCGTCTGGCTGCTGCTGACGGTGTTCCTGCCTGCCCACTGAGACATTCCCGTCGGCGGTGGGAGTCCGGCCCAGCCGCCGCAGGCGCCGGGCCGAACGCCGCGTCAGCGGTGTCCCGGCGCCGAGGACCCGCCTCCCGAAGCCAGCGAAGCGCCCGCGAGGGAGGCAGGCAGCTGAGACGCCGGCGGCGGTCTGCCAGGCCGGTCCCGCGGGCACTTCGTTCCGTATCTATGCAGATGAACGAGGAACCGCGGCGGACCCTGACCGGAAAAGGCCAGGCCGGCCCGGGGCCATGTCCACCCGGATCCGCGCATATCCGTTGACGCACTGCCCCGGAATGGCCGGCCCCAGCCTGCGCGGCCCGGGACCGGCCATTGTCATTGCCCCAGAACCCAGCTGCGCCGCTGCGCCGCGAGCTGGGTGACCAGGCTGCCCGCGCCCCGTTCCTTGGCAAGCTGCCGTTCCCGCTCGCTGATGGGCACGATCCACAGCCAGCGGACGCTGTCACCGCCGAAGCTGAAGCCCGAGAGGTCCGGCACATCCGGGCCGAGCAGCTTGGCCGGGTCGTCGAGCAGCAGCACGGCCTCGTTGCCGCGGCCGAGCGGGAAGGTGGCCGGCTCGTGGTACCAGCGGATCGTGTGACCGGCCCCGAACCAGGTGGCCGCCCGCCACGGGTACTGGGCCAGCCACAGGAAGATCCGGGCCGCGTCCGGGCTCTCCATGGTGGTGGCGAGGGCCAGCTCGATCCGCGCGCTGCCGCCGGCGTCGGCGACCACCTGCTCGACCACCGGCATCCGCTGGCAGCTCATGCCGACCGTGGACAGCACGGTGAACGGGCGCTGCCGGGTCGGGGGCCGCTCGGACACCCCGCCGAGCGGCTGCTTGCCGCCGCTGATGTCCCAGTACCGGGCGCCCGGCCCCAGCCGGCCCAGCAGATGGCCGAGCAGCGCCTGCTGGAACCCCGGCCAGGCGTCCTCGCGGGCCCGCCAGCGCCAGAACGCGGCTGCCCGGTCGGCCCGCGGCCCGAGCCCTTCCATCGCGTCGTCCAGCGACCAGCCGAACGGGGTCTGGCCGAGGATGTCCCGGCTGTAACCGGGCATGCCGCGGGACATGTCGCACCAGCCCGGGATGACGGCCAGCAGCTGGCCGCCGTCCACGATGGCCACCCCGTCGCCTTCCTCGAACCACAGCGCGCGCAGGCTGCGGCCGTCGAGCGGCGGGGTGCCGGCCGGGTGCTTGGTGTGGCCGGCGGGCATGGGCGGCGCCTGCCCGGCATCCAGGCGGCCCAGGTCGATGCTGTGCGGCGCCTGCAGGTGGTTGGCGATCCAGGTGGCGGCGAGCACCTGCGCGCCCTCGTAGAGGTAGGCGGCGGTGACCGAGCCGTCGAACTCGACGGCCACCCGGCGGCTGGCGTACGGGCTGTCGCTCTCCAGGAGAGTGCCCGGCTGGCCCGGGCGGCCCCCCGTCCGGGTATTCCTCGCGCCCCTGCGCAACGTGCTCACGGAGGAAATGTACTGACACGGCCGCTGGTCCCGCGGCCTGCGGGCAGATATTGGCGCCGCTGGCGGCGGATATTCTTGACGGGTACCCCAGCACCCACCGGATGGAGCACCGTGCCCGCGACAGGTTCGTCCCGGCGCCCGCCGCGGCATCTGGCCGACCTCGACCCGGCGGCCAGGCGGGCCGCGGTCGCCGCGCTGGGCGAGCCGCCGTTCCGGGCGGACCAGCTGTCGCGCCACTACTTCGGGCGGCTGACAGATGATCCCGCCGCCATGACCGACCTGCCCGCGGCCGTGCGCGGCCCGCTGGCCGCCGCGCTGCTGCCCCGGCTGCTCACGGCGGAGCGGGAGCTGTCCTGTGACCAGGGCATGACCCGCAAGACCCTCTGGCGGGCGGCTGACGGCGCGTTCGTGGAATCGGTGCTGATGCGCTACCCGGGCCGGGTGACGATGTGCGTGTCCTCGCAGTCCGGCTGCGGGATGGCCTGCCCGTTCTGCGCCACCGGCCAGGCGGGCCTCACCAGGAGCCTGTCCACCGCCGAGATCGTGGCCCAGGTGGTCGCGGGGGCGCGGGCGCTGGCCCGTGGCGAGATCGCGGGCGGCCCGGGGCGGGTCTCCAACATCGTGTTCATGGGCATGGGCGAGCCGCTCGCCAACTACCAGCGGGTGGTGGCGGCGGTGCGGCGGCTGACCGACCCGGTGCCCGGCGGGCTGGGGATCTCCCAGCGGTCGGTCACGGTCTCCACCGTCGGCCTGGTCCCGGCCATGCGCAAGCTCACCGCCGAGGGGCTGTCGGTGACCCTGGCGGTGTCGCTGCACGCGCCGGACGACGGGCTGCGCGACGAGCTGGTGCCGGTGAACAGGCGCTGGCAGGTGGCGGAGGTGCTGGCCGCCGCCTGGGACTACGCGGCGGTCACCGGCCGCCGGGTGTCCATCGAGTACGCCCTGATCCGCGACGTCAACGACCAGGCCTGGCGGGCCGACGCGCTGGCCGGGCTGCTGGCGGGCCGGCTGGCGCACGTGAACCTGATCCCGCTCAACCCGACCCCCGGCTCGCGCTGGACGGCCTCCACTCCCGCGGCCACCCGCGAGTTCGTGGCCCGGCTGGAGGCCAGAGGGGTGCCGGTGACCATCCGTGACACCAGGGGCAGCCAGATCGACGGGGCCTGCGGCCAGCTGGCGGCGGCCGGCCGGGCGGGCCCGGGACGCCAGCTGCCCGTGGTGTCCGCCGCCCCGGCCGGATAGCCCGCCCGCGGCCGGGCAGATACTGCTGGGCAGCCCCTACGCTCCGGTAACCTGATCGGTCATGTCCCCCATGGATGCGCTCGCCAGGCGACGCCGCGCGCTGGCCTGGCGGCTGGTGCACCGGGCCTGGCGGCGGGCCCAGCAGGCCGGCGTCATCACCGCTGACACGCCCGCCGGGCAGGCGTTCCGCGCCTTCGGCAGCGGGTCGATGATGGCGTTCCCGCCCGGCACCGTCTACGGCGAACGGTGGATGGAGATCGGCCGCGACACCATGATCGCCGACCACGTCACGCTCTGCGCGGGCATGGTGCCGGAGCAGGACCTCGAGCTCTTCGCGCCGGTGCTGCAGGTGGGCGACCGGTGCGTCATCGGCCGGGGCAGCCACATCGTCGCCCACCAGTCCATCGTGATCGGCGACGACGTCTACACCGGGCCCTACGTCTACATCACCGACCAGAACCACGCCTATGACGACCCGGATCTGCCGATCGGGCGGCAGTGGCCGGTCAACAACGCGGTGTTCATCGGCGCCGGGAGCTGGCTCGGCGCCGGGACGATCGTGCTGCCAGGCGCCCAGATCGGGCGCAACGTGGTGGTAGCGGGCGGCTCGGTCGTCCGGGGCGTGGTGCCTGACCACTGCGTGGTCGCCGGGGTGCCCGCAAAGGTTGTCCGAGAGTATACGGAGGGTAACGGGTGGTCACGGCCGGTCGCGACACGCGACCATCCTGTGTGATCCGGCTGGAAACCGTTCCCGCGTCTGTCACGATGGGATGGTCCGCCTGGGCCCCAGGCGGCGAGTCCTTTAGTGCCTGCCCGCGAAATCTGGTATAGCCACGCCGCGGGCGGCCCGGCGATAGACCCAAGAGGCCACGTGGAGGGACCGGACAAGCTCGTCGCGACGGCCGCGTACCAGCCTGAGCCGATGGCTGCGGCTGCCGCGCGCCGCTTCGTGCGCGACACGCTTCAGTCCTGGGTCGTGACCGGCGGTGACGCCGACGGTCACGGGCTGGTGGACGATGCCGTCCTGCTGACCAGTGAGCTGGTGACCAACGCCGTCGTGCACGCGGGCACCCAGGTGCAGGTGACGTGCAGGCTCGCGGACGACAACGTGGAGGTCGTGGTCCGCGACAGCCAGCCCGCCAGCCTGGTGCCCGAGCCGCCGGAGACCGACCGGGGCCCGACCGAGCGGACCAGCGGGCGCGGCCTCCTGCTGCCGTCCGCGCTCGCGTCGGCCTGGGGGGTCACCTACGGCCGGACCGCCAAGGCGGTGTGGTTCCGGATCGGGCTCGGCGGGCCGGGCGCGGCCCTGGCCGAAGGACTGGACGACGGCCAGGCGGACGGGAGCCCGTCCGGGCCCGCCGCGCTGACCGCGGCCATCCGGCAGGCGCTGGCCTCGCCCGGGAGCCCGCCCGCCGCCCAGCCGGCCGGGGCGGCCCTGGGCGCGCTGGGCAGCCGGCCGCCCGGCGGGCCCGGCTACCAGGAGCTGCTGCAGGCCACGGTCGAATCGGCGCGCACCGCTGTCGGCGCGGACGCCGCCTGCGCGCTGCTGGCCGACGAGGACGGCGAGCTGCGGCTGCGCGCGGCCGCCGGAACCGTCCCGGCGGGCCCGTCGCCGTCGGTGATCACCGTCCCGTTCGTGGTGGACGGCCGGGTGACCGGGCTGCTGGCCGCCACCAAGGCGCAGCCGCAGAGCTTCCGGGACGGCGAGGCCGCCCGGCTGCAGGAGCTCGCCGACCGGACCGGCCCCGCCCTGGAACGTGCCCGGCTCAGCGACCTGGACCGGATCCGGCGGGACCGGATCAGCGCCCTGGCGAT
The DNA here is from genome assembly GCA_050257395.1 of Gemmatimonadota bacterium. Lineage (GTDB taxonomy): Bacteria > Actinomycetota > Actinomycetes > Streptosporangiales > Streptosporangiaceae > JAIRTY01. The sequence goes on along the minus strand of JBLMWU010000027.1, from coordinate 2,756 downwards.
CGCCCGCGACCTGCTCGCCGGTGACCTCGGGCAGGACAAGGTCATGGCCATGATCGGGGAAGCCGTGGTGCCCCGGCTGGCAAGCTGGTGCGCGGTGCTGCTGCCCGGGACGGGCCAGGGGCTGCGCACCGCCTACGCCCGGCATCTGGATGAGGCCCGGGCGCCGGCGCTCACCTGGGTGCTGGACCGGCTGTGCGAGGGCGCCACCGTGCCCGGCCAGCGGCTGCCGCGGTCCGGGTCGCGCGCGGCGTGGCACTGGTCGCTCGCGGGCATGACGGGGGACGCCGGTGACGCGGGCTGCCCGGACGGCGCGGCGGCGCTGGCAGCCGATGCGGCCTGGTGCTTCCCGTTCGCGGGACCGGGCGGGACCGTGGGTGTGCTCGCGGCCGGGTGCGCGCAGGGCGAACGGCTGCCGCGGGACGCCGCGGCGCTCGTTGCCGACCTGGCTGCCCGGCTTGGGCTGGCACTGACCAGCGTCCCGCTGCCCGGCCGCGCCGGGTAGCGGTCCGCGGCCGCGCTGCCCGGCCCGCGCTGCCCGGCCCGCGCCGGGTGACGGTTCCCGGCGCCGGTCAGGACGGCTGGCGGCGGCTCACGGCGGCCTCGCCGCGCGGTGCTTTCCCGCCGGGCCGTGCCTTCCCGTCACTCTGCGCTTTCTCGCCGCGCGGAGCCTTCCCGGCACGGGGAGCTTTCCCGGTACGGGCTGCCTTCTCGGCACTCGGTGCCTTGCCCCGCGCCGCCGCCCCGGACCGCGGTGCACCGGCCTGCGGCGTGCCGGCCTGCGGCGCGCCGGCCTGCGGCGCGCCAGCCTGCGGCGCGTCAGCCTGCGGCGTGCCGGCCTGCGCGGGCCGGGCCCGCGACGTCCCTCCTTGCGCGGGCCGGGCCCGTGGCGTCTCTCCCTGCGCGGCTCCGGCTCCCTGTGCGGCTCCTCCGGCTCCCGGGCCGGCATCCGCTCCTTGCGCGGCCCGGGCCCGCCGTGGCTCACCCCGGGGAGCCACAGCGCCGGAGGCCGCGCCACGCGGGCCCTCGCCGTGCGGTGCCTCACCGCGGAGGGCCCGCAAGATGAGGTCCACGGCGCTGGCGGTGGCGACCAGCCGCTTGCCTTCCTTGCGGTAGGCGGCCAGCACCGCCTCGACCCCGGGCGGGGGCAGCTCGCCGCCCAGCTCGGTCCGCGCGGTCCGGTAGCCGTCCCGCGCGCCTTCCACGCAGGCCGCCACGTGGTGCCTGGCCATGGTGGCGAGCGCGACCGGGTGCCGCCGCAGAACGCCGTACAGCCGGAAGTCCGGCGGGACCACATCCAGCAGCCAGGCCACCGCGGTCCGCTCGAACCCCTCGCTTCCCGGCGGATGCACCCCGGCCGGCCAGCCAGGCGGCAGATATGCGGCCATGGTCGCAGAATAGCAGATCAGTCGAACGAACGTTCTATAAGTCCAGCCTGGAGTGCGTCAGAATTCGTGGCAGGGTCCGTAGGGGATCCCTATCCGGACGGATCGTCTGAAGAACAGGATCCGGCAGGGAACGTCACGATCGCCTCGGAACACGGCGCCACGAGATCCTTGGGTGGCCCGAAGCCCGCGATGATCCGCCGTCGGGCACTCAGCGCCTGGTCTCGTACCTGGTCAGCACCACGCCGTCGGGAAACGTCCGGGTCTCTACCAGGCTCAGGTTCACCCAGTTGTCCAGGGCCGTGAAGAACGGCGTGCCGCCGCCCACCAGGACCGGATGGGTGACGATCGCGTACTCGTCGATCAGCCCGGCCCGCATGGCCGCCGCGGCGAGTGTGGCACCGCCGATGTCCATGGGGCCGCCGTCGTCGGCCTTGAGCCTGGTGATCTCGGTGACCGCGTCGCCGGCGACCAGACGGGTGTTCCAGTCGACCGTGCTGGTCGTAGAGGAGAACACCACCTTCGGCATGTCCCGCCATCGGCCGGCGAACTCGATCGCCGCCGGTGTGGCACCCGGCTGCTTGTCGGCGGTCGGCCAGTGGGAGCTCATCGTCTCCCACAGCTTGCGCCCGTACAGCGCCAGGCCCGTCGCGTCCACCCGGTCGGACCACCACTGGAACAGCTCGTCGCTCGGCATGCTCCAGCCGAGGTCGTCGCCGGGCGCGGCGATGTAGCCGTCCACGCTCATGTTCATGCCGAAGGTCAGTTTCCGCATGGCGTCAGCCTCCCGTGAGCCTGTACTCGGCGTACAGACCAGCACGGCGCACAAGAATCATCGGTCAGGCCACACCGAGGGCCTGTTGACCACCACGCCAAGCAGCGAGTGGCGAAGCTCGTCCATGAACTCTTGCAGGTACTACCGTCTCGGCAAGTGGCTGCAAAACCACAAGCGGAAGGGGGCACCGTGCTAAGGCAAGTCGCGGAGGGTGTGCTGATCCACGAGAGCGAGTTCTGCCAGAGCAACGCCGTTGCCGTGCAAGGCCGGGCTGGCGTGTTGCTCATCGATGCCGGGATATACGGCTCCGAGATGGCCTGCCTGGCGAACGACCTGTCCGATGCGGGCCAGACCGCTGTGGCGGGCTTCTCGACCCATCCTCATTGGGATCACGTGCTCTGGCACGCCAGGTTCGGCGTGGCGCCCCGTTACGGCACGGCCCGCTGCGCGGCTACTATCCGGGATCGGCTGTCGGGCCCGGATTGGAAGGACAGCCTCGCCGGGTGGATACCGCCGGACATCGCCGAGCAGATGCCGTGGGACCTGTTTGGCCTCATTACCGGCCTGCCCGCCGAAACTGCGCGGATTCCCTGGGATGG